>JBKOVT010000026.1:0-10768 GCA_046724035.1 Pseudomonadota bacterium | reverse complement strand
TCACGGCGTGCGCATCGCGGACGCGGCTATCGTCGCGGCGGTGCAGCTTGGCGCCCGCTATATCGGCGACCGGCGCCTTCCCGATAAGGCGATCGATCTGATCGATGAGGCGGCCTCGCGGGTTCGCATCGCGATCGACTCAAAACCCGAGGCGCTGGACGGGATCAGCCGCCGCGTCATGCAGTTGAAGATCGAGCGCGAGGCGTTGCGCGCCGAACCCGATCGCGCCTCGCAGGAACGGCTGCAGAAGCTGGAAGCCGAGCTTGTCCAGGCCGAAACCGAAGAGGCCTCGATGGAGAAGGCGTGGCGCGCCTCGCAATCGCGGCGCACCGAAGGGCGCCGGCTGAAGGAAGAGCTCGATCAGGCCAGGAACGAGCTGGAACGCGCGCAGCGCGATGGCAATTGGAGCCGCGCCGGCGAATTGACCTATTCGGTGATCCCCGATGTTGAAAAACGGCTCGCCGAAGCCGAGGCGCGCGCTTCGACCGAACGCGAAGAAGTCGGCATGCGCGACGTCGCGGCCGTCGTGACGCGCTGGACCGGGATCCCGGTCGAGAGGATGCTCGAAGCCGAGCGCCAGCGTCTCAAGGACATGGAGCAGAAACTAGCCGAGCGCGTGGTCGGTCAGCGCGAGGCGGTGCGGGCCGTGTCGAAGGCGGTGAGGCGCTCGCGCGCCGGGCTCAAGGATCCGGCACGGCCGACGGGCTCGTTTCTGTTCCTCGGGCCGACCGGCGTTGGCAAGACCGAGCTCGCGAAGGCGCTCGCCGAATTCCTGTTCGATGACGAGAACGCGATCACCCGGCTCGACATGTCCGAGTACATGGAACGGCACACCGTGTCGCGCATGATCGGCTCGCCGCCTGGTTATGTCGGGTATGACGATGGCGGCACTTTGGCCGAGAAGATCCGGCGCAAGCCGTATCAGGTCGTCTTGCTCGACGAGGTCGAGAAGGCACATCCGGATGTCCTGAACGTGCTGCTGCAGGCAATGGAAGACGGACGGCTCACCGACGGTCAGGGCCGCACCGCCGATTTCCGGCACGCGATCCTAATCATGACGTCGAACCTCGGCGCAGAGGCCTTGCTGGCGCTCGGCGAAGACGAGCCGCTCGGTCATGCGCGCGAGGAAGTGATGGACGCGGTGCGCCGCGCCTTCCGGCCCGAGTTTCTGAACCGGCTCGACGATGTCTTGATCTTCGGCCGGTTGGGGCGCGAGGAGATGGCGCGGATCGTCGACATCCAGCTGAAGCGGGTCAACGAGCGGCTCGCCGAGCGCGGTCTTGCGCTGGCCGCCGACGAGGCGGCGCGGAAACGTCTGGCCGAGCTGGGCTGGGACCCGGCGTTTGGCGCGCGGCCGCTGAAGCGGACGATCCAGGGTCTTGTCGAGGACCCGATCGCCGAGCGGCTGCTCGACCATGTCGGCGAGGAGGGCGAACATGGCGTATTGGAACTGTCGGTCGTCGATGGCCGCCTCGCGCTCGACGGCATTGTCGTCGAGGACGACCGGCCGCAGGGCTTCAAGGCGCCGGAGCGCCCGCCGATCGGCTTCGCGCAGGCCGGCGGCGGCCGTGGCAATCCCGGCAGCGCCGCCGTTCACTGAAAAGAAGAGCCCTCTCCCGCCCGCCGGGGGAGGGCTTTTTTTATCCCGCTGCGAAGGCCGGTTCGGCACCGAGCGCGGGGCTCGGTTCGATGGCAGGGCTCGGATCTCGATCTCTCGCCGGGCCGATCTCTTCCGCGGGTTTTCGCGGCTCGATTGCCTCGCACGTCCTGGCGACATGAAAACTGTAATCGGCGCCGGATGCGGCCCCGGGGCGGTGCGCGACACTGATCAGCGTCATGCCGAGACGCCGCAGGTTCCCGTTTATCTCCGCTTCCCTCGCGACGTCGAGATGGGCAGTGCCTTCATCGAGGAACAGCAGTTTCGGCTGCCGATAGAGGGCGCGGGCGAGCAACACACGCTGCTTTTGCCCGCCCGATAGCGAGCTCCCCATATCCCCGATCAGGCTGTTGTAGGTCATCGGCATCGCCATGATCTCGTCGTGAATCCCGGCGATCTGCGCGCATTCAATCATCCGGTTCTGGTCATAGGTCGCGTCGAAAAAGCAGATGTTGTCGGCGATCGAGCCCGAGAGCAGCTGATCCTCCTGCATGACCGCGCCGACATTTTCCCGATAGGCGCGCGCACCGACCGTTGCGAGCGGAATTCCGTCGATCAGCACCTCGCCGGTGGTCGGCTCCAACAGCCCGAGCATGATCTTGACCAGCGTCGTCTTGCCGCCGCCGGACGGGCCGCGGATCGAGACAAAGCGGCCGGCATCGACGACGAGGTTCACATCTTCGAGAACGAACGGTTCCGTCTCGGCATAGCGGAACCACACATTGCGCAATTCTATGCGGCCCATAACCGGTCTGGCATATCCGACGGGCCGGTCATGCCCAGGCTCCGGTGCGCTCAGCGCGATGTCGGAAAGGCGCTCGACATGCAGCTCGAGGATGCGGAAATCGATCGCCGTCTCGACCAGCGACACCGCTTTCGACATGAAGCTTTGCTTATAAGCCATGATGGCGAAGATCATCCCGATCGTGAGCTGGCCGCCGAGCGCCATGCGTACGGCGAGGTAAACGGTCACGATGTTTTCGAGCCCAAAGATCGCTTCGTTGAGCGTCGTGAAAAGGATCTTTGTGCGGCCTATACGGACGGCGGCGTTGATGACATTGGCGTAGCGGTTCAGCCATTGGCTTTCCCGCTCGGTTTCGCGGTTGAAGAGCTTCAGGCTCTGGATCGCCCGCAGCGTCTCGATCAATGCCGAATTTTCTTGCGCCTTGCTGCGGATCACGGTTTCGCTGCGCTCGCGGAACTGCCGGTACAGGGCCAATCGCAAGATCAGGTAAAGCAGGAACGCGGCGATGATGACGCCGCCGAGCACCGGGCTGTACAGGAACACCACCGTCAGGGTGACGATGCCCATCAGCCCATCGATGATCGCGGTGATGAGGCCTTCGGCAACGACGTTGCGGATTGGCTCGAGCGAGATGAAACGCGACAGGATGTCGCCAATATGGCGCTTCTCGAAATAAGCGAGCGGCAGCCGGACCAGATGGTGAAACAGGCGGCTTCCCATCGCGAAATGCAACGTGTTCTGGAGATTGAGACTCGTCAGAGACCGTATCGCCTTGCCGGCGACGGTAAGCGCGGTCACCAGCCCAAAGCCGAAAGCGAGCACGACCAGGAGATCGACATCGCCGCTAGCGATCACCTGGTCGAGCGCGAGCTGCATGTAAAAAGGCGCCGCGATGATGCCGATCTCGAGGATGACCGACAGCGCGAAGATCTGCGCCAGCGCGTGCACGGTGCCGCGGACCCGCCCGAAAAAGGCGGATAGGGGCAACCGCGTTCTCTCGTCCTTCGCCTCAAATCCGGCGAGCGGCCATAATTCGACCGCAACCCCCGACAGGTGTTTGGATGCCTCGTCAAAGGACAGGCGCTTTTCTCCGGCTGCCGGGTCATGGATCACCAAACCGCGGCGAGACGCGGATTTCAGGACCACGAAATGGTTCATGTCCCAGTGCAGGATCGCCGGCATGCGCAGCTGGCTGAGATGCGCCAGCTCAATGCGCAACGGGCGGCATGCCAGCTCCAAATGGCGGGCGGTCTCGATGAGCGCTCGGAGGGTCATGCCCTTCAGCGACACGGGGTGACGCCGCCGCAGTGTGTCGAGATCGATGCGGTGCCCGAAATAGGAGGCGATCATCGCGAGGCAGGCGATGCCGCACTCAGCGGCCTCGGTCTGCAGCATTACCGGAAGACGGGCGCGTCCCCGAAAATTCAGATATTCCTGCTGCACAGTCACATTCTCTTATGAAGCAGCGGATCGAGGATCCAGTCGGCCAAGGACCGCCTGTCGAGGATGATCTCGGCTTTCAGGAGCATGCCGGATTGCAGCGCCGCCTTCCGGCCGTTCGCATCCACATCGGGGCGGTCGAGGACGGCTATTGCCTTGTAAACCGGCTCTTCCGGCACGATCGGCCCGGCCGCATCCGGTTTAGTCAGCACCGTGTGCGACAGTTCGACGATGCGGCCGGTGTAGGTGCCGAAATTCTGGTACGGAAAAGCGTCATATTGGAACCGCACTTCCTCCCCGACATGAATAAACCCCGCGGCGCGCGTCGGGATCAGCAGCTCGGCCTGCAACGGTGTTCCATCGGGGACGATTTCCATCTGCAGCTTTTGCGGCTGCACGGCTTGGCCAAGGCTGACCTGGCTCATTGAGATGCGGCCGGCGGCCGGTGCGCGGATAATGTAGGAGCTGCGGCCTTTGCTTTCGGCGGCCCGCTGTTGAACCTCGGAGATTTGATCGCGCAGAGGCTGGATTTTCCGAGACGTCGCTGCCGGCAGCTGCTTCAAAGAGGACTGCGCTTCGGCGAGCTTGTTCTGGTTGTCGGTCAGCTGCCGACGAAGATTCGCGAGGTTTTGCCGCTGCTCCAGCAGCAAATCTTCGCGGCGTTTGCTTTCAACGGCGGACATATAGCCCTTTGCGAGAAGGTCCTTCGCGGCTGCGACAAGAGTTTCGGCGAGCTGGACGCGTTGTCCCTGCAGGTCGATCTGGCCGCGCAAATCGGCAATCGCGGATTGGGTCCCGGAGACCAGTATGTTGAGGCGCTCGCGTTCCGCCGCGGCACTTTGCTGCTCGGCGGCGATCTGATGGGCGAGTGTTTCCTTCTGCTGCTTCAGGGACGCCAGTTTCGCGGCATTGACGTCCTCGCCATCGGCGGCGATCTGCGGCGTGCCAACCGTGAAGAGCGGATCGCCGGCTTTTACCTGCTGGCCTTCTTTGACGTAGAGATTGGTAACCACCCCCTCGCGATCCGGGAACACCTTCAGCGTCCCCGCGGCCGGCGTCAAAAAGCCCGGCACGGTCTGCTTGCGCGAGAATTGCGCGAAGCAGAGGAATACGATCGCGATTGTCACGACCGCCGCAAGCAGCCAAGCCAGCAGCTTTGTCGAGACCGGCTGCAACAACGCGATCTCGCCGAATTCGCGCTGACCGCGCTGAAACTCTATGGCTTCCTGACGGAAAAGAGAGCGCCCGGACGACAAATTCGGACCTCAATTAATTTGGAGTTGCAAAGCCTCGGAAATGGGGTGCACCTGCCGGGGAGGCCCGCACAAGTGCACCCCGGTTTCACAACGCCATCAATGTGAGGAGCGCTAGGCGAGCTTGTTGAGTACGCCAGCCGCGCCGCCAAGAGCGGCCACGGCAACCCCGATTGGCACAGTTATGGTGTTGTTGCTCGCGACGTCCGTCAGCGTGACTTGGTTGTTATTCAGCGCGGAGACCTTGAACCCGTTCAATACGTTGTCGACACCAATATTGGCCACGATCAGCCCGAGACCATGCTGGCTGTTCAGCCCGGCGGCGACGAGATCGAGTTCGCCATCGGTCAATTCGACCGGCGCTACCAAAGCGTTCATTGTACTACTCCTATACATCGTTACTGAAAATGTCCGAGTTTCTCTATCGAGCGGAGCACGTCGTCGCTCTGCCACGCGACAAACTTACAGTCGCCAATCGACGTTCCAATATTTTTCTAAAATCAGATAAGAATAAATAGGCAGTTTTCTTTGTCGGCGATGAATTGCCGAATGCGTGTATTCCTTATCGCAGGTCAAGCGATGTGAAGAACGGCAGCTCAACCGGGTGGCACCGCGACGCCGCCGAGGCTCCGCAGCGGGGGACCTATTGCGGATCGAATTCGCGGTCTTTGCTGGGGATCAGATCGTAAGGGAGCGCGAAGCCCGGCAGGGCCTTCAGACGCCGTGACCAGGCCTCGAGACGCGGCCAATTCGCAATCTCGAAGCCGCCCTCGGCCATGAACACCATGCGGCCCCAGCAGCCGATATCGGCGATCGTGCATTGATTGCCAACGAGCCACTCGCGGTCCTTCAGCGTCGCGTCGACAAAGGAGAGAGCCGCCTCAGCCTTTGGGCGAAACTCAGCGATCACTTCGGGATGCGACGCCGTGAACCGCGCCGAATGCCGTACCTTGGCAACGGCGGTGATGTGATCCGCCTCCCAGGACAACCATTCGCGCGCTTCCCAGCGTTCCTGTTCGGTCGCGCCCTCGAAATGACCGGTTTCGCGCGCGAGGTAATCGAGGATGACGTTCGATTGCAGGATCGTCAGGCCGCGATGGCGCAATGATGGCACGACGCCCCAGCGGTTGATCGCCAGGTATTCCGGCTCCTTTTGCCTGCCGTATTTCAGATTGACCGTGCGGAACGAGAACGGCAGCCCCGCCAAAGCGAGATACAGCATCGGCTTGTAGCTGGAGCTCGACGTGAAGCTGCCGTAGAGGGTGATCCGTTCCATCGCAGGGCTTTCGCGGGCTACAGCTTCTCCAGCATCGCTTCGGCGCTGGAGACGCCGTATTCGCCCGATGGCTCGACATGGAGCGCGGTCACGACGCCGTTATCGACGATCATCGAATAGCGCTGCGAGCGGATGCCCATACCGGCGGAGGTGCGATCGACGCTGAGACCGATCGCCTTTGTGAAATCGGCGCTGCCGTCGCCGAGCATTGTCACCTTGCCGGGCGCCCCGTGCTCCTTTCCCCAGGCGTCCATGACGAAGGCATCATTGACCGAGACGCAGGCGACCGCATCGATGCCCTTCTTCTTCAGTGTTTCAGCATTTGTCACATAGCCCGGCAGATGGCGCGACGAGCAGGTGCGCGTGTAGGCGCCGGGTAGACCGAACACGGCGACTTTCTTGCCAGCAAAGAATTCGTCCGAGGGCACCGACCTCATCCCCTCCGGGGTCAAATAGTGCAATGTCACCGACGGGATCTTGTCACCGACCTTGATCGCCATGGCTGTCTCCTCGTCATCGCTGTTCGATATGAAAAACGGCCTTGCCGGGGATCTGCCGCTCACGCAGCAGCGGCCCGACGCGCGACAGTTCATGCCAGCTGTGTTCGCTCAAGCGCGGCTTCAGGGAGCCGTCGGCAATCAGCGCGGCAAGCAAGGCGAGATTGGGGCCGAAACGCTCCTCCGGCTCCGAGGTGAAATAGTGGAAAGCCTGAACGCGCGCGTTCTGGTGCTCGGCGAAATCGCGGAAATTGAACGGCGCCGGCTCCCCCGAGGAATTGCCGTAAACGACAATTGTGCCGCGCGCCGCGATGCGCTGGATCGCGGCAGTCAGCGAGTTCCCGCCGGCGCTTTCGAGGATCAGATCGAAGCGGCCCTGGGCTTCGGCAATGTCGGTGACGATCTCGGCGGCGCCGAGCCCATCGAGCACATGAGCCCGTTCGCGGCTGCCGACCACAGCGGTGACGCGCGCGCTAGAGCGAAGGGCGAGCTGCACCGCGAGATTGCCCACTCCGCCGGCCGCACCGGTGATCAGGACGCGTTTGCCGAGCAGGGGCGCGCCGTGGCGCAAAGTGCGCAACGCCGTGAGGCCGGCCACGGGCAGGGCGGCAGCTTCAGCGAAGGTGACGTTGTGGGCGAGCGGCGCGATGCGGTGGCTCGGCACGGCCGCGCGCTCGGCCCAGCCGGCCTGGTCACAAAGCGCGACGACTCGAATCCCAGCCGGCGGACTGCTGCCGTCGGCAGCGGGCCGAAGCACGATACCGGCGATGTCCTGGCCCGGGCGCCAACCTTCCGGCCTCACCTGAAACAGGCGCAATTCGCCCCGGTTCAAGGAAAAGGTGTGCACCGCGACCAGCGCCTCATTGGGCCTCAGTTCCGGCTCCGCCACTTCGCGGATCGCGACCGGCTCCGGCCCTATCGGCGTGTTCACGATGGCGAGCATGCGCCATTCCTTTTTTCGTCATGGCCGGGCTTGACCCGGCCATGACGAAGAGCTGCGCGAGATCCCCGGGTCAAGCCCGGGGATGACGTTGTTCGCCCTGAGAGGCGACCAACGTCAGTTCAGACGGAGGTCGGTGATGTGCTTCGGATCGGGCTTCAATTCGCCCTTTTCGACCCGGAGGACGATGTCGGTCAGGACCGCGTTGGTCGGCGTCGCGACACCGACCTCCTCGCCCTTTCTGACGACATAGCCGTTGAGGAACGGGATCTCGGTACGGCGGCCCTTGACCATGTCCTGCCCGGTCGAGGGGCGATGCTCGCCGCCGCCGCTATTGGCCACCGCGAGGCGATGCTCGTCGATCTCCTTCTGCGCCGCCGGATCGCCCTCGCCGGCGCGCGCCAAGGTCTCGGGGTCCATGTGGCTCACCTCGTCGAAGGTATAGCCGAGCGCCTGGCCGACGCGGATCGCCTCACTGCCGAGCCGGTTCGAGAAATGCCGCAGCGCGTCGTTCTTGACGACCTCGCGGCCGATCAGCCCGGTGCACGCGGAAAGGCCGTTCCCCATCACATTGGTGACCAGCTTCGACCAGCGCTCGCCCCAGATATTCTCAGTGACGAAGGCGCTGTCCGCGTTGGCGAGGAGGCCGCAGACCTCCTTGGCGCGGTCAGTAATGCGGCCATGCACCTCGCCGACCCGGAAGACGGTGTGCTTCGAGCCGGACTTGCCGGCGGCGCGCTTGATCTGACCCGGCGCGTGCAACTCGACGGTGATCGAGCTGGCAATCGAGCCCAGCGTCTTGCCCCAGCCCACGACGCCGGCGATCGTCTCCTCGTTCATGCAGTTCTGCAAGGAAACGCAATAGCCATCCGGCGCGAGATACTGCTTGATCATCGCCGTCGCCCAGGCCGTGTCGTAGGACTTAGTGCAGACAAACGCGATGTCGAACGGCTTTTCCTTGCTGATCTGCTGCAATTCGGTGACGTGCAAGGCCCGGGTCGGCACCGTAAACGGCTCGACATCGCGCAGATGGGTGATCGTCAGCCCATGCTGTTTCATGTGCTCGACATGCTCGGGCCAGAAATCGATAAAGGTCACGTCCTCGCCGGCCTTGACCATATGCGCGCCGGCATAGCCGCCGACCGCGCCCGTGCACACCACCGCAATCTTCTTGCCCGTCGCCATCACCCTTCCTCCAATCGCTCCGGCCCGCGGTCCGCCCTGCTTTCGGCGGGAGCGCCGCAGTCTCCGGGAGCGATCCTAGTACGAGGCGGGGCGGCGGGGAAAGCGATGGCGGAGATCGTTATTTTTGCCGGGAGGACGGCGGCCTTTGCGGTCCGGCGGCCTCCTTCTCGCGCGGGCGGGGCGGTACCGGCTTGTCGGCGGCCGGGAGGTCGGGCCGGTCCATCGCCTCATGCGGGACGCCGCGCGCGGGATCGACCTCTTCCGCCGAGAACAGCTTGAGCCACAGGAATTCGTGCCCGGGCAAGGTGACTGTATACGGCTCCTGCCGGATGGCGGGAAAAGCGCAGCCGCCGAACATCTCGACCGGCACGCGGCCGGCCCATTCACCGAGATCGAGCTCGGCCGCCTGAGCCGTCTCGCTCAGATTGGCGACGCAAAGCAGGACCTCGCCGTCGAGCGTACGCAGATACGCCAGGATCTTTGGGTTGGCGGGAGCGAGGAAGCGAATGTCGCCGCGCGCGAAGGCGGGATGCGAGCGCCGCACACTAATGATCCAGCGGGTCCAATTGAGCAGCGAGGAGCGCATCTTCCGCTGCTCCTCAACATTGACAATGTCGTAGCCAAAGAACCTGTGCTCGATGGGCGGCAGGTAGAGATCGACGTAGTCGGCTTTGGAGAAGCCCGCATTGCGGTCGGCCGCCCATTGCATCGGCGTGCGCACCCCGTCGCGGTCGCCGAGAAACGGGTTGTCGCCCATGCCGATCTCATCGCCGTAATAGGTGACCGGGCTGCCGTTCAGCGAAAACAACAGGCTGTTCATCAATTCGATGCGGCGGCGGTCGTTGTTCAGCAAAGTTGCGAGCCGCCGCCGGATGCCGAGATTGATGCGCAGCCGGCGGTGTGTCGCGTAGACATGCCAGAGATATTTGCGCTCCTCCTCGGTCACCATTTCGAGCGTCAGCTCGTCATGATTACGCAGGAAGAGCGCCCATTGGCAGCTCTCAGGAAGAGATCGGGTCTGCTCGACGATCTCAACGATCGGCGTGCGGTCTTCCTGCGCCAATGCCATAAACAGTCGTGGCATCAACGGGAAATGAAATGCCATGTGGCACTCGTCGCCTTGGCCGAAATAGCCGAGCGTGCTTTCAGGCGGCTGGTTCGCTTCGGCGAGCAGGACGCAATCCTGCCGGCGGCGGTCGACTTCCGCCCGGATCAGCTTCAGGACACCGTGCGTCTCGCGGAGGTTTTCGCTGGCCGTGCCATCGCGCTCGACGAGATAGGGCACCGCATCCAGGCGAAACCCGTCGACTCCCATCTCGAGCCAGAATTTCAGGATATCCTTGATCTCGGCGATGACACGCGGATTGTCGAAGTTGAGGTCTGGCTGGCAGGCGTAGAAGCGGTGCCAGTAATAGGCCTTCGCGACCGGATCCCAGCTCCAGTTGGACACTTCGGAATCAAGAAAGATGATGCGCGCTTCCTCGAATTCGTCGCCAGTGTCGCTCCAGACGTAATAGTCGCGCTCGGGGGTGCCGCGCGGCGCGTTCCGGGCGCGCTGAAACCAGGGGTGCTGGTCGGAGCTATGGTTGACGACCAGCTCAATGATCACGCGAATGTCGCGCGCATGCGCGGCCTCGACGAAATCGCGAAAATCGTCGAGCGAGCCGTAAGCCGGATTGATCGCCGTGTAATCCGAGATGTCGTAGCCGTCATCGCGCAACGGCGATTCGTAAAACGGCAACAGCCAGATCGCGTTGACGCCGAGATCCTTTATG
>JBKOVT010000086.1:0-6486 GCA_046724035.1 Pseudomonadota bacterium | reverse complement strand
CTATAGCGTCGTCATCATCGGCGGCGGCGGGCACGGGCTCGCGACCGCCTATTACCTGGCAAAGGAGCATGGCATCGGCGATATCGCGGTGCTGGAAAAAGGCGCGATCGGGCTCGGCAATACCGGGCGCAATACGACGATCATCCGCTCCAACTATTTGTGGGACGAGAGCGCGCGGATCTATGAGCACTCGCTTCGCCTGTGGGAGGGGCTGTCGGCCGAGCTGAATTTCAATCTGATGCTGTCGCAGCGCGGCGTCTTGAACCTGGCGCATACCGAAAGCGATGTGCGCGAGGGCCGCCGCCGGGCCAACGCCAACCGGCTCAACGGCATCGACGCGGAATGGCTCGATGCGGCGGCGGTCAAACGCTTCTGCCCGATCCTCGATGTTTCCGCGGAAGCGCGTTACCCGGTGCTCGGAGCGACATTGCAGCGGCGCGGCGGTGTGGCGCGGCACGACGCGGTCGCCTGGGGCTATGCGCGCGCCGCCGATGCGCGCGGCATCGACATCATCGAGAACTGCGAGGTGACCGCGATCCGCACCGCCAACGGCCGGATCACCGGGGTCGAGACCAGCCGCGGCGATATCGCCGCCGACAAGGTCGCGATCGTCGCGGCGGGGCACAATTCGGTATTGGCGGCGATGGCCGGGGTGCGCCTGCCCTTGCAGAGCCATCCGCTGCAGGCGCTCGTCTCGGAGCCGGTGAAGCCGGTGCTCGACTGTGTCGTCATGTCGAACACGGTGCATGTCTATGTTAGCCAGTCGGATAAGGGCGAACTCGTCATCGGCGCCGGCATCGATGCCTTCAACTCCTATGCGCAGCGCGGCTCGTTCCCGATCATCGAAGGACAGATGGCGGCGCTCCTCGAACTCTTCCCAAGCTTCTCGCGCCTCAAAATGCTGCGCAGCTGGGCCGGCATCGTCGATGTGTCGCCCGACGCCTCGCCGCTCATCGGCAAATTGCCGGTCGACGGCTTGTACCTAAACGGCGGCTGGGGCACCGGCGGGTTCAAGGCCACCCCAGGCGCCGGGCATGTCTTCGCGCATACGATCGCGCAGGAGGCGCCGCATCCGCTGGCGCGGCCGTTTGCGCTCGAACGCTTCGCGACGGGCGCGCTCATCGACGAGCACGGCGCCGCCGCCGTGGCGCATTAGGGCGGCGCGCGATGCTGCTGATCCCGTGTCCCTGGTGCGGCCCGCGCGACGAGGTCGAATTCCATTACGGCGGCGAAGCGCATATCGCGCGGCCGACCGAGCCCGCTGCGCTCGATGACAAGGCGTGGGCTGACTACCTGTTTATGCGCCGCAATCCGAAGGGTCCGTTCGCCGAGCGCTGGGTGCACAACGCCGGGTGCCGACGCTGGTTCAACCTGCTGCGCGACACCGCGACGCACCGCATCCTCGCCGTTTACAAGATCGGTGAAATCCCTCCCGGCATAACGGATTTGCGCGGCGGCGGGCCGTGACCCAACCCTTTCGCCTGCCGCGCAGCGGCCAGATCGACCGCAGCCGAGCTTTGCACTTTGTCTTCGACGGGCGGGAATACGAGGGCCATCCCGGCGACACGCTCGCTTCGGCATTGTTGGCGAATGGCGTGCGCCTCGTCGCGCGCAGCTTCAAATACCACCGACCGCGCGGCATATTCTCGGCGGGACCGGAGGAGCCCTCGGCGCTGGTGCAGCTCGAGACCGGCGGCTTCACCGAACCGAACCGCCGCGCTACCGACATCGTCCTCTATGACGGATTGCAGGCGGTGAGCCAGCATGCCTGGCCGCGTCTCGACCATGATGTCGGCGCGCTGATCGGCGGTATCGCACCGCTGTTTCCGGCCGGCTTCTATTACAAAACCTTTATCCGGCCGCGCGGCTTGTGGCGCTATTTGTGGGAGCCGGCATTGCGCCGCATGGCCGGGCTCGGGCATGCGCCGGCATCGCCCGATCCGTCGCGCTACGATAAGCGGCACACGCATTGCGACGTGCTGGTCGTCGGCTCCGGCCCGGCCGGGCTGTCGGCGGCACTCGCCGCCGGCCGCGCCGGCGCGCGCGTTCTCCTCGCCGACAACGATCCTCTTTTTGGCGGCGCGCTGCTGCGCCGGGCTCATCGCATCGATGGCGATGACGGCGCCAGTTGGGCCGCCGAGGCAGTCGCCGAGCTGGCGGCGATGCCGGAGGTCCGGCTGTTGCCCGCGACCAACGTGCTCGGGCGCTATGACGACAATTACGTCGTTGCCGCCGAGCGCGTCGGTGAGCTGCTCGGGCCGGCCGCGCCCGCCGGAATGCCGCGCCTGCGGCTGTGGCACATTCGGGCGCGGCAAATCGTGCTCGCGGCCGGCGCGCTGGAGCGGCCGCTCGTCTTTCCCGGTAACGACCGGCCCGGGATCATGCTGGCGAGCGCGGTCGAGACCTATATCCGGCATTACGCCGTCTTGCCGGGCCGGCGCGCCGTTTTGTTCGCCGACAATGACGACGCCTATCGCTGCGCCGCGACATTGGCCGAGGCCGGGGCCGAGGTCGCGGCGATCGTCGATCCACGCGACACGCCGGGCCCCGCGACACAGCAGATCGTACGCGCGATCCCACTCTACACCGGTTGCATGGTCGTCGGGACAAGCGGGCGCAAGGCGCTGCGCCGCGTCACGATCCGGCCGATCGCCGGCAACGGCAGTGCCAAGACAATAGACTGCGACCTGCTGGCTGTCTCGGGCGGCTGGAACCCGACATTGCATCTCTATGCCCAGGCGCAGGGGCGAACGCGCTTCGACGAATCCGTCGCCGCGTTTGCGCCGGACGGCGAGCTCGACGGTGTTCATGTCGTCGGCGCGGCCCGCGGCAGCTTTGCAGTGTCGCAATGTCTCACCGAAGGCATAGCGGCGGGGGCGCGCGCGGCCGCACAATGCGGCTTCGCGAGCGGCGACGCGCCGGAGCTCCCGGAGGTCGAGGATGAAGAGCTGTCGCAGCAGCGCCTTTCGCTGCTGCCGTTGCCGCAAGGCGGCCGGCATGCCTTTGTCGACCTGCACAATGATGTGACCGCCGCCGATATCGCGCTGGCGGCGCGCGAGGGGTTTATCGCGAGCGAGCATGTCAAGCGCTACACGACCTTGGGCATGGGGACCGACCAGGGCAAGACCGGCAATGTCGCCGGGCTTGCGCTGCTCGCCGCGATAACCGGCCGCGACATCGGCGAGACCGCGCCGACGACCTTTCGCCCACCCTATATGCCGGTCGCGTTCGGCCTCCTCGCGGGGCGGGCGCGGGGCCGGCTCGCCGAGCCGGTGCGCGTGACGCCAATGCATGAATGGCACGCGGCGGCGGGCGCCGTGTTCGAGGATGTCGGGCAATGGAAGCGCGCGCGCTACTACCCGCGTCCTGAAGAAGACATGGATGCGGCGGTCCGGCGCGAATGCCTCGCGGCGCGCGACGGCGTTGCGCTCTTCGACGCTTCGACTTTGGGGAAGATCGAAGTGGCGGGGCCCGATGCTGCGTGGTTTCTCGATCGCATCTACATCAATCGCTGGCAGAACCTCGGGATCGGCCGCTGCCGCTACGGCGTGATGTGCCGCGAGGACGGTATGGTGTTCGATGACGGGGTCGGGACCCGCCTCGCGCCCGACCGTTTCTTTCTGACGACGACCACCGGCAATGCTGCCGCGGTGCTCGATTGGCTCGAAGAATGGCTGCAAACGGAATGGCCCGAGCTTGATGTGTTCTGCACCTCGCTCACCGAGGAATGGGCCAATGCGACATTAGTCGGATGGGCGGCCCGCGATGTTTTGGCACGTCTTGCGCCCGACCTTGCACTCGACTCTGCCGCCTTCCCGCATATGACGATGCGCGAGACGGATATCGGGGACATCCCGGCACGCATCTTCCGGGTCAGCTTTTCGGGCGAGCTGAGCTATGAGATCAATGTGCCGGCCGACCAGGGGCTGGAAGTGTGGGAAAGGCTGATCGCCGTCGGCGAACCCTTCGGCCTCACGCCTTACGGCACCGAGGCAATGCATGTCCTGCGCGCCGAGAAGGGCTACATCATTGTCGGCCAGGAGACTGACGGTTCGGTGACGCCCGTTGATGTCGGGCTTGGCACGCTCGTCGCCGGTGACAAGGATTGTCTCGGCCGGCGCTCGCTGACGCGCAGCGACACCGCCCGCCCTGACCGCAAGCAGCTTGTCGGGCTGCTGCCCGACAATCCCGGCGAGGTCATACCCGAGGGGGCGCAGCTCGTTGCAGTGCTCGGCGATGTTCCGCCTGCCAAGCCGGGGCCGCATCCCGGCATGATCGGGCATGTCACCTCGAGCTATTTCGGGGCGCGGATCGGACGCAGCTTTGCGCTGGCATTGGTGCAAAACGGCCGCGCGCGGCATGGCGAGCGAGTCTGGGCGCCGCTCCCCGACCGCACGATCGCGGCGCGGATCTGTCCGCCGGTGTTTTACGATCCCGAAGGCGTGCAGCGCGACGGCTGAGCCGTGCGGCACGGGTCGTCACAGCGCGACGTAGCGCCGCTCGCCGTTTCCGGGGTGGTAATAGACCGCGACCAGTTTGCCGGTTTCGGGATCGACAAAGCGCTCGCCGGTCGCGGTCCATTCCGGGCCGGGGCTGCGTTCGCCGAGCGGCTTATAGCGCCACCGCTCGATGAGGAGGCCGAGGAGCAGGATCGCACCCCAGGCGCCCAGCCCGATCGCGGCCGGAAAGATAGAGAGAGCCGCCATCGCAGCTCCGCCGGCGACGAGCAGGCCGGCGATCCCGAGCAGCACGAGGCGCACGGCGCCCATTATCCCGGGATCGGTTCGATGACCGCCGCGGTGCCGTAGGCGACGATCTCGCTCATCGTCTGCCCGATCTCGGCCGAATCGAAGCGCATCATCAGCACCGCGTTGCCACCCATTGCCGTCGCGTTCTGGACGAGCCGGTCGACGGCATGACGCCGCGCCTCTTCGAGGAGCTGGGTGTATTCGTGGATCTCGCCGCCGACGATCGAGCGCAGCCCGGCCATGATGTTGCCGCCGAGCCCGCGGCTGCGGACGACGACCCCAAAGCACTGGCCCTTGATCTCGGTGACGCGGTAATGCGGGACGTTTTCGGTCGTGACGACGAGCATCGGGGCTCTCCCAGAAGGTGCGAGGCAAAGGGGCGCGGCGTAGCCTAGCCGCGAAAAACCTGAAATTGTCATAAACACCGATGGACGAGACCCGCCATTCGCCGCTCGAGAGCGTGCTGCCCTGGGCGTTCCCTGCCGATGGCAACAACCCGGCGGTGAGCCTCAGCGAATTGCGTTTTGCGCGGCAGATCGGGCTGCGTCTCAGGCCGCCGATGCCGGCCTATATCGGCGGCGTGCCACTGCCGTTGCAGCCGAATCGGGTCGCGGTCATGCGGGCGGTGCGCACGCTCTGGCTCGGTCCCGATGAATGGCTGATCACGGCCCCCGACGGCGCGGCGCCGGATCTGTTGAGCTGGATCAGGCGCGCCGCCGCCGACCGCCGCGGCGAGGTCACCGATCTCTCGGCGAGCCGCATCGTCATCGAGATCGCCGGGAGAGAAGCACGGACGCTGTTGGAAAAGAGCTGCGGCCTCGATTTGCACCCGCGCGCCTTCACCGCGGGCTGCTGCGCCCAGACGCTGTTTGCGACATTGCCGGTCATCATCGACCAGATAAATGCCGCGCCGAGTTATCGCCTGTTTGTACGCCGCTCGGCCGCGCGCTGGCTCGCCGATTGGCTGATCGACGCGACGGAAGAATTCCGCTTTATCCGTCTCTAATCCGCGGCGTTGCTCGCGACCGCCGAGGCGGCGCGGTCGCGGATCGCGTCGTGCCGCCGCTGCCGCGCCAGGGCGGCCTCGCCGCCGCTCGTCGCATGGTAGAGATCGAGCGTGTCGCTGTCGTCTTCGCGCGGCGGCGCGATCGCCAGATCGGTGTAATTCCAGCGGTTCGGGTCGCGCGTGACCTCGTGGCGAATGACGGTCCATTCGCGGTAAAGCGCCAGCTCGCCCCACAATTTGCGCGCGGTTTCTACGGCGTAACGCGGGTAGAAGCGCAATGCGCTCTCGCGTGCCAGCGTGCTACGGCGGTCGCGGCGGAATTTGAGCCTGAGCCCGCCGCCTTCGAGCGGATGCACCCCCTCGAACCGGGTCATCGCGCGGAACCACCAAAGGAGACCGATCGTGTTGGCGATCCGGCCGCGCGGATTTGCGGCGGTGCGGCGCAGGATCGTGCGCACATGCTCTGGCGTGTAATACGAATCCCAGGCCGCGCGGTACGCCTCCTCCCACTCCCGGTCGGACATTTTGGGGTGGTGCGACACGCGGTGGTTCAAATCGTATTTGTTGAGGTCGGGGTCCATCCAGACTCCCTGCGCGGCGAGCTTCTGGTGATCCTCCGATCCGGGCAGCGGCGTCAGGAAAAAGAATTCGAGAAGGTCGAGCGGCAATTCGCGCTTGATGATCTCGACATCGCGCAGGATCGACTCCTTGGTGTCGCCCGGGAAGCCGAGG
>JBKOVT010000227.1:0-4154 GCA_046724035.1 Pseudomonadota bacterium | reverse complement strand
GGCGGCTTTATCAATTACGGCCATCTGCTCGTGACACTCAATCGCGGCGACTATTGGCAATGCGCCTTTGTCATCCGCAAGGACGGCTACGACATGGTGCGCGCGCGCGGCCTCGATGCCTTCCGCGCCGAGATCGCTCGCCTGGCGCCCTATCTCGCCGACCGAGTGCAAGAGCTCAAGGGCTGGGACGACATCAAACTGCTGACCGTCGTCGTCGACCGCCTAGAGCAATGGTGGCGCCCCGGGCTCCTCTGCATCGGGGACGCGGCGCATGCGATGTCGCCAATCGGCGGCGTCGGGGTCAATCTCGCGGTGCAGGACGCGGTCGCTGCTGCCAACATCCTCGCCGTGCCATTGCGCGAAGGACGTCTCACGACCGACGATCTCGCTGCCGTGCAGCGCCGCCGCACTCTGCCGATGAAAGTGATCCAGGCGATTCAGATCGGCGTACAGAGCCGTGTCATCGACCCGCTCCTCGATTCCGACAAGCCGATCACCGCGCCGCGGGCCGTGACGCTGTTCAACCGCTTTCCGGTACTGCGCCGCATCCCGGCGCGCATCGTCGGCATCGGCGTGCGTCCCGAGCATGTGCACAGCCCTCAACTGAACAAACCGGTAGGGGCGCTGGCGCAATCGTGATGGGGAGGGTCGGCGAGGGCAACCGTATATAACCCGGGAATTGCTATGCCCCGGAGACCCCGACCATGAGCACGCCGCGCCGTTCCGATCTTCGCCGCCGCGATTTCCTCAGTTTCGCCGGCAGCGCCGCCGCGCTCCTCGCATTTGCCGCCTCCCCCTTCGCGGCATTCGCGCAGACCGCGCCGGGCGGCGCGCCGCTCAAGATCGCCACGATCGGCTCCGGCCGCGAAGGCGGCGCGCTCGGCACGTTGTTCGCCAAAGCCGGCCACCCGGTCATGTTTTCTTCGCGCCACCCCGAGCAGCTGAAGGATCTTGCCGCTTCGGCTGGCCCAAACGCAAAGGCCGGCACGGTCAAGGAGGCGGTCGATTTCGCCGATGTCGTGCTGCTCGTCGTGCCCTATGGCGCGATCGAGGAGATCGGCAAGGAGTACGGCCCGGCGCTCGCGCGGAAGCAGCTCGTCATGGATGTCTCGAACCCGAGCCCACAGCGGGACGGCGAGGAGCTCGTCAAATCGGTCAACGATCAGGGCGGCGCCGGCATCGTGACGGCGAAGTGGCTGCCGGGCGCGAAACTAGTGCGCGCCTTTAACGCAATCGGCGGTGGACAGCTGGCCGGGCTCGCCCACCGCGAGGGCGCGCCGGTCGGGGTGCCGATCGCCGGCGACGACAAGAACGCGTTGGCCGTCGCCGAGCGGCTTATCAAGGAGATCGGCTTCGAGCCGGTCGTGGTCGGCGGCTTGGCAATGGGCAAATATTTGGTGCCGCGAACCCCTCTCGGCGGGGTGCACACGCCGGACGAGATCCGCCAGATCGCTTCGACGCTGAAATAGCGCTGGGCGCCGCCCTTGAGCGATAGCGAGCAGAGGCCCGGCACCGGCGAGACCGGGTACCGGCTGCTCTGCCGGATCATCGACGTGCGCCGCGAGGAATTGCCGGCCCTGTCGTGGTGCTGGCTCTACATCTTCGCGGTGTTGTCGTCCTACTACATCATGCGCCCGATCCGCGACGAGATGGGCATCGCCGGCGGCGTCAACAATCTGCCGTGGCTGTTCACCGGCACGCTGATCGGCATGCTGGTAGTGAATGTGCCCTTCGCCTGGCTCGTGAAGACATTGCCGCGCAGCCGCTTTATCCCCCTCACCTATCGTTTCTTCGCGCTCAACATCGTGATGTTCGCGGTCGCGCTGCATTTTGCGGATCAGGAGCAGACGATCTGGATCGGCCGCGCCTTCTTCATCTGGGTGTCGATCTACAATCTGTTCGTCGTCTCGATCTTCTGGCAGCTCAATGTCGATCTGTTCAGCCCCGAGCAGGGCAAGCGCCTGTTCGGCTTTATCGCCGCAGGCGCGACGATCGGCGCGATCGTCGGCGCGGCCGTGACAGCGAGCCTCGCACGTTATGTCTCGCCAATGGTGCTGCTGCTCGGCGCGGCGGTCTTGCTCGAAGTCGCGGTGTTCGCGGTCGGGCGCCTGTCGCGTCTCTCTCCCACGTTGCACCGGCAGCCCGCGACGGCAGATGCGAGCGCGGAGCGGCCGATCGGCGGCGGCATCCTCTCGGGAATCACGCGCGCCTTCGGCTCGCGCTATCTCGTCAATGTCAGCCTCTTTCTGCTGCTGTTCGCTATCACCTCGACGGTCTTGTATTTCCAGCAGGCCGGGATCGTCAGCCGGAGCTTCACCGATCGCGGCGCGCAGACCGCGTTCTTCGCGACCGTCGATCTGCTGGTGAACATTCTTACTCTGGCGATCCAGCTGTTTCTGACCGGTCGCATCGTGCTGTGGCTCGGGGTGGCGCTGGCGCTCGCCTTTTTACCGGCGTTGACGATCCTCGGCTTTGGCGCGCTGGCGGCGGCGCCGACTTTGGGTGCGATTGCCGCGTTTCAGGTATTGCGCCGCGCCGGCGATTACGCGATCGCACGACCTACCCGCGAGGTGCTGTTCACGGTCGTGCCGCGCGAGGACCGTTATAAGGCGAAGAGCTTTATCGACACATTTGTCTATCGCCTCGGCGACCAGGTCGGGGCGTGGGGCGTTGCGGGGTTCCGATGGCTTGGCGCGGGCGCGGCCGAACTGGCGCTGGTCGCGATCCCGATCGCGTTTTTATGGCTTCTCAACGCGCTCTGGCTCGGCCGGCGTCAGGAGAAGATGGCGGAAGCGCGTGCCGCCGCCGCTGCCGAATAGATTCAGGCGGCTTCGTCGAGGGTCGAGCCGACATCCAAGGTCGTCGCGCGGCGCAGATCGCGCGGGTGATTCTCGTCGTGCGGTCGGCCGCGATGCATCGTGTCGCGATTGTCCCAGATCACGAGATCGCCTTGCCGCCATTTGTGGCTGTAGACGAATTGCCGCTGCGTCGCATGCTCGCTCAGATCGTGCAGCAGGAGGCGACCGTCGGCGGTCGGCCAGCCGGCGATGTGCGAGGCATGCGCCGACAGATAGAGGCATTTGCGACCCGAGCCGGGGTGCCTGCGCACGAGGCGCTGGCGGGACGGCGGGTACTTCTCGCGCTCGCCCGTCGGGAATTCGGTGAAGCCAATCTGGGCGCGCGACCAGAAGATGTCGTGCTCGGCGATCAGCGGATCGACGATAGCCTTCTGTTCATCGCTCAACGCATCATACCCGGCGCGCATATCGGCGAACTCGGTCTCGCCGGCGCCGAATGGCGATGGGGGCGGCACCGCGACGGCAAACAGCATCCCGAGCACAACCGGCACCGGCATGTAGGACGCATCGGTGTGCCACAGCCGATTGCCAAGGCTGTCGAGCCGCCGCCGATCGTCGCGGGCGCGTAGCCGATTGTCCTCGTCGAGATTCGAGATATCGCCGATTTGCGGGATCGACAATCGCCGGCGCCCCGCCTGCAACGCCGCACGGCCGATCTCCAACTCGCCAAAGCGGGCGGCGAAATCATGAAGCTGGCGATCGCTGATCTGCTGGCCGCGAAGGACGAGAACGGCATACCGGTCGATCGCGCACCACAACTCAGCGACCGTTGCATCGTCGATCGGCCGGCTGACATCGAGCCCGCCGATTTCGGCGCCGATATGCGGATGCAATGGCGTAATCGCGAGGGCCATGGCGCTCTCCCGGCAGCGGCAGATAATCGGCCGGAGGATCGGTCCGCGTTCCCGCTCGTGTCAATCGGCGCCGCCGGTTTGGCAGCTAACCCGCGATGCGCCGCCCGGCGCGCAGGCGCAGTCCCGGTGCCGGCCGTTCGAGCAACACCTCGCGGCGGAAGCGCACGAGCCGCGCCGGACGGCCGCCGGTCGCGGCGCTGATCTCCCCGGTTTCCTCCACAAGGCCCTGCTGCTCGACAAGACGCCGGAAATTCTGCTTGTGCAAGCGGACCCCGGCCAGCGCCTCGACCGTGCGCTGCAATTGCAGGAGCGTAAAGGCGGGCGGCATCAATTCGAAGACGACCGGCCGGTATTTGATCTTGCCGCGCAGCCGGCCGAGCGCCGTCGCGAGGATGCGGCGGTGGTCGAGCGCCATCGCAGCCCCGGTGCCGAGGTCGTCACC
>JBKOVT010000105.1:0-6733 GCA_046724035.1 Pseudomonadota bacterium | reverse complement strand
GAAGCCGTTGCGCAGTCCGAGGTGGCGGTCGATATCGTCGATGTCGGCGGCGGTTTTCCTGTCAGCTACCCCGATACCGTGCCGCCGCCGCTCGATGCGTACATCGCGGCGATCGCGGAGGGCGCGCGCGCCTTCCCCGAACCCGTGCGGTTGTGGGCCGAGCCGGGCCGCGCGCTCGTCGCCCCTGGCGGTTCCGTTGTCGTGCAGGTCGAGCTGCGGCGCGGCGATGCGCTCTACGTCAATGACGGCGTCTATGGCAGCCTGAGCGACGCCGGACGGCCTGGGTTCCTTTTTCCGGCGCGGCGGATCCGTCCCGATATGCCCGAGGACGACAGGGCGGCGCTGCGCGCTTTTGCGCTCTACGGGCCGACCTGCGACAGCGCCGACCGCATGAAGGGGCCGTTCTTGTTGCCCGAGGATGTCGACGAGGGCGACTGGATCGAATTGGGCCAGCTCGGCGCCTATGGCGCCTGCCTGCGCACCAAATTCAACGGCTTTGAGGCAGGGATGACGATTGAAGTCGCCGACCCGCCCTTACTGGCCACCCCGGGCTATGACGGCTAACGGCGGCATTAACCCGGCGGTATTGCAGAACGAATAAGAAGGGGCGGGGCCGGCAGGCTCCGTCCAACCGCTGGACAGGGAGGGACACGATGCCGGATCCGGCTGGCGGCCGCGTCATCAGCGGCGAACGCGAGATCACGCGCGAAATGCTGCTCGGCCGCGCCCTGCGAGCGGCGGGCGGGTTTGCTGCGCTCGGCGTCAAACCCGGCGATACGCTCGCACTGGTCTTGCGGAACGACTTCCCGTTCTTCGAAGCGAGCTTTGCCGCGCAGATGCTCGGCGCCTATTGCGTGCCGGTGAACTGGCACGGCAAGGCGCCGGAGATCGGCTATGTGCTGCGCGATTGCGCCGCCAAGGTCGTCGTCGCACATGCCGACCTACTGCCGCAAATCCTGCCGGTTATTCCGGAAGGCGTGGCGCTGCTCGTGGTGCCCACCCCACCTGAAATGGCGGCCGCTTACAGGATTCCGGCCGGCCAATGCACCGCGCCCGCGGGCACCATGAATTGGGACGAATGGCTCAAGGACTGCGCGCCGCTCCCCAATCCCGGCGCCGGCGGAATTTCGAGCATGATCTACACCTCGGGAACCACCGGCCATCCGAAGGGCGTCAAGCGGCTCAACCTCGGGCCCGAATTCGTGCAGATGGTCGGGGTCATTGCGCGCGAAGTGCTTGGTTTCGAGCCCGACCAGCCCGTGCGCACCGTGATCACCGGACCTTTGTACCACTCGGCGCCCAACTTCTACGGTCTGCTTGCGGTGCGCGAGGGCGCGCTCGCAGTCCTGCAGTCGCGTTTCGATGCCGAGGAATTGCTGCGGTTGGTCGACGAATACCGGATTACCCATCTGCATGTCGTGCCGACGATGTTCGTTCGGCTGCTGCATCTGCCGGAAGACGTCCGCAAACGCTACGACGTGTCGTCGCTCGTGCGGGTCGTACATGGCGCTGCGCCCTGCCCAATGCATGTGAAGCGGGCGATGATCGATTGGTGGGGGCCGGTCGTCACCGAATATTACGGGGGCACCGAGACTGGCTTTGTGACGTTCCACACCGCCGAGGAAGCGTTGCGCAAGCCCGGCACAGTCGGCCGCCCCTTGCCAGGCGTCACCATCAAGGTCTTTGACGACAATGGCCGCGAACTCGCACCGGGTGAAATCGGTGAAGTTTATTCCTGGCTCACTGCCGGCAATCTGAATTTCACCTATCATGGCCTGCCCGAGCAGCGAGCCGCGATCGAGCGCGACGGCGTCGTCTCGATCGGCGATGTTGGTTATCTCGACGAAGAAGGTTACCTGTTCCTCTGCGATCGCAAGCGCGACATGGTCATTTCGGGCGGCGTCAACATTTATCCGGCCGAGATCGAGGCGGCGCTCTTGGCCCTATCGGGCGTGCGCGATTGCGCCGTGTTCGGCATCCCGCACGAGGAGTTCGGCGAAGAGCTCTGCGCTTATGTCGAACCGGAGCCCGGTGCCGCGCTCGACGAGGGGCTCGTACGCGCACACTTGTCCGAGCGGCTTGCCGATTTCAAGGTGCCGCGCGTGATCCGCTTCGAGGTGGGTCTTCCGCGCGAGGATTCCGGCAAGATCATGAAGCGCAAACTGCGCGACGCCTATTGGGAAGCGGCCGGCCGACGCATCTAGCTACGCGCTACTCCGCCGCGTTCTTGCGGCCGTAGCGGCGGACGCGCAGATCGGCCTGTTCTTTGTGCCCCCAGAAGCGTTCGATTGCACAGAGCCGGCTGCAATATTCGCCGATGGTCGCGCTCGCCTCGGGCGTCTTTACTTCCTGATAGGTGCAGGTCTTCAGGAACTTGCCGACCCAGAGCCCGCCCGTGTAGCGGGCCGCGCCCTTGGTCGGCAATGTGTGGTTGGTGCCGATGACCTTGTCACCGTACGACACGTTAGTCTGCGGTCCTAAGAACAGCGCGCCGTAATTCTTCAGTCGCTCGAGATAGCGCCGCGGCTCGCGGCACAGCACCTCGACATGTTCGGCGGTGATGCGGTCCGCCTCGGCGATCATCTCCTGCTCGTCGGCGCACAGGATAACCTCGCCGTGATCGCGCCAAGCGACACCCGCGACATCGGCGGTCTGCAACACGTTCAATTGCCGTGCGACTTCGTGGATCGTCTCATGCGCCAGCTTTTCCGAGGTGGTCAGCAATATCGCCGGCGAGGTCGGCCCATGTTCCGCTTGGCCCAGCAGGTCGGTCGCGCACATCTCCGCGTCGGCCGTGTCGTCGGCGATGACAAGGATCTCGGTCGGCCCGGCGAACAGATCGATACCAACCTTGCCATAAAGCTGCCGCTTCGCTTCGGCGACATAGGCGTTCCCGGGGCCGACCAGCATATCGACGGCCTTGAACGTTTCTGTGCCGAGCGCCATCGCCGCGACCGCCTGTACGCCACCGAGCACATAGATCTCGTCGGCGCCTGCGAGATGCATCGCCGCGATCGTCTCCGGATGCGGCTCGCCTTGGTTCGGCGGCGTGCAGGCCGCGATATGACCGACGCCCGCGACCTTTGCCGTCACGATCGACATATGCGCCGACGCAACCATCGGATACCGCCCGCCCGGGACATAGCAGCCGACCCGCCCCACCGGGATATGGCGGTGGCCGAGTACGATACCGGGCAGGGTCTCGACCTCGACATCCTTCATCGATTGCCGCTGGATCTCGGCAAAGTTGCGGATCTGCTGCTGCGCGAACTTGATGTCGTCGATTGTCTGCGTCGATACCCTTGCCACGAGTGCGCGGATCTCGTCACCGGACAGCCGGAAACTCGCGGGCGACCATTTGTCGAAGCGCCCCGACAATTCGCGCACCGCCGCATCGCCTCGCTTCTGCACATCGGCAATGATCGCCTCGACGGTCCCGCGCACCTTGGCGTCTGCTTCCTCGTGCTGGCCTGCGAGCGCGGCCGTTTTGATGTGACGCGGCATTGTTTTCTCCTATTCAATGACCTCGCCTGCCCGTCCTAGCAGCGAAAGGCGGCCGAGCGCGTCGCAATAGATCCGCCGAGGTCGAGCAGGACGCTGCGCCGCCTCACTCGATGACCTCGGTGGCCTGTGCGAGGATCGACTGCGGCACTGTGAGGTCGAGCCTGCGAGCGGTCTTCAGGTTGATCGCCAGTTCGAAGCTGTTGGATTGGGCGACCGGCAATTCGGCCGGCGCTGCGCCGTCGAGGATGCGGCCGGCATAAGTTCCGGCCTGCCGATATCCATTGGTGAGGTCTGCGCCAAAGCTGAGCAGCCCGCCCGCTAGGGCGAAATCGCGCTGCGTATACACGGCCGGCAGATCGTAGCGTCCGGCCAGGCGTACGATCTGGTTGCGCCGCCCGTACAAGAACGGGTCGCCGGCGACAAACAGGGCGTCCGGGCGAAAGCCCGGAAAGGTCGCGAACGCCGCATCGATCTCCCGCTCGCTGGTCGCCTTCGCGATATGGATCGCCTGCCCGAGCGAGCGAGCCGCTTGCTGAATGTCGGCCAACTGATTGGCCGCGTTCGGGTTGCCGGTGTTGACGAGCACTGCGATGAGCGTCGTGTTGGGAACGAGCTCATGCAGGAGGCGGAGCCGCTTCTCGTTTAGCGCGGTGCTGACAAGATTGATCCCGGTCGCGTTGCCGCCCGGCCGCTCGAGGCCCGTTACAAGACCGCTACCGACCAGATCGCCGCCGCTGATAAAGACAATCGGGATCGTGCGGGTCGCATTCTTCGCCGCCATCGCCGGCGAGCCGCCGCCCGCGACGATGACGGACACATCCCGGCGCACGAGATCGAGCGCGAGTTCCGGAAGCAGCTCGTAATTGCCCTCGGCCCAGCGGAAATCCACCCGCACATTCTGGCCGGGCATGTAACCGGCTTCCCGCAATCCCTCCCGAAACGCGGCGACGAGTTTGGCGAAAGGGCCCGGTGACCCGCTGTGGAGAAATCCGATCACCGGCAATTGCGCCTGCTGCGCGCATGCGATGCGCATCGGCGCGACCGCCGCGGCGCCGATCAGAGTTATCAGGTCGCGGCGCCGCATCCGTCACCAGGCCGTCCAGCCGCCATCGACAAGAAGCGACGAGCCGGTCACCAGGCTCGCCGCTGGCGAGGCAAGAAACACGACTGCATTCGCCACCTCCTCGACCGTGCCGATGCGCCCCAACGGAATGCGGTCGACAACCCACTGCTTGAACTCGGCATTCGCGAAAAACGGCGCGGTCAACGGCGTCGTGATAAAGGTGGGCGCGATCGACACGACGCGGACGCCGCGCGGCGCCAACTCGGCTGCCATCGCCTTTGTCAGCCCTTCGAGCGCGTGCTTTGTCATGACATAGACCGTGCGGTCGCGCTCCGATCCGACATGCCCCATCTGCGACGACACGTGGATGATGACACCGCTGCCGGCAGCGACCATCGGCCGTGCTGCCGCCTGCGCGACCACAAACGCAGCCTTGATGTTCAGAGTGATCAGACGGTCGAGCGTCGCTTCGTCGACTCCCAAGAAAGGCTGCGGCCGGTTGACGCCTGCATTATTGACCAGGATGTCGATCCGGGAGAGGTCGCCGATCTTCTCGCGCACCGCGGCAGTATCGGTGACATCGAACGGTAAGACCCGCGCCCGGCAGCCCTCGCGTCCGATCTCGTTCGCAACGACTTCGAGTTCGGCCGGGGTGCGGCTGTTCAGGATCACCTCGGCGCCGGCATTCGCGAAGGCCAGCGCAATCGCCCGCCCGATGCCGCGTCCGGCGCCGGTCACCAGCGCAACTTTACCGTCCAGCCGAAAGGCATCGTCAGAAGACCGCATGCGGCCAATCGTAATCTTTCGGACCGCTTGCGTCTCGCCCGCATTGGCTATTACCGGCGACGCGGCAACCCGATGTCCCGGCGGCAAAAGCCTTCCGGCCAATCGATCCTCTCGACTGCGCCGTACGCCCGCGCCCGTGCTGCGGCAAGATCACGCCCGAGCGCCGTCACCCCAAGTACCCGCCCGCCATCCGCCAGCAGCCGGTCGCCATCGCGTTTTGTGGCGGCGTGAAAGATCTTCACCTCGGGGCCGTTTGTCGCCTTTTGGAGACCGCGGATCTCGGTGCCGCGCATCGGCTCGTCGGGATAGCCCCTGGATGCCATCACGACGCACAACGACGCCTCGTCATACCACCGCAGATCGACCTCCTTCAGGATGCCGTCGCGAGTTGCCAGCAAGGCTGGCACGATATCGCTCATCAGCCGCATCATCAGCACTTGGCATTCCGGGTCGCCAAACCGGACATTGTATTCGAGGAGCTTCGGTCCCGCCTCGGTCAGCATCAGCCCGGCATAGAGCACGCCCTTGAACAGACGTCCGTCGCGCGCCATCGCCCGCACGGTGGGCAGAATCATGCGCTCCATGACCGTGCCTTCGACCGCTGGTGTCACCAGTGGCGTCGGCGAGAAGGCGCCCATGCCACCGGTGTTGGCGCCGGTGTCGCCATCGCCGACCCGCTTGTGATCTTGCGCCGCGGTGAGCGGCAGGGCATTCGCGCCATCGACCAGCGCGAAAAAGCTCGCCTCCTCGCCGTTGAGGCACTCCTCGACGATGATTTCGGCGCCGGCCGCGCCAAATCGCCCTTCCCCGAGTGCCGCATCGACCGCGGCCTGTGCTTCGGCCACGGTGCTGGCGACCGTAACGCCTTTGCCGGCGGCGAGCCCGTCAGCCTTGATGACGATTGGCGCGCCTTGCTCGGCGATATAGGCCTTCGCCGCATCGGCATCGCAAAATCGACGATATGCCGCGGTCGGAATCCCTTCGCGGGCGCACAGATCCTTCAGAAAACCCTTCGAGCCTTCGAGCGCGGCGGCCGCCTTGCTCGGGCCAAAGGCGGCGATCCCTTCGCCTTCGAGCGCATCGACGAGCCCGCCGACCAGCGGTGCCTCTGGCCCGACCACGACGAAATCGATCGCCGCCTTTCTGCAAAAAGCGATCAACCCCCCGGTATCGCTCGCCGCGACCCGCGCGCACTCCGCGTCTTCGGCGATGCCGGCATTGCCGGGCGCGCAATAGACTTTGTCGACAAGCGGCGAGGCGGCAATCGCCCAGGCCAGCGCATGTTCGCGCCCGCCCGACCCGACGACAAGCACCCGCATCGCTCTTGCTCCCCGGCTCCGGTAATATAGGGCGATGAACGACCAGCCACTCGACGCGGCA
>JBKOVT010000195.1:0-8316 GCA_046724035.1 Pseudomonadota bacterium | reverse complement strand
CTCTGTTGCCGTTGGCGCTCGAAAGCCAGCGCCTGTGGCCCGAATTCGCCCGCGAGCTGGAAGAAGTCAGCGGCATCTCGGTCAACTACCGTGACGAGGGCACGCTGGTCGTGGCGCTCAATCGCGACGACACCGCGCAGCTGCGTCATTCCTATGAATTCCAGAAAGGGCTCGGGCTTGACCTCCAGTGGCTGAGCGCTGCCGAGGCGCGAGCCCGCGAACCGCATCTGAAGCCCGGGATCGCCGCCGCCGTCTTCAGCCCGCGCGACCACCAGGTCGAGAACCGGCTGGTCGGCCAAGCGCTGGCGGTCGCCGCCCGGCGAACCGGGGTCGAGCTGGTCGAGCATTGCCCGGTGCGCGAGGTCATGGTCGCCGGCGGGCGCGCCGTGGGCGTCGTCACCGAGCGGGGCCGCGATAGCGCCGATGTCGTCGTGCTGGCGGCCGGCGCCTGGTCGCGCGAAATCGCCGGCATCCCGCCCGCCTATCTGCCGCCGGTGCGGCCGATCAAGGGCCAGATGCTCGCCTTGCAGATGGATGCGGCGGCGCCCCTGTTGCGGCACGTGCTGTGGCTGCCGCGCGGGTACCTCGTGCCGCGCCGTGATGGGCGCCTCGTCATCGGCGGCACCGTTGAGGAGCGCGGCTTCGATACGAGCCTGACAGCGGGCGGTGTGTTCGCGCTCATCGAAGGCGCCTGGCGCGCGATCCCGGCGATCGAGGAATTGCCGATCGCCGAGACCTGGGTCGGCTTCAGGCCGGGTTCCCGCGACGACGCTCCGATGCTCGGCCCGAGCGGTCTTGACCGGCTGGTCGTCGCGACCGGCCATCACCGCAACGGCATCCTCTTGACCCCGGTCACCGCGGCCGTCGTTAGCGCCTATATATTAAGCGAGCGGCTCCCGGAGATCGCCCGGCCGTTTTCGCCCGAGCGTTTCGCAGGCGCCGACCCTATCCGGCCAAGGCTCGCCGTTGTCGGCGGGAAGGCGTGATGATGCAGCTCAGGATCAACGGTAAGGACACGGAACTCGCCGCCGCAACGGTGGCCGAACTCTTGGCCGAGCAGGGTATTGATCCTGGCGCGCGGTTTCTCGCGGTTGCGATCAACGGCAGCGTCGTGCGGCGCGCCGAGTGGCAGACAGCGCCGCTTGCCGCAGGGGACAGTGTCGAAATCGTGCGCCCGTTTCAGGGCGGCTGAGTTTTTGTTGTAGGATCGTTTGATGGCCGACCCACTTGTCATTGCCGGTACGAGCTTTTCCTCGCGTTTGATCGCCGGAACCGCGCGTTTCCCGAACCAGCAGGTCATGCTCGACGCGCTCGAAGCGAGCGGCGCCGAGTTGGTGACCGCCTCGATCCGGCGCATCAGTCTCGAAGGCTATTCCGGAAGTCTGATCGACCTGCTCGGCGATAAGTATCGCATCCTGCCCAACACCGCGGGATGCGTCACGGCGCGCGACGCAATCCTGACGGCCGAATTGGCGCGCGAAGCCCTCAACACGAACTGGGTCAAGCTCGAGTTGATCGGCGACCGCGAGTTGCTCTACCCGGATGTCGAGCAGCTTGTGCACGCCGCGGACGAGCTCGTGCGCAAGGGCTTTATCGTGATGCCCTATTGCAACGAGGATCCGGTCAGCTGTCAGAAGCTCGCGGATGTCGGTTGCGCCGCGGTCATGCCATTAGGATCGCTGATCGGATCTGGCATGGGTAT
The DNA here is from genome assembly GCA_046724035.1 of Pseudomonadota bacterium. Taxonomy (GTDB): domain Bacteria; phylum Pseudomonadota; class Alphaproteobacteria; order ATCC43930; family CGMCC-115725; genus DATARH01. The sequence continues at coordinate 6,614 of JBKOVT010000195.1, read as the reverse complement.
CGCCAATCCGGCGGCAATTGAGCTGATCTGTTCGCGAAGCCCCGTGCCCGTCGTGCTCGATGCCGGGATCGGGACCGCGTCCGATGCGGCCCAAGCGATGGAGCTGGGCTGCGACGCGGTGATGATCGACACCGCGATCGCCAAGTCGCTCGACCCTGTGCGCATGGCGGCGGGGATGCGCGCCGCTGTCGAAGGCGGGCGCCTGGCGCGCCTTGCCGGGCGCATCCCGAAACAGCGCTTCGCAGAGCCGTCCAGCCCGCAGCTCGGTCTCGTCGGCTCCTGACGGCGCGACTTCGGCTCGACATCCGGGCGAAAGCCGGGACCCACCCTTCAGCGACTGAGAGAGCCGATCATCGCGAATGCGTTCGTAGCATAGTGCTACGCGCAGGTCGCGCGGGTTTGCTGCCGAGGAAACGCGCGTGATCTTCGCCCTGCCGCTCTATGACGACAACCCGATCCGGGAGACACCAGTCGTCACTTACGGACTGATCGGCATGTGCATCGGCGCCTTCCTGTGGGAGCTGGCGCACAACGCAAATGTCGTCACGTTCCAGTACGGCATGATACCGGCGGTGCTGTTTGGGCATGCTTCACTGCCACCGCGGCTCGCGGTGGTCCCGCCTTGGGCGACGATCTTCACCAGCATGTTCCTGCATGGCGGATGGCTGCATCTCGGCGGCAACATGCTGTTCCTGTGGATCTTCGGGAACAATGTCGAGGATCTGCTGGGCCGCTTCCGGTATCTGCTGATCTACTTCTCTTGCGGGGCCGCCGCGGCGCTAATCCAGGCCGGCGCCGATCCGACGTCCCAAGTGCCGATGGTCGGCGCGAGCGGCGCGATCGCCGGCGTGCTCGGCGCTTACCTGATCGTCTATCCCCGCGCCAATGTGCATTGCTTTGTCTGGATCATTATTTTCTTCTGGATCGTCACGGTACCGGCCTGGATTCTGCTCGGTGTGTGGTTCGCAATGCAGCTGCTCAGCGGGCTGTCGAGTGGCGCGCGCGATCCCGGCGTGGCGTTCTGGGCCCATGTCGGCGGGTTTGTGAGCGGCGTCATGTTGATGCTGCTCTTGCGGCCGCGCAGCGTCATTCTGCTGCACTCGCCCAAGACGCCGGTCTTTGCTAGCGCGCCGCCCAGCGCTCTGAGCGGACGACGCACGTTTCACCACGGCAGCGTCCCGAGCGCGGGGCGCCGTTATCCAGGCCCGCCGAGCCCCTGGAACTGAGCTTCGCCCTAACGGATCGGCGGCGGGTTAACCCAGCCAGGCAAGGGCTGGCGGCCTGTCGCTTCAGGTGCTGGTGCGGTAGCGCCGGTCGCGACCTGCGATCCGGTGGCCGGTGCCGGCGGGGGAGGCGCGTTGTCCTGTGCGGACGGAGGCGGCGCAGCCGGGGCCGCCGCGGCGTTCGAGTTTGTCGTGGGAGCTTGCTCGGCCAGGGCCTTGAGTAGTCGGTCGCTGACCCGCGGATCGACCGGCAGCTGCCGGCTGACCTCGAACTGGATGATCGCGTCGCGGGTGCCCGGACCGAGCTCCCCGTCGGGGCGCCCGGAGTAGAAACCGAGGCGTTTCAATTCCTTCTGCGCCCGCATGACCGGATCGGCGGCATCGACACCGACCGAGGCGATCGCCTGCGGCATGCGGCGCATCCGGCGCTCGTAAGCGATCAGCGCGCGGGTGGTCTGCTCGGTCATGACGCCGTTAGCCGGACCGGGATCGAAGCCGGCTTCGCGCAATTCCGCCTGAAGCGCGGCGATCGAGGGCGGCGCGCCGGACGGGGTCCCTGGATCGCTCTGCGCGTAAGCCGTCACAGGCCCGGCCCCAATCAGCCACAAAGCGACCAAAATCCGCGTATACATAGCAGCGGCTCCCGAGATTATTCGCCTCGTTCGTTGTTCATATGGTGCCCGCGGGGCCGGGCATCAGCCGGGGGAGAGAGAGGATGGCCCAGCCGACGCCCAGCTGCACTCCGGCGATGCCGCGGGAAGCCGCCATCCCCGGCCGCCTTCGGGCGCCGTTATAATGACCGGGGTTTTGCGCGGGATTGCCCGCACCCTCTTCATACTGATTGTCGTGGCCGCCGTCGGTATCGGCAGCTTTATCGGCATTTCGCTGGTTTATTTCAGCCGCGAACTGCCGAACCATAAGCAGCTCGCGGAATATGTCCCCGCGATCGGCACCAAAGTGTATGCCGGGGACGGCGCCTTTATGGCCGAGTTTGCCAATGAGCACCGCATCGTCGTGCCGATCAGTCAGGTGCCGAAGACGTTGATCCAGGCGGTGCTGGCCGCCGAAGACCGCGATTTTTATACCCATAATGGGGTCAATCCGACGGCGATCTTCCGCGCCGCAGTGGCCGATCTGACGCGTTTTCAGCGCGGCCAGAGGCCGATCGGCGCGTCGACGATCACGCAGCAGATCGTGCGCCATTTTCTGCTCAGCAACGAGGTGTCCGTCTCGCGCAAGGTCAAAGAGGCGCTGCTCGCCTATCGCATAGAGCATGAGCTCAGCAAAAACCGCATTCTCGAGATTTATCTCAACGAGATCTATCTCGGCGCCGGCGCGTATGGCGTCGCTACCGCTGCTGACACCTATTTCCAGAAGCCGCTCGACAAATTGACCTTGGCTGAGACGGCGTTCATCGCAGCCTTGCCGAAAGCGCCCAACAACTACAATCCCGCACGCCATCCGCAGGCGGCGAAGGCGCGCCGCGACTGGGTGCTGGCCGGCATGGCGGAAACGGGCGCGATCACGCCCGAACAGGCAAAGGTGGCCATGGCTGAGCCGCTCGCCGTGCATTTCCGCGACCCCGAAGGCGAGCCGCCCGGCTATTTCCTCGAAGAGGTGCGCCGCGAGCTTGTCGCCCGGTTTGGTGAGAAGGTGGTTTACGAAGGCGGTTTGACGGTCCGTACGAGCTATACGCCCGGCTACCAACAAATGGCCGACAAGGCGTTCCGCGCCGGCCTTATCGAGTATGACCGCCGGCATGGGTGGCGCGGCGCGATTACACACCTGCCGAACGCGGCGGCCGCGCAAACGGCGCTGCCCGGTATCGCCGATCCGCCCGGCACCAACAGTTGGCAGTTGGCGGCAGTGACGGCGGTCGAACCCGGCGCCGCGCACATCGTATTGAAGAAGGGCGGGCCGGGGCGAATCCCGCTCGGCGAATTGCGCTGGGCGCGCAAGACGCTCGACGATCAGCGGCTCGGCGCCGGTATAGGCCGCGTCTCGGAGGTGTTGCAGCCGGGCGATATCGTCCTTGTCGAGCCGGTCGGCGCCGCGCCGCCCGCCGGAAAGCGCGGCGCGCCGCAGCCCAGCGCGCAATATACCCTGCGCCAGATCCCCGATGTCAGCGGCGGGCTCGTCGTTCTCGACCCGAAGACCGGCCGGGTTTTCGCGATGGTCGGCGGGTGGTCGTTCCAGCAAAGCCAGTTCAACCGGGCGACGCAGGCAAAGCGGCAGCCCGGCTCGGCGTTCAAGCCATTTGTTTTTGCGACGGCGCTCGAAAACGGCTTCAGCCCTTCCAGCGTCGTCGAGGACGCGCCGATCTCGATCCCGCAAGGCCCGGGTCAGGCGCCCTGGGAACCCGTGAATTACGAAGGCAGCTATGTCGGCGAGACGACGCTGAGCGATGCGCTCGTTCATTCGCGCAACCTCGTCACCGCGCGACTGGCGGTGAGCGTCGGGCTCCCGGCGATCGCCAAGACGGTCCAGAACTTCGATGTCATGGACAAGATGCCGCTCTACTACTCGATGTCGCTTGGCGCCGGCGAGACGACGTTGCTCCGCCTGACCAGCGCCTATGCGATGATCGACAATGGCGGGCATTGGCTATTGCCGTCTGTCGTCGACTCGGTGCAGGACCGCCACGGTCGGGTCATCTACCAGAAGGGCGTCAAGGATTGCACGGCGTGCTTTGTTGCCGCTGCGCCCGCGCCCGGAGCCGCCGCCGATCCGGCCTACAAGGTCACCGGTGCTCCGCCGCCGGGATCGCTCGCCGTGCAGAACGCGCGCTTTATCGACAATGCGGTCCTGTACAAGCCGACAAAGCCCGACCCGCTGATCAGCGACACTACCGACCGCGAGCTCATCGCAATGATGCAGGGTGTCGTCGAACGCGGCACCGGCACGGCCGTTGCAGCGGTGGGCAAGCCGCTCGCCGGCAAGACCGGCACGACTAGCGACTGGTTCGATGCGTGGTTTGTCGGCTTCTCGCCGGATCTCGCGGCGGGTGTCTATGTGGGGTTTGACGATCCGCGCACCTTGGGCACGGGCGAAGTCGGCGGCCACGTCGCCGCCCCGATCTTCCGCGACTTTATGATGGCGGCGCTGAAGAACGTGCCGGCCAAGCCGTTCCCCGAAGCGCCGAGCGCAAGCGCCGCCGTGGCGACCAATGTGCTGCGCGGCGCGCCTAATACCGACGACGAGCAGACCGCCTCGCTGTTCCCGCCGGAGTCCGAAACGTTGACGCCGCCAGGCGTCGTGCGTGACGGGCGCCAGCGAGCGGCCCCGCTGCCGAACGACAGCGCGGCGCGGCCCGATCAGGGCCAGAACCCGTATTGGCCGCCGGTGCCGCGCGCCTACAGCGCGCCCTATCCGGGGACCTACGGCTCGACGACCTACCCGTCGCCCTATGCGCCGTACCGTCCGGATTACAGCTACGCCGCGCCGCGCGATTACGGGTCGGCGTCGCCTTACAGCTACGCGCCGTATTCGACGCCGCGCGGTTACGGTTCGCCGGGCGGCTATCCCGGCTATCCGACAACGAGCCAGCGCGCTTACGACACACCGGGTGGGTATCCGCCGGCGCAGGGCGGTGGATATCCGGCGCCGGGCTGGCGTCCCGGGCGCGGCACCGGCGGGCTGTATTGACGCTCGTTAGTCGGCCGGCCCGACCATCCGCTGTAATCGCGAGAGCCAGCGCAGCACGCGTCGCCGGTTGACGCCGAAATCGGAGCGGCCATAACGCGACCGGCTGTAGATCCCCAAGCTCGAGCGATCCGGCGCAAGTGTCACAAGCTCGACGGTGATTACGTCTGGAAACCGGAACAGCGCCGAGTGCTCGATGTAGACAGAGCCGTGGTGGTGAGGTTCGGTCTCAATCGGTGTGAGACGCGGCTCGAGGTCGACGATCTCGTTCCAATACCCTTCGAGCCGATCGACGGGAATATTGAAGACCGGGCTCAGCGCTGCATCCTTGACGGCGCAATATCCCGGCGGACAGGCGAGAAACGCATTCGCCGGAACCGGCCCGCGAAAGGCGGTAATTGCGACGTCCTCGCCGGGACGCAGCGCATTTTCCGCGGCACGGCCTAAGTAAATTCGCAAGCCCACGATCACGATCGCGGCGATCAGCAGCGAGGCTGCGAGAGCCTTTGCAATCAATGCCAGAGCGGTCAATGGTCAGGCCGGTTTTTCGAGGTCGAAGGCTTCGGCGAGTAGCGTATAGGAGCGCTTCCTCGCCGCGAAATCGTGGCAGATCGTCAGTATGACCACCTCGTCAATGCCATAAGCTCTGGCAAGCGCCGTCAGCCGCTGCTTCACCAGATCCGGATCGCCGACGATTTGCCGCCGGCGGTGATATTCGACCACGCGTAATTCGGTCGGGCTGTAGGGATAGACGAGGGCGTCTTCGGGCGGCGGAAACGGTGCGAGGACGCCCTGATGCTGGCGGAGCCGCCACAGATCTCGGCTGGCGGCGAGGCGGCGCGCTTCCGCTTCGGTATCGGCACACATGACAAAGACCCCGATGCTGGCCTGCGGTGCGGTGAGCCGCTCCGAGGGGCGGAACCGCTGACGGTAGGCGTCCATGATCTCGAGTCCGCCCTCGTCATTGATGAAATGCGCGAAGGAAAAGGCGCAGCCGAAATAGGCGGCAAAGATTGCGCTCTGGTCGCTCGATCCGAGGAGCCACACCTCTGGGCTCGTCTCGCCCGCCGGCATCACCCGGATGCGCGCGAACGGATGGTCCGCCGGCATCTTGTTGTCGAGAAACCCGATGAGATCGGCGATCTGGTTCGGGAAATGCTCGATGCCGAGCGCGCCCGGCCCGTGCTGCAAGGCAATCGCCGTCAGCTGATCACTGCCGGGCGCGCGTCCGATGCCGAGATCGATGCGGCCGGGATAGAGCGTCTCCAACATGCGGAACTGCTCGGCGACCTTGAGTGAGCTGTAGTGGCTTAGCATGACGCCACCCGAGCCGACCCGGATGCGGCTTGTCTCGCCGGCGACCCGCGCGACCATAATCTCGGGAGCACTGCCCGCGAGCCCGGGCGAGCTGTGGTGCTCGGCAAGCCAATAGCGGCTGTAGCCGAGGGCATCGACGTGCTTCGCCAATTCGACAGTCTCCAGGAGCGCGTCGCGCGGCGTCACTCCCTGGCGGACCGGCGATTGGTCGAGAACGCTCAGCTTTAGCATGGGACGGACATTACACAGGCCCGCGGGCATGGCATATGCCCGCGCGCCCGGTGCTGCCTCGGTTAACCATTCGACAAGGCGGCGCCGCTATGGTGATGCCCCGATCACGGAATGGTATCGCGGCATGTCTGTGCACACACCGGCGTTTGGCGGGGCGGACCGCTGGAAGCCAAAAAAGAAGCGCGTTCTGATCGTCGAAGA
>JBKOVT010000328.1:0-18810 GCA_046724035.1 Pseudomonadota bacterium | reverse complement strand
GGCATCATCCATGAAACGCGCTCCGCATGCCGGAGCCTTGCAGCACAAGGGGTCCCGGCTTTCGCCGGGACGCCAGCAGAGTATGGGGTAAGGAATGGCGGTGCAGGCGATCGGACAGCGGGTCAGGCGCGAGGAGGATTTGCGGCTGCTGACCGGACGCGGGCGCTATGTCGACGACGTCCCCGCGATCGCCGCCTTGCGTGGTTACGTTCTCCGCTCGCCGCATGCGCATGCCCGCATCGTCTCGATCGACGCCAAGCAAGCCAAGACCGCGCCCGGCGTTCTCGCGGTCCTGACCGGCGCCGATCTGAAGCGGCGCGGGCTCGGCACCTTGCGGCCGCTCGTGCCGCGCCGGAAAAAGAATGGCGGGCCGGCTTTTGTCTGCCCGCAGCCGCTCCTCGCGCAAGATCGTGTCCGTTATGTCGGCGATCCCGTCGTCTTTATCGTCGCCGAAACCCTGAACCAGGCGAAGGACGCGGCCGAACTCATTGATATTGAATACCAGCCGCTCCCCGCCGCCATCACCGCCGAAGCCGCGCTCGCGCCCGGCGCGCCGCCGGTCTGGCCCGACAACCCCGGCAACGAGGCCTTCACCTTCGAGGCCGGCGACCGGGCCGCGGTCGAGGCGGCATTGGCGCGCGCGCCGCGCGTCATCCGCATGCAAATCCCCGTCAATCGCGTCACCGCCAACAGCATGGAGCCGCGCGGCTGCCTCGCCTATTACGACCCGGCCGAGGAGCGCTACACGATCCGCTGCACGGTGCAGTCGGTGCATCAGATCCGTGCCGCGCTCGCCGGCCAAATCTTTCGCCTGCCGCATCATCAGGTCCGCGTCGTCTGCGACAATATGGGCGGCGGTTTCGGCATGAAGGGCGGCTGCTATCCCGAATACGGGCTGTCCTTGTGGGCGTCGGAAGTCAGCGGCCGGCCGGTGCGCTGGACCTCAGAGCGCAGCGAGGGACTGCTCAGCGACGAGCAGGCGCGCGGCAGCACCGTCGAAGCCGAACTCGGGCTCGACGACAACGGCAAATTCCTCGCGCTGCGCACGCGCTGGATTTCCTCGATCGGCGCCTATTACTCAAGCGACCGCCCGACGATCCCGCTGACGATCGGTATGGGGTGCCTCGTCAACACCTACACGTTTCCGGCCGTCTATGCCGAGTGCACGGCCGTCCTGACCAATACGATGACGACCGCGCCCTATCGCGGCGGCAGCCGGCCCGAGCCGATTTATTTCACTGAGACGATCATCGAGAAGGCGGCGCGCGAGCTCGGCATCGACCCGGTGGAATTGCGCCGTCGCAACACAATTCCCGCGAGCGCGATGCCCTACACGACACCGCTGCGTCAGACCTATGACAGCGGCGATTTCGCGAAGAACCTCGAGGACGCGCTGCACCTCGCCGCCTATGACCGGATCGAGGAGCGCCGGGCCGAGGCGCGCCGCCGCGGCAAATTGCTCGGCATCGGCGTCGCGACGACAGTCGCGGCGACCGGCGGGCGCGATTACGAGCATGCCGAAATCCGCTTCGACCCGGCGGGCGGGGTCGTCCTGATCACTGGCAGCATGGATCATGGTCAGGGCCACGGCACGACGTTCAAGCAGGTATTGTCGGAGAAACTCGGCATCGATGCCGACAAGATCCGCTACCGCTATGGCGACAGCGATCTCGTGACGATGGGGATCGGCACCTTCGGCTCGCGCTCGGCCCAGCTCGCCGGCTCGGCGATCGTCACCGCCGCCGACCGGTTGGTCGACAAGGGCCGCAAGATCGCCGCGCATGTCATGGAGGCGGCGCCGAGTGACATTGTGTTCGAGGCCGGCCGCTTCACAATCGCCGGAACCGACCGGTCGGTAGCGATCGAGGAGGTCGCGCGGCAAGCCTTCCAATCGGCGCAATTGCCCGAGGATATCGAGACCGGGTTTACCGAGCGCGCCAATTTCGGTCCGGCCGATGCGGCGACCTTTCCCTCCGGCGCGCATGTCGCCGAGGTCGAGATCGATATCGAAACCGGCGAAGTGCGTCTCGCCCGCTACTGCGCCGTCGACGATGTGGGCACGATGCTGAACCCGCTCCTCTGCGAGGGGCAGATCCATGGCGGGATCGTGCAGGGGGTCGGCCAGGCGTTGCTCGAAAACCTGGTCTACGACCCGGAATCCGGGCAGCTCCTGACCGGCTCGTTCCAGGACTATGGGATGCCGCGGGCGGATGATTTCTGCCCGTTCGAATTAGAGGAAAATTCAAGCCCGACCGACAAAAACCCGCTCGGGGTCAAAGGGGTCGGCGAAGCCGGCACGATCGGCTCGATCCCGGCCGTTATGAACGCGGTCAACAACGCGCTCGCCTCGATCGCAGCGCCACCGGTCGATCTCCCCGCGACGCCCGAGAAGGTCTGGCGCGCCTTGCATAGCGCGGCGTAAACGGAAATTTCATCCTGAACCGCGGCACGGACAACACAGAGACACAGTCGGACAAACAACGAATTTCTCCGGAACGGATCGTCACCGTGGCCGAGATGCCATGCCGTGACATCCCGGCACTCTTGCAGCGAGGAGGATTGCGATGGCTCTACAAATACGCCGCGTCGTCACGGGACATGACGCAAACGGCAAGGCAATCGTCGCCAGCGACGAGCGCATGAACGGGGTAAGCGCTCCGGCCCGCCCCTACATCTCACGTTGCGAGATCTGGTCGACCGACAAGATGCCGGTCGACAATTCGGAAGAGGCGGCGACCGCCCAGAAGAAGGGCTTTGTCGTGCGCCATAATTACGTCGGCTCGGGCCAGGGCACGGTCGTCCGCATCACCGAGTTCGCGCCGGGCGCGCCCAAATTCATGCACCGCACCGAAACTGTCGATTACGCGATCCTCCTGTCGGGCGAATGCGATCTCGAGCTCGATGACGGCAAGACCGTGCATCTGAAGCAGGGTGACATCGTCGTCCAGCGCGGCACGATGCACGCCTGGGTCAATAACGGCTCTGTGCCCTGCGTCTTCGCTTTTATCCTGATCGACGCCGATCCGGTTGAGATCGCCGGCAACAAGCTGACGACGCATTACCCGGCCGCGTGACCGCGAGCGCCGCATGCGCGGTTGGCTGTTCGGCCTGATCTTCGCGATGGCGCTGCTGTCCTCCGCCGCGCCCGCCCAGGCGGAAGATTTCGGCCGCTTCTATCAGGCTGACGCGATCGTCACCGGCACCGATATGCGACAACGACCGTGGGGTATGGCGCAATGTCTGCGCGAGGTGCTCGTCAAGGTATCGGGCGATCCGCGGCTCAAAGACGATCCGCGCGTCGCGGAAATAGCCGCGCATGCCGACCGCTTCGTCGCCTCCTTCGATTACCTCGATATGATGGCCGGCATGCCGAAAAAGGACGATCAGGGAAGCTACGACCGGCCGCACAGACTGACTGTGCGGTTCGACCCGGCAAAGATCGACGGCATCCTGGCGGAGCTGGGCGAGATGCCGTGGGATGCCGAGCGGCCGGTCGTTGTGCCGGTATTGCTCGTGCACGGACCGAAGCCGCCCTCCTATGTCCTCAGCGCCGAGATCCCGGCGGGTGAGGAGCAGCGCGGCGCTTTCGCCAATGCCGCTAGCGAGTTCGGCATGAAGATCCGTCTGCCGAGCGAGGCGGAATTGGCTGCCTGGGGCGTCTCCGCCGAGCATTTTCCATACCCGAAATCATCTCCCCCCGAGCAGAAGCCGAGGGAAGCCCCGCAGGAAGCGATCGTCGTCGGAACGCTCGACTGGAATGAGACGCTGCCGGGCTGGATCGGATCATGGCGCACCCGTTGGCGCGGCGCCGACCACGCCTGGAGCATCGAGGGTGTCAATTACGACGCCGCGTTTCGCGACATTGTGCGCGGGATCGTCCTGCTCGCCTCCGGCCGCGGCGCACCGGATTAGGTCACTCGTGCTCAACCGATAAAATCGACCGGCGTTCCCTTCTTGACAAGCCGTGCGAGCGTCAGCGCATCCCAATTGGTCAGCCGGATGCAGCCATGCGACTGCGTCTTGCCGACCGCATCGGGATCGGGCGTGCCGTGAATGCCGTAGCCCTTTTCCGACAACGCAATCCACACGACCCCGACCGGATTGTTCGGACCGGGCCTCACGGTCGCCTTGCGCTGTATTTTCTGTTCCTTGAAGTGATAGGCCGGATCGTAGGTGTAGGTCGGATCGTAGTCGACCCGCCGCACGACCAGAGTGCCGCTCGGCGCCGGCTTCTCGGCGCTGCCGATCGAGGCCGGGAAGAACGCCAGCAGCCGGTTGTCGGCGCTGAAGACCTGCACGGAGCGGTTCTGTTTATTGACGACGACCCGGGCGGCGGTTTGCCCGGGCGGCGCGCTCGACCCCGTGCTTCCGCGGTGTTCGTGCAGCGCCTGCGCGACAACGGCAGGATCGTCGCCCGCCTGTCGCACATTGGCAACGGTCAGCACGGCGCCGGCTTCGGTGAAATTCTTGTCCGGGTTCAGCGCCGCGAGCAACCCCTCCGACATATGAAATTTGGCAGCGATCAGCTGGCGCGGGCTGCGGTACCCGACCTGCGGCAATTGCGCCATTTCGACAAACTGCTTCGGGATCTCCGGGACGAACGGCCCGGCGACGTCTTGCGGCTGGATCGTGTACTCGCCGGTGACGGGGCCCCCGACCTGGCTCAGCTTCTCGAGCGTTGCCTGATCGAGCGGTCCGACCGGCAATCCATTCACCTGCTGGAAGGCGTGCATGGCTTTCGCGAAATTGTCGCCATCACGTCCGTCGATGGTTCCGGGCGAGAGCCCGGCTCGGTCGAGCAGCACTTCGGCCTGCAAAACGTTCTGGTCGATCGCCGGCGCCTTCTTCTGCGGAGCCTTCTGCGCGGCCGTCGCATGGCTGCGCGGCGCTGCCGCTGCATGGTGATGGCGCGCCGCCGAGGCGTTCTCCGCGAGCGGCGCCGAAATCAGAAACGCGGCGGCTATCGCCAGCCAGGCTCGTGTCATTCTCATGCGTCGCTCCCTGTCGGCCCATCTCAGCCAACAGGATCGCGCATCGGCCCGTTCCGATGGGAGAGGCTTGGCTGCTAAGCCCGCTTCTTCTGGCTACGGCGCTCTTCGAGCAGGGTTTTGGCGGCGCGCAGATCGCCACCGCCCTCCGCAAGCGCGCCCTGCGCCTCCCCGAGGCTCTGGCCTTCGAGCAGCAGCAGCGCGAGCTTGACGCTGCCCTTCGCTTGCCGCAGCGCGTCGCGCACATGCTCCCGGCTGTGCCCGGTCAGCTGCCCGAGGATCGCTTCGCTGCGCCGCACCAGCTTGCGGTTCGAGGGCTGCACATCGACCATCAGCCCCTCATAGACCCGCCCGAGCCGGATCATGACGAGGGATGACAAGAGGGTCAGCGCGACACGCTGCGCGGTGCCCGCCTTCATGCGGGTCGAGCCGGCGATCGGCTCCGCGCCCGTGTTGAGGCAGATCGGATGGTCGGCCTCGTTCAACAGCGCCGTATCCGGATTGTTGGCGATCCCGACCGTCAACGCGCCGCGTGCCCCCGCCTCGCGCAGACAGGCCAAGGTGAACGCGGTCGTGCCGCTCGCCGCGACCGCGATCAGCGCGTCCTTCTCCCCGATGCGATGCTGATAGACGAGCGAGGCCGCTTCTTCCGCCGTGTCCTCGGCCCCCTCGACCGCGCGAAGGAGCGCATCGTCCCCGCCGGCCATCAGCAATAACAGCCGCTCCGCCGGCCAGCTGAAGGTCGGCATCAGCTCGGCCCCGTCCTGCACCGCCAGCCGCCCCGAGGTGCCGGCCCCGGCATAGACGAGCCGGCCGCCCGCGCGCAGCCGCTCCTCAATCGCGAGCGCAGCCTGTTCCAGAGCCGGACGCGCGGCATGCACCGCGGCCACCGCGGCGAACTGTCCCTCGATCATTGAGTCGAGGATTTCCGCCGGGCTCCACTGATCGATGCCGGAATATCGCGGGCTGGGGCGTTCGGTTTCCAGAGGGCGTCTCCATGCGCGCGGTCGTTGATAAGCGCCCGTTGATAACGCGCGCGGCCCATCCGAGGTTCGCCTATTCGAACTTTGGGGCGTTCAACCAGTTAGGCGATGATTCCGGCGGGAGCAAGGCGTGCAACGGGCCGATAGGCGTGCCGATCTGTTTCTCGGTGTCGATGGCGGCGGCACGCGCTGCCGCGCGCGGCTCGCCGATCGCTCCGGGCACATCCTCGGCGAGGGGACCGCCGGACCCGCCAATATCCGCCTCGGCCTGGACACCGCCTTTGCATCGGTCATCGATGCTGCCCGGCAATGCCTCGCCGAGGCCGGGATCCGCGACCAAGCCCTGGCACGCATCAACGCCTGCCTGGCGCTCGCTGGCGCCACCGAGCCGCGGGAATTGGCATCGGCGCGCTCGCGACGACTGCCGTTCCGGCATACGATGATCGTCAGCGACGCGCAGGCCGCCTGCATCGGCGCCCATGGCGGACAGGATGGGGGCGTCATTATCGTCGGGACCGGCAGCGTCGGTTGGGCGATGATTGGCGGCCGACACGATCGGGTCGGCGGCTGGGGATTGCCGCTCTCGGATGAGGGGAGCGCAGCCTGGCTCGGGCGCGCAGCGCTCCGGCAAGCGCTGCGGGCTTATGACGGCCGCCTCGCGCCGACGACACTGCTCCGGCATCTGCTCGACGAATTCGCCGGCGACCCCTATGCGATTGTGCGCTGGGCCGACACCGCGCCCCCGGCGGAATTCGGCCGGCTCGCGCCGCTCGTCGTCGAGTATGCGAGACAGCTCGATCCGGCGGCGGTCGAGTTGATGCAACGCGCCGCGCACCACATCGACACGCTGGCGGCGCGCCTCGTCGCGCGCGGTGTCGAGCGCATCGCACTGGCGGGCGGGCTGGCGCCGCATCTCGAGGGCTGGCTCGCGCCGCAGACCCGGCAGTATCTCGTCGCGCCGCAAGGCGACGCCCTCGCGGGCACCCTGGGGTTGGCGCAATCGGCTCGCGCCGAAGCCGATGCCGGCGTGGAGGCGTGACATGGGGATGGCCGCGGAATTGCGCGAAGCCTCCGATGCCATCCACCGGCAGCAGCAGATTTTGGCGACGCCGCTCGGCGACCTTGTCGCTCGACTGAGATCGCGGCCGCCGCAACTCGCCGTGACCTGCGCGCGCGGCAGCTCGGCACACGCGGCAACCTTTGCAAAGCACCTGATCGAATTGCATCTCGGAATCCCGGTCGCGGCGATGGCGCCGAATATCGCGACCGTCTACCGCCGGCCGCTGCGTCTCGATGGCCAGCTGTTTGTCGCGGTGTCGCAATCCGGGCGCAGCGACGATCTTGTCGAGACGGCGGCGATGGCCCGCGCGGCCGGCGCGTTGACCGCCGCCATCGTCAACGCTCCCGAGAGCCCGCTCGCGGCGGCCTGCGAATTCGTCCTGCCCATCGGTGCCGGACCGGAGCTCAGCGTCGCCGCCACCAAATCCTTTGTCGCGACACTCGGCGCTCTGCTGCGCCTCGTGGCGGGGTGGAGCGGCGATGAGCGGCTGCCCGGCGCGATCGCGCGTCTGCCGACGCGGCTCGCCGCCACCGCCGATCTCGACTGGGGCGCAGCGCTCGGTTCCCTGTCCGATGCCGAGAGCCTGATAACGATTGGCCGCGGCCCGACCCTCGCGATTGCCCGCGAGGCGGCGCTCAAGTTGAAGGAAATCGCGAACCGGCATGCCGAGGCGTTTAGCGGCGCCGAGTTTCTGCACGGCCCCGTCGCGCTCGTTGAGCCACGCTATCCGATCCTGATGTTCATGCCCGGCGACGCAGCCGCCGAGGGTCTCCGACATCTCGCCACCGATCTCGTCGGCAAGGGCGCGGCGCTCTTCATCGCCGCATCGGAGCGGAATAAGGTGACCGGCCCGGCGCTATTGCCGGCGCTCCCGCCCGACCATCCGGAAACCGACGCCGTGTGCCTGATCCAGAGCTTTTACGCGATGATGGTGCGGCTTGCCGAACGCCTCGGCATCGACCCGGACCGGCCGCGTCATCTGCAAAAAATCACCCGCACGCGATGAAACGGGCCGCGCGGCACGCCATCGCCGCCGATACGGTCTTCGACGGCACTGTGCCGCACCGCCAGTATGCCGTGGTCATCGAAGCCGGCACGATTACTGCGGTGCTCCCGCGGCACGACTTGCCGCGTGACGTGCCGGTCCGGGAATTGCCGGACGGCGCCTGGCTGGCGCCCGGTTTTATCGATGTCCAGGTCAATGGCGGCGGTGACGTGTTGTTCAACGACACGCCGACGGTCGAGGGTATTGCCGCGATCGTCGCGGCGCATCGCCGCTTTGGCACGACGGCATTGCTGCCGACGCTGATCAGCGACACGGCCGGCACGATGCGGGCAGCAGCCGCCGCGGTCCAAGCGGCGATCCCGTCGCTCCCGGGGGTCCTCGGGATTCACTTCGAGGGGCCGTTCCTGTCGCCCGAGCGCGCCGGCGTGCATGACCCCGCGATGCTTCGATCGCTGACACCGCAGGACCTCGAATTTCTCACGGCGGCTTGCGCCGGTGTGCGGCTCGTGACGCTCGCGCCCGAGCGGGTGCCGGCGGGCTTTATTCGCGCGCTCGCCGCCGCCGGCGTGCGTGTCGCCCTCGGCCATTCGATGGCGACTTACGCCGAGACGCGCGCCGCGCTCGCCGATGGTCTGACCGGCTTTACGCATCTGTTCAACGCGATGCGGCCCTTGGCGAGCCGCGAGCCCGGGCCGGTTGCCGCAGCATTGGAGACAGCGGGCGCGTTCTACGGGCTCATCGCCGATGGCGAGCATGTCGCCGCGCCGATGCTGCGGCTCGCCTTGCGCGGCCTCGGACAGCCGATGCTGGTGACCGACGCGATGCCGCCGGTCGGCGGCGCCGGCACCGACTTCATGCTCGGCGGCAAGCGCATCACCCTGCGCGACCGCCGCATAACGACCGAGGACGGCACCCTCGCCGGCGCCGCGCTCGACATGGCGAGCGCGGTGCGCAATTGCGTCAAGCTCGTCGATTCATCGTTGCCCGACGCTCTCCGTCTCGCGAGCGCGGCGCCGGCGGCATTTCTCGGCCTCGGCGACCGGCTCGGCCATCTCCGGCCGGGTTATCGCGCCGACATCGTGGCGCTCGACCCGGCCGAGATCGGGGTCTTGGCGAGTTGGGTGGCCGGCGAGGAAAGCCGTCCGGGTTAGTAGTTCGGTCGGCAGCCGCCGGGAACCCAATAGCCCCAACGGTTCCAATGCGGCGGTGTCCAATGCCAGCCCCAGCCGCAAGCGCGATAGGCGACCCGCCGAGGATAGTAATAGGGACGGTAGTAACCGGGTCCGTAATACGGGACGCCAACGCCGATAACGACCTGCGCCTCGGCGGGCTTCGACGGCAGCGCCGCGGCGCCGATCGCGACCGCAGCGACTGCCGCGAGGGAGAGCCGCTTGATCCAACCCCCGTTCACCAAAGGCCTCTCTGCAGAAGCAAACATTTCTTCCTCCTTGCCGGAATGCCCGGGGTTCCGGGCATCGCAGCGGAGAATACGAAACCCTGGCGCGCAATATCCCTGCCGGCCGGGGTACAATTTGGCGGCTATTCCGTGAGATTTGCCGGGTTTGATTCCGATCGTGCTCGCCGGTCGGTCTCACCCGTTCCTTAAGGTCTTCGCCCTAAAAGCCGGGATTGCTTGAAACCGGCGGCGGGCAAGGGTATTGGAGGGCGCACACCCGCAACGCCCGTTTCCCGCCAGGCCCGTGCCGGCCGCGTTGCGTGCGCACCTTAAACAGGGGCTGGAATGGAAGCGCTGTTCAGCGATTACGAAGCCATAAGAAAATCCGGCCTTTTCGACCCCCAACATTACGCAACGGCTTATCCCGATGTCGCGGAGCGCAATGTCGATCCGCTCGTCCATTATTTGGAAGAAGGCGCGCGCGAGGGGCGCGACCCGCACCCGGATTTCGACACCGCCTTCTACCTCGAACAGTGCCGGGCTCGCGGCGAGGAGCCGGCCAACCCGCTGTTGCACTATCTGCTGATCGGCGCGGCGCGCGGCTTTCGGATCAAGCGCGGCGGCAAGTCTCCGGCCGTAACCGATGCGCCGGGCGTGGCGGCGAAGCCTGCGATCCTTGTCGCTGTCGAGTCGCTTGGCGTCGCCGGCACGGCGGAGGGCCGATCGCGGCTGTCGATCAATGGTTGGGCCTTGGCCGCCGCGCCGATCTCGGAAATCACTGCAGCGCTCGGCGGCATTGTCGTCGGGCGCGCGACCTGCGGCCTGCCGCGGCCGGATATCGGCCGGCTCTATCCCGGGCGCGATCATGCCGGCCATTCCGGCTTTATGTTGAGCTTCGATCTGCCGAGCACCGCGGGCGGTACGATCGAGCCGCTGCTGACCGTGACCACCGAAGATGGCGAGATCGGCCGGCGCCCGCTGCGCGTCGACATTCCACCGCAGCAAGTCGAACGCCCGGCTGTCGATCCGCGGGACGGACAGCAAGCCGAAACCACCGTTTTCGACCGGCAAGCGATGGAGTTGTTCATCGACGAGGCGGCCGTCGCCCGCGATGGGCTCCTGCAGATCGAGGGATGGGTGGTCTGTCTCGTGCAGATCGAAGCGGTCGAGGTCTTCGTCGCGGGCGAGCGCATCGGCCAGGCTGAATTCGGCCGCGTGCGAGAGGATGTCGAGCAAGTCCGCCCCGATTATCCGAACGCACGTTTTTCCGGCTTCAAGCTGGCCAGCGACATCGGCCGGCTCGGTGCGGGGCGAAAAACCATCACGGTTCGCGCCTTGGCGCGCACCGGGATTGTGCGCGAAGAGCGGGTGCTCGTGGAAATCCCAAAGCTCGCCCGCACCCGGCGCGCCGTGGTGGATGAGGGCTTTCATCATCATTGCGACGAGATCGCGGTCACCACATCGGGCCAGATCGTCGTGAAAGGCTGGGCGGTTTCTGCCGCGCCGATCGCGAGCGTCGAGGTGCTGCTCGATGGCGACACGGTCGGCGAGGCCGAGTTCGGGATCGAGCGCCCCGATGTCGGCAATCTATTCCCCAGCCTGCCGCATGCTCGGCAGTCCGGGTTCAGCTTTGGCCGGCATACACCCAAAACCCTGCACGGCGAGCATCTGATCGCGCTGCGCCTGCACCGCGCCGACGGCGAGATCGATGAGATCGCCCTGCCGGTGCGCGCAACCGAAGCCGCGCGGTCTCCGGCCGCCGCGAGCGGCGACACTGTCGGGGATGGCGAGCGGCGTCTCCATCTCGATGAGCCGCCCCTGGTCGGCGGCGTCATGGCGATGCCGCTGCGCGGCAATCTGGAAATCAGCGGCTGGGCCTTGGCGCGGGCGGGCGTCACCGCGGTCGAGATCGCGATCGATGGCGTCCCGATGGCGAATGCCGATTACGGGGTGCGCCGCCTCGACATCCAGGCGAGCTTCCCCGACTGGAAGAATGCGCTGGGCAGCGGCTTTCTCGCGCTGGTGCCGCACCGGGCGCTGCCGCTTGGCGAGCACCGCGTCTCCGTCACGTTGCGCGACAAGACCGGGAAGACCGCGCGCCTCGACTTCGGTATCAGAGTCGAGGAGCTGTCCGACAGCACCGGCCCGTGGAATTTGCGGCGCCACATGCCGCGCGCCGAGATCGATCTCGCGCTGCGCCTATTGGAGCACCGGGATTGGCAGCCGAGCTTCCAAATCGCGATGGCGATCGAGCGCGGCGCCGCGGCGCAAGCCTCAGCGACAATCGCATCCCTCCGCACGCAGGTTTACGGGAACTGGCGGCTGCTCGTCGCCGCCGACCCGAAAGCGATCTCGGACGGCGGCTTGCGCGCCGCGCTCGAGGGCATCGCTGGCCGGGTCGAGATCGTGCGCAAGCTGACGCGGCAGGCGCTCCTCGCCGATGATGCGAAGGGCGCTGCTTTTCTCACCGTCGTGTCGCCGGGCGACGAGCTCGGCTGCGACGCGTTGCTCGAAATGGCGCTGACAACGGCGGCATATCGCGACGCCGACTTCCTCTACAGCGACGAGCGCCGCCCCAACCCGGCGAGCGGCAAGATCGAGGCGTTCTTCAAGCCGCAATGGTCGCCCGATCTGATGCTGGCCACAAACTATCTCGGCCGGCTGTGGTGCGCCCGCGCCGATCTGGTTCGCGCGATCGCCGCTCCGTCCGACGAATTACTGCAGCACGGCGATTACGATCTCGCCTTGCGCTGCACCGAGCAGGCCAAGACGATCCGTCACATCTCGGCGGTGTTGTGCGAATGCGGCGAGAAGGACCACGCCGGCGCGAAACGCGACCGCGTGGCGCTCGAACGCGCGCTAGAGCGGCGCGGTATCGCCGGGGAGGTGCGGCCCGGCCTTGTCGCCGGCGCCTATCGCGTCAAGCGCACGCTCGCGACAAAAGGGCTTGTCTCGATCGTCATCCCGACCTGCGCCGCACAGGGCATGATCAAGACCTGCATCGAGAGTTTGCGCCGCCTCACCCGCTACAAAAAATACGAGATCGTCTGCATCGAGAATATCCCGCCGGCCGGCCGCAAATGGCGGAACTGGCTGAAGCGCAACGCCGACCGGGTCGTCTCCACGACGAGCCCTACAACTGGTCGCGCTTCAATAACCTCGCGGCGAAGGCGTCAAAGGGCGAGTTCCTGCTCTTTCTCAACGACGACATCGAGATCATCGAGCCGGGCTGGCTCGACACCCTGCTCCAAGAGGCGCAGCGGCCGGAGGTCGGCGCGGTTGGCCCGCTCCTTCTCTACCCCGACCGGCGTATCCAGCATGCCGGCCTGTTTCTCGCCGCGATGGGCCAGGGCCGGCACGCCTTCCGCTATCTCGGGGAAGACGAGCCCGGCTATTTCGGCTTGGCGCGCACCCAGCGCAATGTCATCGCGCTGACCGGCGCCTGCGTGATGACGCGGCGCGACATCTTCGCCCGGCTCGGCGGGTTCAACGAGACGCATCTCGTCGTCAACAACGACCTCGATTATTGCCTGCGCGCCCGACGTGAAGGGCTCGTGTCTGTCTACACGCCGTATGCCCAGCTCATTCATTACGAGGCGGTCAGCCGCGCGGCGATGCCCGATACCTACGACACAGCCGCGTTCGACAGCGAATGGCGCGAGCTGTTTCTTGCCGGCGATCCGTATTTGAGCCCGCATCTCGCGCGGCATCAGGACGATTTCGCGCCGGACGGCGAACCGAACCGGGTCTTGGTCACCGGCGGGCCGGCGCTCAATCGCGACGAAATCCGCAAGATCCTCGTGGTCAAGCTCGACCACATCGGGGACTGCATCATCGCATTCCCAGCGGTGCGGCGTCTCCAGCGGCATTTCCCCAACGCGCGGATCACGGTCTTGACCTCGCGGGCCTCGAAATCCGTCTGGACCATGGAGCCGAGCGTCACGGAAACGATCGAGTTCGACTTTTTCCACGCCCGCTCGGCGCTCGGCGAAATCGGGCTGTCCGCCGAGGATTGGGCGAGATTGCGCGAGCGCCTCGTTCCCGAGCGCTTCGATCTCGCGATCGATCTGCGCAAGCACCCCGAGACCCGTGACGTGCTGCGGCACGCTGGCGCGCGTTATCTCGCCGGCTTCGATCACCGCAACCTGTTCGCCTGGCTCGATGTCGCGCTCGATTGGGGCGGCGATCAGGCCTATGCACGCAAGCGCCAGCACACTGCCGACGACCTCGTGAACCTCGTCGATGCGGTCGCCGCGGCCTGCGAGGACGACCGCCGTGTCATCGCCACGCCGCCCTCAAAATTGCCTGCGAAAGTCGAGCAGCTTATGAGTCGCGCTGCGGGCGGACCGCTGATCTTCGTCCACCCCGCGGCCGGCAATGCGATGAAGCAGTGGCCGGCCGATTATTTCGCACTCGTCATCGACCGACTGATCGAGACGCATGGCGCGCGGGTCGCGCTGATCGGCGCGCCTGGCGAGGAGCCGACCGCGAACGAGCTGCTCGCGCGGCTGCGCCGTCCCGAGGCCGTGACCTCGCTGATCGGCAAATTGCCGCTCGCCGATCTCCCCGCGCTGCTGGCGCGCGCTTCGCTGTTTCTCGGCAATGACAGCGGACCAAAGCACATCGCCGCCGGGCTCGGCGTCCCGACGGTCGGGGTCCATTCCGGTACGGTCGATGTCCGGGAATGGGGTCCCGTCGGCGTCAATGCCGTCGCAGTGGCGCGCGAGATGGTGTGCTCCCCTTGCTATCTGACAAACCCCGGGGATTGCCGCCGCGGCCTCGCCTGCCTGCGCGAATTGTCGCCCGAGACGGTCTACCGAGCCTGCGAGCGGCTGCTGCTCCTCAGCAAGCCCGCCACAACCGCCGTGCCGGCAAAGGCAGCCGCCCGCCAACCCGCTCGCCCGCCGCGGCGGGCCGGACGCGCGGCGAGGCAATCGGCCGCAGCCCTGGCCGTGGCGGGCCCGCGTTAGGGCGATCCTCCAGCCCCTCCTGTTGGCTGTCTCCGTGCGGCGCGCATCTTCGGCCGCCGCCCAAGCCGCATCCGGCACGGCCCTTGCGAGGCCACACGCCGGATCGACTTGGCGGGAGTTTTCGCTTTGCCCTCGGATCGCGTAAGCTCGCTCGCAGAGAAGAGCAGAACAGGGGGATCGATGCCCGGCCAACCGAAAGCCCGCATCCCGGCTCAGACCCGCTTCGCGGGCGCGCTGGTCGCGGCTGCCTTGCTCCTGGCTCCGGCAGCCGCCTGGGCGGAGACCGCGGCGAAGACGCTGCGCTTTATCCCGCAAGCCGATCTTCGCAGCATCGACCCGATCTGGACGACCGCCTACGTCACGCGCAATTTCGGCTATCTCGTCTTCGATACCCTCTTCGCGCTCGACAAGGATTTCAAGCCGCAGCCGCAGATGGTCGAGAGCTGGACCGTCAGCGACGACAAGCTCACCTATAAATTCACGCTGCGCGACGGGTTGAAATGGCATGACGGCCAGCCCGTACGCCCTGCCGATTGCATCGCCTCGATCGAGCGTTGGGCAAAGCGCGACCAGTTCGGGCAAAAGATGATGGAGGCGGTCGGCTCGATGACCGCCGACGGCGACAAGAGCTTCACGATCGCGCTGAAGGCGCCGTTCCCGCTCCTCCTCAGCGCGCTCGGCAAATTGTCGAGCAACGTGCCGTTTATGATGCCGGAGCGGATCGCCAAGACCGACGCCTTCCAGCAGATCCCGGAAGCGATCGGCTCGGGCCCGTTCAAATTCGTCAAGGAGGAATGGGTTCCGGGCAGCAAGGCGGTCTTCGTCAAGAACGCCGATTACGTGCCGCGCAAGGAGCCACCGAGCCTCGCCGCCGGCGGTAAGGTCGTCAAGATCGATCGCGTCGAGTGGCTCTATATTCCTGATGTCGCGACCGCCGCGGCGGCGCTCAATGCGGGCGAGGCGGACTGGTACGAGCAGCCGCCGGCCGACATCCTGCCGGCTTTCGCCTCCAACAAGGATGTCACGGTCGCGACGGTCGACCCGCTCGGCAATATGGGCGTGTTGCGCTTCAACCATCGGCTGCCGCCCTTCGATAACGTGAAGATGCGCCAGGCGGTGCTGAACCTCGTCGACCAAAAGGACTACATGCGCGCCGTCGCCGGCGACGAGAAATACTGGAAAGCCTGCCCGTCCATTTTCATCTGCGGCGGCACGCCGTTCGAGACCACGGCCGGCGCCGATGTGCTGCTCAAAGGGCCAAACCCGGCGAAAGCCAAACAGCTGATCAAGGAGGCCGGCTACAAGGGCGAGCGTATCGTCCTGATGTCGGCGACCGACCAGCCGATCGTGCATCAGCAGGCGCTTGTCACGGCCGAAGCATTGCGCGGCGCTGGTCTCAATATCGAGCTGCAGGCCAATGATTGGGGCACGTTGATCACGCGGCGCGCTTCGAAGGAGCCGATCGACAAGGGTGGCTGGAACCTGTTCCACACCTGGACCGCGGCTCCCGACATGCTGTCGCCGGCGCTCAATATCCCGCTGCGCGCCAATGGCGACAAGGCGTGGTTCGGGTGGCCAACCGACCCAAAGCTCGAGGAGCTGATCGACGCCTGGTTCAAGGCGTCCGACCCGGCGGCGCAGAAGAAATTTGCGGATGAGATCCAGACGGAGGCCTACACCGAGGTGCCTTACGTCCCGACCGGCCAGTTCGTCGTCCCGACCGCCTATCGCAAAAACCTCGACGGCATCATCATCGCCCCGGTGGTCTTCCTGTGGAACGTGGACAAAAAATGACGGCGGGTTTTGCTGGAGCGCCGGCGTCTCGCCCGCCTCATGCGGCCGGGACGGCCGCTGTCCGGTAGCGTTATGTTCGCCTACATCGTCCGGCGCATCCTGGCGACGATCCCGGTCATGGCGGTCGTCGCGGTGTTTGTCTTCGCACTCCTGTATCTGAGCCCCGGTGACCCCGCGGCGATCATCGCCGGCGACACCGCGACGGTAGACGACATCGTCCGCATCCGCGCCAAGCTTGGCCTCGACCAACCCGTTTATATCCAGTTCGGCGGCTGGGTGTGGCGCCTCCTGCAAGGCGACCTCGGCATCTCGATCTTCACCAACCTGCCGGTGTCGAAACTCGTCGAGCAGCGGCTCGAACCGACCGTCGCGCTGACGATAACGACGCTGATCGTCTCGGTCTTGGCGGCGATCCCGATGGGCGTCTTGGCGGCCTGGAAGGCCGGGTCGTGGATTGACCGGGCGGTTATGGTATTCGCGGTGCTCGGCTTTTCAGTGCCGGTATTCGTCCTCGCCTATATGCTGATCTTTGTCTTTGCGATCTGGGCCGACCTGCTGCCGGTGCAGGGCTATGTCAGCATCACGGCGGGGTTCTGGCCATTCCTGTCGCATATTATTCTTCCGAGCACTGCGCTGGGCATGGTCTTTGCCGCGCTGATCGCGCGCATCACCCGCGCCAGCATGCTCGACGTGCTCGCGCAGGACTATATCCGCACCGCGCAGGCAAAGGGCCTCAGCAGTGAAAAAGTGCTGATCGGGCACGCGCTGAAGAACGCGGCAGTGCCGATCGTAACAATCATCGGGATCGGCGTCGCGCTGCTGATCGGCGGCGTTGTGGTGACCGAGACGGTGTTTGCGATCCCGGGGCTTGGCCGGCTGACGGTCGACGCGATCCTGCGGCGCGATTATCCGATCATCCAGGGCATCATCCTGATCTTCTCGGCCGCTTATGTGCTGGTCAACCTGCTGGTCGATCTCAGCTACACGCTGATCGACCCGCGCATCCGCTACTGAGACATGCGATGACTGTCGCGCCGAGCGATGTCGCCCTCTCCGCCCCGGCCCCGCCGCCGCGCGTCGGCTGGCGCCAGCGCGCCTGGCGATATGTCCGCCGCCATCCGACGATGATCTTTGGCGGCGTCCTGCTGCTGATCATGATGATGATGGCGGTGTTTGCCCCCTATCTCGGGACCGTCGATCCGCAGGCCTTGTCGCCGATCCGGCGGTTGCGCTGGCCCTCGGCGCAATACTGGTTCGGCACCGACATGCTCGGCCGCGACGTCTACAGCCGCACGGTCTACGGCGCCCGCGTGTCGCTGATCGTTGGGCTGAGCGTTGCGCTGCTCGCCACAACGATCGGGCTTTTCATCGGCGTCGTTGCCGGGTTCACCCGCTGGGTCGACGCGATCGTGATGCGCATCATGGACGGGCTGATGTCGATTCCGTCCGTCCTGATCGCAATCGCCCTGATGGCGTTGACCCGCGCCAGCATGGAAAACGTGATCTTCGCGATCACCGTCGCTGATGTTCCACGCGTCACCCGGTTGGTCCGCGGCATCGTGCTGACCTTGCGCGAGCAGCCCTATGTCGAGGCGGCGATCGCCAGCGGCACCAGCTTTCCGCTGATCCTATGGCGCCATATCGTGCCGAACACGCTGCCGCCGCTCCTGGTGCAGGGGACGTTCGTCGCCGCCGGCGCGATGATCACCGAGGCGATCCTGTCATTTATCGGCGCCGGCACGCCGCCCAATATCCCGAGCTGGGGCAACATCATGGCCGAGGGGCGCAGCCTCTTTCAGGTCGCCTATTACATCGTGCTGTTCCCCGGCATCATGCTGTCCTTGACCGTGCTCGCCATCAATCTGTTGGGCGACGGGCTGCGGGACATGCTCGATCCGCGCCTCTCGCGCCGGCTGTGAGTATTTGATGGCGGCGATCTCCGAACCTCTGACCGCCGCCGCTGCACCGCCCGTGGCGCCGGCTCGGGCCGGGCAGCCGCTGCTCGAAGTCACCGACCTTCGCACCTGGTTTTTCACCCGCGACGGCATCGTCCGCGCCGTCGATGGCGTGTCGTTTCATGTCATGCCCGGCGAGACCTTGGCGATCGTCGGGGAGTCCGGTTGCGGGAAGAGCGTCACCGCCTTGTCGGTGCTCCGCCTCATCCCCTCGCCGCCCGGCCGCATCGTCTCCGGTTCGATCCGTCTCGCCGGGCGTGACCTGCTCGAGCTCAGCGAAGCCGAGATGCGCGACGTGCGCGGCAACGACATCTCGATGATCTTTCAGGAGCCGATGACGTCGCTCAATCCCGTGCTGACGATCGGCCGCCAGATTGCCGAGACACTGACCTTGCATCAGGGCCTCGACCGCCGGGCTGCGTTGCGCCGCGCTGTCGAGATGCTGCGCCTCGTCCATATTCCCGAAGCACAGCGCCGCATCTCGCAATACCCGCACCAGCTCTCGGGCGGCATGCGCCAGCGCGTCATGATCGCGATGGCGCTCGCCTGCAATCCGAAGCTTCTGATCGCCGACGAGCCGACAACCGCGCTCGATGTGACGATCCAGGCGCAGATCCTCGATCTGATGCGCGAATTGAAGCAGAAGATCGACGCGGCG
>JBKOVT010000354.1:0-4636 GCA_046724035.1 Pseudomonadota bacterium | reverse complement strand
CCATAAGGATCTTCTTCACGGCATCCTCCGCGGTATAACGCCTCGCCGCTAACGCCCGGTTGAGTAGATTGCTCCCGGCTCGATAACACCGAGGGAGGCTCCCATGACGAGCGTCGACCAGCAGAAGATAAGACGCACGCGCACGGGCCTGATTGCCCACGACCCTGCCCTGGCACAGCCGGGCTATACGCTATTCACGCCGATGTATGGCGACGGCACGGTCTATCTGATCGACATGGCCGGCGAAATCGTGCACCGCTGGCCGATGCCGTACCGGCCCGGCCTGTACGCCCATTTGCTCGACAGCGGCCATCTCTTCTACGGCGGCAAGGTCATGGAGGACCTCGACCGCTTCGAGGCCTGGCCGCGCTTCAAGGCGGGCGCCGCGCTCGAAGTCGATTGGCAGGGCCGCGCGGTCTGGGAATTGCGCCATCCCGACCATCACCACGATGCGCGCAAGCTCCGCAACGGCAATGTGCTCCTGCTCTGCCTCGCGCCGTTATCCGAGGCGATGGCGCGGCGGGTTAAGGGCGGGCTGCCCGGCACGGAGGCGAACGGCATCATCTATGCCGACTACCTCCTCGAAATGACGACATCGGGCGAGATCGTGTGGCAATGGCGCAGCTGGGAGCACATGGAGCCCGAGCGCTATCCGATGACGGCGCAGGACATGCGCCACGAATGGACGCATGGCAACACCGTCGCCGAAACGGTTGACGGCAACATCCTGGTCAGCTTCCGCAACATCTCGACCGTTGTCATGATCGAGCGCACGAGCGGCAACATCATTTGGCAGATCGGCGGCCCGCCTTTGGCGCAGCAGCACGACCCGCGCCCGCTGCCGAACGGCAACGTCCTAATCTTCGACAACGGCACGCACCGGCATGACAATCCGGTGACGTTCTCGCGCGTTATCGAGGTCGACCCGAAAACCAGCGAGATCGTGTGGCGCTATACCGACCAGTCGATCTTCGAATTTTTCAGCCCCTACATCTCCGGTGCACAGCGCCTCGCCAACGGCAACACGCTGATCTGCGAGGGCTGTCACGGCCGGATATTCGAGGTGACGCACGAAGGCGAGACGGTCTGGGAATATGTCAGCCCGCATTTCTTCCCGGAGCCGGGCCGGGTCGGGCTTAACAACTGGGTGTTCCGCGCCTTCCGCTACACCGAAGAGGAGATCGAGCGCGCCCGCCGCGCCTAAACAGCGGTTCGCTAACCCGCTCCCTCCACCATGCTTCGCATGGTCCCCCTCCACCATGCTTCGCATGGTCCCCCTCCCCCGCTTCGCGGGGGAGGAGCAGCGTCAACTGCGTCCTTTCGGGAATTAGGCGCAGCGGGTCCTCCCACGCTACGCGGGGGAGGTGGCGCGCCACGCGCGCCGGAGGGGGCCGCCTCATGAGAGAGCGGCGACGCTAAGCTATGATAAGTTCCGACTTGCGAGCGCGAAGGGAGGCCCGGGTGAGCGACATCCCGAATTGGCACATCGTCGGCGACTGGTTCGACAATTGCAGCTGCGCGGTCGCCTGCCCCTGCACCTTCGGCCAGGCGCCCGATAACGGCTTTTGCGAGTCGGTCTTGTTCTGGCATGTGCGCGAGGGCCATTACGGCGACGTCAAGCTCGACAATCTGAGCTTTGTGCGGGTCGGTCGCTGGGAGGGCGATCTGTGGGCGCGCCAGGCGCGCGGCGTCGCCGGCCTCTATATCGACGAGCATGCCGACGACCGACAGATAGAGGCATTGCCGGCGATCATCGGCGGCCGTGCCGGCGGGTTCATGGGCTGGGTCAACGAGTGCTTTGCCGGCGGACGCCAATCGCTTGGCGTTGAGCGCGCGAAGATCACCTTCGAGATCGCGCCCGATCAGGCGCATTGGGGCGTCGAGATCGCCGGCAAGGTCAAGGCGTGGGCCAAGGCATTGCTGGGGCCCACGAGCCTGCCCGGCCAATACCCGCGCCTGATGAACCCGCCCGGGAGCGAAACGGGGCCGGGGCAGATCGTCACCTGGGGCAAGTCGACCATCCTGTCGGTCGACGCCTATGGGTTCAAATTCGAATACACCTCGAATTCGGCGAAGCACATCCCGTTCGATTGGACCGGCCCGGCTCCATACCATCCCGCCGTTGCTTCGCGTCCTTAACCGCTGCCAGGTCCCGGCGAGGGCCGGGACCCATTCTGCAGCCGCACGAGCACGGAAAATGGATCCCGGCCCTTCGCCGGGATCTAAATTTGTCGCACTCAGACGGCTGCGAGGAGGCGGTCCAGCGCGGCGAGGACCGGCGGTTCGACGAGGGTTGGCGCGTGTCCGATCCCGGGGACGCTGACCAGTTCGCCCTTCGGCAAGGCCGCGACCATGCGTTTTGCCTGTGCTTCCGACAGCACATCGCTATCCGTGCCCCAGACAAGCTGCATCGGGCATTGCAGCGTCTCCAGCACCGGCCACAGCGGCGGCCGCTTTGGCGGCCCCTGCTTGACGCGCTGCTCGATATAGGCCGGGTCCATCTTCCACGCCCAGCGCCCATCCGGCTGCTCGCGCAAGACGCCACGCGCCGTTTCCTCTTGGTCCGCGAGCGGGCGCGCCGCGGTGATCGGCGAGGTCTCGCGCCGGTATTGCATGGCCTCGTCGAGGCTCGCGAAATCGTATGGGCGCGAGCCGACCGTCTGCGTAATGCGACCGCTGCCGGCCTCGACATCCGGTCCGATGTCGTTGAGCACGAGGGCGCGCAGCCGGTCGCCGTGTTGCCCGGCATAGACCATCGCGATGACCCCGCCCATCGAGGTGCCGATCAGCACAAAACGCTCGATGCCGAGCCGATCGACGAGCGCGGCGAGGTCGCCGGCCTGGTCGGCGTATTGGTAGGCGCCGTCCGCAGACCAGGCGCTCTCGCCGTGGCCACGCACATCCATCGCGATGATGTGAGCGCGATCCTGGATCCGCCGCGCCAGCGCGTTGAACGCCTCGGTGCTCGACGTATACCCGTGTACGCAGACTACAGGCAGCGCGCCGGGCCGGCCCCATTCGAGATAGCGCAGCCGAAGCCCGTTCACCATCGCGTAATTCGTCGTCGGTTGCAGTCGCTCAGCCATGGCCGGTCCTCCCTTGCTCGCTTGCGCTTATCTTGCCAAAGCCCGGCCCTGCCCGTACCTATGATTCGTATTCCCCGATGACGGCCGATCCAGGCCATGCGGCAGGCGAGGTGGGCGATGCAGCTCAAGGACGAAAAGCTGTTCCGGCAGAAATGCTACATCAATGGCGAATGGGTCGATGCGCTGAACCGCGGCACAATCGCGGTCACCAACCCGGCGACCGGCGAGACGCTCGGCACGGTGCCGCGCATGGGCGCCGAGGAGACCCGTCAAGCGATCGAGGCCGCCGACAAGGCGCTGCCGGCCTGGCGGGCCAAGACCGCCAAGGAGCGAGCCCAGATCCTGCGCCGCTGGTACGATTCGATGATGGCGAACCAGGACGATCTCGCCGCGATCATGACCGCCGAGCAAGGCAAGCCGCTCGCCGAGTCGAAAGGCGAGATCGCGTATGCGGGCTCCTTCATCGAGTGGTTCGGGGAAGAAGGCAAGCGCATCTACGGCGACACGATCCCGGCGCATGCGGCCGACAAGCGCATCGTCGTCACCAAGGAGCCGATCGGCGTCTGCGCCGCGATTACGCCGTGGAACTTCCCGGCGGCGATGATCACCCGCAAGGCCGGCCCAGCGCTCGCGGCCGGCTGCACGATGGTGTTAAAACCGGCGACCGCGACCCCCTACTCCGCCGTCGCATTGTGCGAGCTTGCTGAAAGGGCCGGCGTGCCGAAGGGCGTCTTCTCCTGCGTGACCGGCGGCGCCAAGGAGATCGGCGGCGAGATGACCTCAAACCCGATCGTGCGCAAGCTGACCTTCACCGGCTCGACCGAGATCGGCAAATTGCTGATGGAGCAGTGCGCCGGCACGGTAAAGAAGGTCTCGCTCGAGCTGGGCGGAAACGCGCCGTTTATCGTGTTTGACGACGCTGACATCGAGATGGCGGTGAAAGGCGCGATCGCGTCCAAATACCGCAATGCCGGCCAGACCTGCGTCTGCGCCAACCGCATCCTCGTGCAGGACGGTGTTTATGACGCATTCACAAAGCGGCTGGCCGAGACCGCCGGTGCGATGAAGGTCGCCGATGGCTTCGAGCCGGGGGCTGTGATCGGACCGCTCATCGATATGAAAGCCATCGAGAAGGTCGAGGCGCATATCGAGGACGCGCTGAAGAAGGGCGCCAAAGTCGCGCTCGGCGGCCATCGCCATGCGCTTGGCGGCAGTTTCTTCGAGCCGACGGTTCTGACCGATGTGACGACCGACATGGTCATCACAAAGGAGGAGACCTTCGGCCCCGTGGCGCCGCTCTACCGTTTCAAGAGCGAAGACGAAGCGATCAAGATGGCCAACGACACCGAATTCGGCCTCGCCGCCTATTTCTATAGCCGCGACATCGGCCGCATCTGGCGGGTCGCGGAGGCGCTCGAATACGGCATCGTCGGCATTAACGAGGGCATCATCTCGACCGAGATCGCACCCTTCGGCGGCATGAAGGAAAGCGGCATCGGCCGGGAGGGCTCGAAATACGGCATCGAGGAATTTCTCGAGGTGAAATACCT
>JBKOVT010000160.1:0-4813 GCA_046724035.1 Pseudomonadota bacterium | reverse complement strand
GCGACGAAATACCTGAACGGCCATAGCGATGTCATCGCCGGCTCGTTGACGACCGCACGCAAGGACGATTTCTGGCAGCGCGTTGTCGCCACGCGCAGCGGCGATGGCGCGATCCTCGGCGGCTTCGAGGCTTATCTCCTGTTGCGCGGCATGCGCACGCTCTATCCGCGGGTCGAGCGCGCCTGCCGCTCGGCGCAGCAGATCGCGGAATGTCTTGCGGCGCATCCCAAGGTGCTGGAGGTGCTCTATCCGGGGCTCCCGAGCCATCCCGGCCACGCGCTCGCGGCACGACAGATGCAGGGCGGCTTTGGCGGCATGCTGAGCATCCGCCTCAAAGGCGGCGAGGAAGCGGCAATTGCGGCCGCCGCAAGGGTCGAGATCTGGAAGCGCGCAACCTCGTTTGGCGGCGTCGAGAGCCTGATGGAGCACCGCGCCTCGACCGAGGGCGCCGGCACCCCGGTGCCGCCCGATCTTTTGCGCCTCTCGGTCGGCATCGAAGACCCCGGCGATCTCATCGCGGATCTCGAAACCGCGCTCGGTTAAAATTCAGAACGTGTGCGCGTTCAGGATCCGATGCGCGAGGATCGCCGCGGCGTAACCCACCGCGACCGCCGGGGTCCAGCGCAGATGCGCCATAAAGGTGTAGACGCCGCGCGCCTGTCCCATCAGCGCGACCCCCGCGGCGGAGCCGATCGATAAGAGGCTGCCGCCGACCCCGGCGGTCAGCGTGATCATAAGCCACTCGCCGAGGGGCATGTCGGGCTGCATCGTCAAGACCGCATACATCAGCGGGATATTGTCGAGCACCGCCGAGACGATGCCGATCAGCACATTCGCGGGTGTCGCGCCGAGCCCGCCATAGAGGGCGTGCGACACCCAGCTCAGATAACCGGCGAGCCCGAGCGCGCCGACACACATCATGACGCCATAAAAAAACAGCAGCGTGTCCCACTCAACATTGGCGATGCGGTGAAACACGTTAAAGGTGTAGTCGCTTTCCCGGCCGCGCCGCCGCCCGCGCAATTCCAGAAAATAATCGAGGAGCTGCAGATAGCCGAGGCCGGTCATCATGCCGATGACCGCCGGGAGATGCAGAACGCTGTGCACCCCGATCGCGGTAACGATCGTCAGCGCGAAAAACAATGCAATGCGGCGCGCGCCGATCTTCAGCGCAACCGGCTCTACCTGCGGCGCGGGCCGGCCGCGCGGCACGGCAAAATGCATGATCGCTGCCGGTACGATGAAACTCACGACCGCCGGCATGAACAGCAGGAAGAAATCGCCAAAGGTGACGAGTCCTTTCTGCCATACCATCAAGGTCGTGATGTCGCCGAATGGGCTGAACGCACCGCCGGCATTCGCCGCGACGACGATGTTGATGCAGGAGAGCGCGACAAAGCGCGGCGCCTCGCGTCCGAGCGCGATCGCGACGGCGGACATGACAAGCGCGGTCGTCAGATTGTCCGCGACCGGTGAGATGACAAAGGCAAGCCCACCGGTCGCCCAGAACAAGGCGCGATAGGAGAGGCCGGCGCGCACCAGCGCGGAGCGCAGCACGTCGAACGCGCCGCGCTCCTCGAGCGCGTTGACATAGGTCATCGCGACCAAGAGGAACAGCAAGAGCTCGGCATATTCGAGAAAGACATGCCGCAGCACCGGTTCGAGCCTGTCGGCAAGGCCGAACCGCGTGTACACCGCTGCGAGCAAGGTCCAGATGAGACCCGCCGCGACGACGACCGGCTTCGATTTGCGCAGGTGGATCGCCTCCTCGGCGATGACCAGAAGATAGGCCAGCGCAAAGATCGCGAGCGCGGCAAACCCGGCCCAATGGCCGGTAAGATCGAGAGTTGGCTGCGAGAGGCTTTGCTGCGAGAGGGGCACGCCGACAGGCTCGCCGAAACCCGCTCCGGTTCAATCAAAATCGAGAGTTGCCGGACGTCCAGTCAGGCGGCGTATTCTTTCCGGACGGCCTCGGCGGTCTCGCAGGGCAGATCGAAATAGCGCCGCGCCGCCGCCAGGAATGACGCCAGGCCAAAGCCATTAGCGATCAATTCGGCCGTGCGGCTGTTGCAAATCGACCATTCGCCTGTCGTGAGACAGAACAGCAGGTGCCGGTCGTCATTCTCGCGCAACGCCGTAAACCCGAATGCATGCTCGATCAGAGTAAAACCGGTCTGACGCGCCACAATGCGCATTGCGTCGATAAGCATCTCGGACCCGCTCGAAAGCCGAACCGCTGCTCAACAACGCCCTACGGAAAAATTCGGCAGCCGTAATTATGGTTAACGGCGCCCTATTGCTTCGAGTTAATGGAAATTTAGCGATACCCAAAATTCCGGTACTTGGCGGCGGCCGCTATATCGGCTCTTAGAGCAGACCAAGTTCGAGCTTGGCTTCGTCCGTCATCCGGTCCCGGTCCCAGGGCGGCGTCCAGACGAGCTTGACCCGCACCTCCTTGACCCCTGGCACCGCCAAGGCGGCACGCTCGACCTCGCCAGGCATGCTCTGCGCCACGGGGCAGGCCGGGGTCGTCAATGTCATCTCGACAAAGACGATACCGCCCTTTTTGGCGACGAGCTCGTAGATGAGGCCGAGCTCGACGATGTTGACCGGGATTTCCGGGTCGCGAACAGTCCGGAGCGCCTCAAGCACCGGTTCGAGGAGCGCCGGATCGTCCTCCCCCTCCGGCCGCTCGACATCCGGTGTCTCGGGCGGCGGCGGTTCCCCGCCGAAATCGAAATAATCGCGATGTTCGTGCTCGCTCGGCATCCCCCACCCCTATTCCGTCTTGACCGTCGCGGCCGCGAGCCCGCTTTTCAGCGCCGCCTCGAAAGCGTGCCACGGCAAGGTCGCGCATTTGACGCGCACCGGGAAAGCCTTGACGCCGGTCAGCGGCTCAAGACGCTCGACATCCTCTTGCAAGGCCTCGGGAGCCTCGCCCGGCTCGCCGCCGGTGACGCGCGCATGGAATTGTGCAAAGAGCGCCCGCGCCTCGGCCACGGTCTTACCCTTCAGCACCTCGGTCATCAGCGATGCCGCCGCGGTCGAGATCGCGCAGCCGCGCCCCTCGAAGCTGACATCCGCTATGCGGTCCCCCTCGACTGCAAGATAGACTGTCACGCGATCGCCGCAGAGCGGGTTATGGCCGCGCGCCAGATGCGTCGGGTGTTCGAGCGCCCGGAAATTGCGAGGGTGTCGCCCGTGATCGAGGATGATGTCCTGATAGAGTTCGCGGAGATCCATTCCGGAATCGCTCATCGCACGAACATCTCCCGGCAGGCCTCGACCGCTTTCGCCAGCCGATCGATATCCGCCTCGTCGTTGTAGACGCCGAGCGAAGCGCGCACCGTGCCGGCGATGCCGAGCTTTTCCATCAGAGGCTGCGCGCAATGATGGCCGACCCTGACGGCCACGCCGTGCTGATCCAGCACGGTGCCGACGTCATGCGGGTGCACCCCGTCGATATTGAACGAGACAATGCTGAGCTGGTGCTGCCCGCCCGGCGCGATCTGTACATCCGGAATGCGCGATAGCTTGTCAACGGCATAGCCGGTCAATGCCTGCTCATGCTCGGCGATCGCGTCGCGGCCGAGGCTTTCGATAAAATCCAGTGCGAACCCCAACCCGACCGCGCCGGCGATGTCGGGCGTCCCCGCCTCGAAGCGATGCGGCGGGTCCTGAAACTCGGTCTTCGCGTATTCGACGCTCGTGATCATGCCGCCTCCGGTCTGCCAGGGCGGCATCGATTGCAGCGCGTCATAGCGGCCGTAAAGCACGCCGGTGCCGGTCGGCCCATACGCTTTATGGCCGGAGAAGACGTAGAAATCACAGCCGAGCGCCTGCACATCGACGGGCATGCGCGGCAGGGCCTGACAGCCATCGATCAGCACCCTGGCACCCTTCGCATGCGCCAGCTCGACGATGCGTTCGATCGGCAGAAGGGTCCCGGTCACGTTCGAGATATGCGTCACCGCGACCAGCCGCGTGCGCGCGTTCAGCAATGCCTCGAAAGCCGCGAGGTCGAACTCGCCGGTCGGATCGGTCGGTGCAACAATGAGCCGTGTGCCGATGCGCTCGCACAGCATCTGCCACGGCACGATATTCGAGTGATGCTCGACATCGCTGATAACGATCTCGTCGCCGGCTTTGAGAGATGCCGGCCCCCAGCTCTGGGCCACCAGATTGATCGCCTCGGTGGCGCCGCGCAGAAACACGATCTCGCCCTCGTCCGCCGCGTTCAGAAACGCACGCGCCTTCTCGCGCGCCTCCTCGAAACGGTCGGTCGCACGGGCGCTGAGGCTGTAGACGCCGCGATGCACATTGGCGTAGTCGGTGCGGTAGAAATCGGCGATGCCGTCGATCACGGCGCGCGGCTTCTGCGCGCTGGCCCCGGAATCGAGAAACACCAGCCCGGGATGTGTCGTGAAGATCGGGAATTCGCGGCGAACGATACGCGGGTCGAACCCGCGCGCCAGCCCGTTCTCGATGCGCAGCGGCGAGGCCGCCATACCTAGCCCTCCAACCTTTCGAGCCGCCGCGCGAGGCGGCGCAGCAAATGCTCGCGCAATGCCGGGTCGGCAATCTCCTCGACCGGTTCGCGCAAGAAACCTTCGACGAGCATGTGGCGCGCTTCCGCATCGGGGATGCCGCGGCTGCGCAGATAGAACAGCGCCGTCTCGTCGAGCTCGCCGACGCTGGCGCCGTGACTGCATTTGACGTCGTCGGCGTAGATTTCGAGCTCGGGCTTTGTGTCGATAACCGCACGCGGCCCGAGGATCAGGTTGCGGCTCAGCTGATGCGCATCGACCTTCTG
>JBKOVT010000313.1:0-21087 GCA_046724035.1 Pseudomonadota bacterium | reverse complement strand
AGCAGCCCAAACGCCGCCACGATGAGCCCGAGCCCAAAGCCCTTATGCCCGCCGAACGGCAACAGCGCCCCATCCCGCGCCGCCTTGGCATCGCGGGTCGGGTTGCCGTCGCGGTCGATCGCGACTCCTTCCGGCAGCGGCGTCCCAAGCCGCACCCGCAAGGCGAGGTCGGTGCCCATAAAGGCCGAGGTGCCCATATCGAGCACGAGCGGCCCGTCTTCGCCGGGGAACGCGAAGGCGATTGGGTTGGTGCCGAGCACCGGCTGGCTGCCGCCATGCGGCGCGACCGCCCCGCCGCTGCTTGCGGTGTGGATCGCGACCAGACCGGCGCGCGCGATCATCTCGACAAAATAGGCGCTGCGCCCGCTCATCCAGCTGTCGCTGACGCCGATCACCGAGATGCCATGCGCCGCCGCCTTGGCAATCGCGGCGTTGGCGGCGTGGTACATCGCGATCATGCCGTTATTGTTGCCGCCGTCGTAGAGCGCCGAGACCTCGGTCTCGTGCACGATCGTCATCGGCCGGCGCGGCTGGGCGAAGCGCGGGTGCTCCGGGATGTTGAGGATCTTGGCGAGGCCGGAATATTCGTAGCCGCACAATGCCGCATCGATGACGTGATCGGCGATGATGCGCGCCTCCTCGTCATCGTAGCCGATGCCGCGCAGCGCCCGCTCGCCGAGCGCCCGCGCCTCCTCGACGCTCAGATGAATGCGATCGGAGGCCATCGTGAGATCCTCAAGGCTTGTGCGACACGAACAGCTCGACCGTCGTGTTGTCGGGGATCATGTCGTTCGAGGTGGTGCCGCTCTTATAGGGGATGTCGAACCGCTGGAACGCGTCGAGCAGGATCTTGGCCGTGTCCGGCGCGACGCCGCTGCGCACGAAGAGCCTGATGCCCATCGCCGGCGCGTCGCCAAAGATCGCCGTCGTCTCCGGCCCATGCGCATCCCACCCGGCATTCCGCAGCAGATTGGTGATCTGGTTGGCGTAGGTGAAGGCCTCGGGATCGCCGGGAACGCACGACACGACGACACGGTGGCTGCCGAACGGGCGCAGGTAATCCTCGAGCTTCTTTGCGGTATCGCTGTCGATCGAGCGGGTCTTCGCTTTCTCGCGCAATACATCGATCTGCGCCTGCAATTCGCCGATCCGTGAATTCAGCGTGTAGAGCGAGCTCGTCAGGCTATCGACCGTTTGCTCCGGGTTGGCCGGCGGCGCGCCCGGCAACAATCGGGCGAGCGCGTTGAGGTGCGAGGAGAGCTCGCGCAATTGCCCGAGTTCGCGGCTCTGCTGCCAGGCCGAGGCGGCAGTCGCGAGCGCGCCGCAGACGAGCACGGTAGCGATCCACGGCAGTTTGGCTGCCCGCGGCGCCTGGGCGAGTGTGGCGACAAAGGCGAGCGCCGCCATCACCCCAACGGCAATGGTCGGCAGCCACGCCTGCGCCGCCTGCAACCACCACATCAGAGTCCGCGGGCTCCGCTACTCGGCGTCAGGAACATTTTTTTCCAGCTCGTCGAGCCAGACCGCGGCATGCGCATCGGACGGCGCGCGCCAGTCGCCGCGCGGTGACAACGACCCGCCCGACGAGATCTTCGGACCGTTCGGCAGAGCCGAGCGCTTGAATTGGCTCTGCTCGAAGAAGCGCCGCAAAAACACGCGGAGCCAGCTCTTAATCTCCGGAAGTCCGTAAGCGCGCTGCGCGCTCTCCGGGATATTGGGAGGCCACACGCCGCCCTTCGGGTCGCGCCAGGCATTCCAGGCAAGATAGGCGATCTTCGACGGCGCGAAGCCATGGCGGGTCGCATAGAACAGGTTGAAGTCCTGCAACGCATAGGGGCCGACAATGCTCTCGGTCGATTGGATCGCGCCGTCGTCGCCGGCGGGCACCAATTCCGGCGAGATCTCGGTGGCGAGAATATCGTGCAATACTGCCGCGGTCTCCTCATTGACATCGCCGCTCGCCGCGACAAATCGGATCAGGTGCTGGATCAGCGTCTTCGGCACCGAGGCGTTCGGGTTGTAGTGCGACATCTGATCGCCGACGCCGTAGGTGCACCAGCCCAGCGCCAATTCCGAGAGATCGCCGGTGCCGACGACGATCGCGGCGTTGTTGTTGGCCAGACGGAACAGATAATCGGTGCGCAGCCCGGCCTGAACATTCTCGTAGGTCACGTCGTAGATGGCTTCGCCTCGGCCAGCGGCGTGGCCGATATCGGTCAACAATTGGCGCGCCGCCGGGCGGATGTCGATCTCGGCTCCGGTAACGCCGAGCGCTCGCATTAACCGCCAGGCATTCGCCTTCGTCTGTGTGCTGGTGGCGAAACCGGGCAGCGTATAGGCCAGCACATTCGTGCGCGGCAGTCCGAGCCGGTCCATCACGCGCGCCGAGACAATCAGCGCCTGCGTCGAATCGAGCCCGCCCGAGACGCCGATGACAAGTTTCTTGAGCCCGGTCGCGGCGAGGCGCTGCGACAAGCCCTGCACCTGGATGTTGTAAGCCTCGTAGCAATTATCCGCGAGCATCGCCGGATCGGCCGGCACGAACGGAAAGCGCTCGACCTGGCGGCATAATTCGAGATCGCCGGACGGCGCGGCGAAATCGAATTCGACGCGGCGAAACGGCGCCGAGGCTTCCCCGATCAGCCGCGCATTGTCGCCAAAGGTATTGGTGCGCATGCGCTCCTGCCGGATGCGCCCGACATCGACATCGGCGACCGCCATTTCCGGTTGCGAGCTGAAGCGCTCGGTCTCGGCGAGCATCTCGCCGATCTCGAAAACGCCGGCCTGTCCGTCCCAGGCGAGATCGGTCGTCGACTCGCCGGCGCCGGCCGCGGAATAGGCATAGGCGGCGAGGCAGCGCGCCGATTGGGAGGCGCAGAGAAGCCGCCGCATCTGCGCCTTGCCAATGACGATGTTGCTGGCCGACAGATTGAGCAGGATCTCGGCACCGGCTGCCGCGCCCTGGGTGCTCGGCGGCTGCGGCACCCACAAATCTTCGCAGATCTCGATATGAAAGGTGAAGGGATTGGCGCCGCCCGCCGCAAACAACAGGTCCACGCCGAAGGGCGCCTCCTGTCCTGCGAGCGTGATTGCGGCGTCGCGCATCCCCTCCCCGGAGGTGAAATGCCGCCGCTCGTAGAACTCGCGGTAATTCGGCAGAAACACCTTGGGGACGATCCCGAGCAATCGGCCGCGATGGATCGCGACCCCGCAATTATAGAGCCGCCCCCGCCAGCGCAGCGGCGCGCCGACGACAAACACCGGGTTCAGTTTTTTGCTGGCCGCAAGGAGGCGCGCGATCTGCGCGACGACGGCATCGAGCAAGGCGTCCTGAAACAGCAGATCGTCGATCGCATAGGCCGACAGGCCCAGCTCGGGAAAAACCATCAGCGCGAGCCCGGCCTTGTCGCCCTTGGCGAGCAGCGCCATGACCTCGTCGCCGTTCTTTGCCGGCGCGGCGACCGCGACCTGCGGCACGCAAACGCCGATCCGCACAAACTCATGCCGGTAGGGAGAGAAAAACGTGGACATCGGGCGCGGCGCTCGCCTGGGGCTCACTGCCGTGTCATTTGGGTAATGACTCTCCTGAGTATAAGGGCAGAAGCAGCAAACGACAGCGCTTGGCGAGCCGGCGACGGAGCCTAAAGCGGTTCCGGAAGCCGCTCAACCCGCATCACCGGCACCAAGGTCCAGCAAATACAGCAGACGATTTGAGGGGCGGATGGACCGGCCGGGACGGATCCCGGGACCCGGCCCGGCCGGCGTCCCATCGGCGGTCAGCGTGGTCGCCTCGAGACTGCGCTGAGACTAGTTTACACAGGTCACTGGAAGATTAAGCCGACCCAACCCTGCGGATAGGGAGGGCGGGCCGGCGAATTAACGGATACCGAAAGGCCCTCGGATCAATCAGCCAATCAGTCCGCGAACGGGTCGCGCACCAGCACCGTATCCTCGCGCTCGGGGCTGGTCGACAGCATCGCGACCGGCGCGCCGATCAGCTCTTCGAGGCGGCGGATATATTTGATCGCGGTCGCCGGCAAATCGGCCCAGGAGCGGGCGCCGCGGGTGCTTTCCCGCCAGCCCTCGGCGGTCTCGTAGACCGGCTCCAGCTCGGCCTGGGCGGCGGTGCCGGCAGGCAAATAATCGTATTTCTTGCGCCCGCGTTTATAGGCGGTGCAGACCTTGATCTCGTCGAACCCGTCTAGGACATCGAGCTTGGTCAGTGCGATGCCGTCAATGCCGCCGACCCGCACGGCCTGGCGCACCGCCACCGCATCGAACCAGCCGCAGCGCCGCGGTCGCCCGGTCACGGTCCCGAATTCGCGGCCGCGATCGCCGAGCGCCTGGCCGACCGCATCGTCGAGCTCGGTCGGAAATGGGCCGGCGCCGACCCGGGTCGTGTAGGCCTTGGTAATACCGAGCACATACCCGATCGCCGCGGGCGCCATCCCCGATCCGGCCGCGGCCTGGCCGGCTAGCGTGTTCGACGAAGTCACATAGGGATAAGTGCCGTGATCGACATCGAGCATCGCCGCCTGCGCGCCCTCGAACAGGATGCGGCGGCGTTGACGGCGCGCCTCGGCGAGGAGGCGCCAGCATTGATCGGCATAGGGCAGGATCTTCGGCGCGACCGCTTTCAGCGCGCCAAGCAATTCGGCGCGGTCGACCTCCGGCTCGTCCAGGCCACGCAGCAGCGCGTTGTGATGCACCAGGAGATCGTCGACCCGTTCTTCGAGCGCGCGCGGATCGCCGAGATCGCACACCCGGACGGCGCGGCGGCCAACCTTGTCCTCATAGGCGGGGCCGATGCCGCGCCCGGTCGTGCCGATGCGCTTGTCGCCGCGGCGCGCCTCGCGGGCCCGGTCGAGCCGCCCGTGCGACGGCAGGATCAGCGCCGCGTTATCGGCGAGCTTCAGATTCCGCGGCGAGATGTCGAGGCCTTTCTGGCGCATCGTCTCGATCTCGTCGAGGAGCGCCCAGGGATCGACGACGACCCCGTTGCCGATGATCGACAATTTGTCCGGACGCACGACGCCGGAGGGCAACAGGCTCAGCTTGTATTCGATGTTGCCGATAACGAGCGTGTGCCCGGCATTGTGGCCGCCCTGAAAGCGCACGACGACATCGGCGCGCTCGGAGAGCCAATCGACGATCTTGCCCTTTCCCTCGTCGCCCCATTGCGCGCCGACCACCGCGACGTTGCCCATCGCACTCCCCTTACCGCTTCGTGGCGGGCGCGAGCGGCTTTGGCTCGCGGTCCTCGATGACATAATCGCAGCCAAGGCGCCGCGCCTCGGCCCGCCAATCCTTGGCGGGCGCAAGCGCCGCGATCATGACCCAGCCCGCCTCGCGCAGAGCCTGGGCATGCTCGCGGTCGGCGCCAAGCGGCACCAGTACGCGACGCCGGCGCGGCGCCTCCGGCAAGGTGCGCAGGATCGTATCCGTGTAAAGCGTGAAGCCGGTCGCCGGCTCGGGGATGGCGGGATCACCCGCCTGATAGCGGCCGCCGCGGCCTAACTCGCCGAGCGGCCCATGGTTGGGATCGACCCGCGCAAAAAAGGTAAAGCTGATGCCGGTGTGGTACTCGAAGCCGCGGTTCTCGACCGGATCGACCGTGACCTTGAGATTCGGCAGCGCCGCGGCGAGCCCGTCGAGGACGGCGCCGAGCCGGTCGCGCTCCTCGCGCGCCCGCGCCGGCAAATCGAGCCGGTCGAGCGCGGCGCGGGTCGCGGAAGCGACCCCAGCGGCGGCAATCAGCTCGGCGAGAAGCGCGCCGGCGTTACCCGCCAAACTCGCGACGGCGGCTGCGTCCTTGTGGTCGAGCGCGGCCCGCAACGCGGTCTCGTGCGGCCCGGCGAGCCCAAAGGCCTCGACGATCGCCGGCACGAGGGTCGGCAGGGTCAAATCGACCGAAAGGTGCGGCACCCCGACCGCCTGCAATGCCTCGGCCGCGACGGCGACCGCCTCGACATCGGCGGCCGGCCCCTCGGCGCCAATCAATTCCGCGCCAGCCTGTCCGATCTGCCGCTCCGGCCGCATCTCCGACCCTTTGACCCGCAGGACCTGGCCGGCATAGCTGAGCCTTAGCGGCCGCGGCATGTGCGACATCCGGCTAGCGGCGATGCGGGCGATTTGCGGTGTCATATCGGCGCGGACCCCGACCATGCGGTGCGAGATCGGATCCATCAGGCGGAAGGTGTCGCTCGCCGTCGCGGTGCCGGCGCCCGATAGCAGCGTCTCCTCGAACTCGACGAGCGGCGGCTCGACCCGCTGATAGCCGTGCGAGGCTAGGACGCCCATCAGCCGCGCGGTCGCCTCCGCCTCGATCTCCGCATCGGGCGGCAACAGATCGTACAGCCCGGCGGGGAGCAAAGCCGGATGCGGGGCGTCATTCATGGCGAGCGGTCATGGCCGGAATTGGTTCTGCAATCTCCGGCCATTCTGTAGCACGACCGGTTAAGGAGGTGACGAAAAGCGCTCTCCGCCGCGAAAAAGTGCGGCGCGGCTGGCCGATTGGCGGCTAGATTGAGGCGGCTGTCCGCTGCAACCGGAGACGACAGATGAAGCGACGCGATGTCCTCAAATCCGCCCTCGCCGGCGCCGCCGTGCTGTCGCTGCCCTCGATCGTGCGCAGCGAGGCGCAATCGACGCTGACCTTTGTGCCGCATGCCGATCTGGCGTCGCTCGACCCGGTGTGGACGACCGCTGACATCACCCGGAATTTCTCGCTTGCCGTCTATGATACGCTCTATGCCTTTGACGCCGAGTTCAACGTGCAGCCGCAGATGGTCGCCGGCCAGACCACTTCGAGCGACGGGCTGCAATGGGAACTGACCTTGCGCGACGGGCTCAAATTCCACGACGGCAGCCCGGTCCTGGCGAAGGATTGCGTCGCCACAATCAAGCGCTTCGGACAGCGCGACCCGATGGGCACCGCGCTGATCGCGCGCACCGACGAGGTCAGCGCGCCCTCAGACAAGGTGATCCGCTTCCGCCTCAAAAAGCCGTTTCCGCTCCTAACCTATGCGCTGGGCCAGGTCTATTGCGCGATCATGCCGGAGCGTCTCGCGCAGACCGACGCCGCCGAGCAGGTAAAGGAGGCGATGGGCAGCGGGCCCTTCAAATTCGTCGCCGCCGAGCGCGTGCCGGGGCAGCGCGTCGTCTTCGAAAAAAACAAGGATTACGTGCCGCGCGACGGCAAGCCGAGCTTCAACGCCGGGCCGAAGATCGTCTATTTCGACCGCGTCATCTGGAATTTCGTTCCCGATCCGGGGACCGCCTCGGCGGCATTGCAGCAGGGCGAAGTCGATTGGTGGGAAAACCCGCCGATCGACCTGGTGCCGCAATTGAAGAGCGACAAGAATCTCGTCGTCGCGGTTAAGGACCGCACCGGCGAGATCGGCTGCTTGCGCTTCAACCACCTCTTCCCGCCCTTCGACAAGCCGGCGGTCAGGCGGGCCGTCCTGTCGGCAATCGACCAGAAGGACGTCATCACTGCCTTCGCCGGCGCCGAGCCGAGCATTATGAAGGTCGATGTCGGGCTGTTCGTGCCGGGGACACCGCTCGCCAGCAATGCCGGCCTCGAGATCACCCGCGGCCCGAAGGACTACGCCAAGATCAAGCAGGAATTGGCGGCGGCCGGTTACAACGGCGAGAAGATCGTCGTGCTCGCCGCGACGACAATCCCCTCGATCTGGGCGGAAGCCTCGGTTGCGACCGATGTCTTGAAGCAGATAGGCATGAACATCGACCTGCAAGCCCTTGAATGGGGCGCGGTCGTATCGCGCCGCGCCGTCAAAGAGCCGCCCGACCACGGCGGCTGGAACATCTTCTATACTTATCTCGGCGGGTTCGGAAACATCTCGCCCGGCCCGAACATCGCGATCCGCGGTACCGGCACAAAGGCCTGGTTCGGCTGGCCGACCGACCCGGAAATGGAGGCATTGCGCGATCAATGGTTTGAGGCGCCGGACCTCGCCACCCAACAGAAGATCGTCCGCGATATGCAGGTCCATTTCTGGCAGAACCCGGCCTACGTGCCGCTCGGCATGTATGACCAGCCGATGGCATTCCACTCCTATTTGCAGGACGTGCGCGACGGGTGGCCGCAGTTTTACGGCGTGCGCCGGGTCTAGCCTAAATGAAGGGGTGACCTATACTTCAGAGTTAATTTTACTGATATCTATTGCACTTTGCGGTGGAAAGTACCAAGATAGCGACTGCATCGTCATCTTCCCCCCTCGACGGTGCAAAGAACGCTTCCGTCCTCCTCGACGGGGCTCGAAACCCCGGCCACCCCCCGGCCGGGGTTTCGCATTTCTGGGCACTCTAATTCGCCCGACAGCTCGAGCCGCCGGAGCCTCGCACAACATCTAAGTCTCAGAAGCGCATTGCCTTCGCCTGGATGACGTTCGGCAACCGCCGCACGGTTTCGATCAGCTCCGCGGTGAGCGGCTGATCGACTTCGACAAGCGCGATCGCGTCCTCGCCCGCGGCGGTACGTCCGAGGTGAAATGTCGCGATGTTGATCTGCGCCGCGCCGAGCGTATGACCCAACGCGCCGATAAAGCCCGGCTTGTCATAGTTGCGAACAAACAGCATGTGGCGCCCAAGCTCGGCTTCGAGCGGAATGCCCTCGATTTCGACAAGGCGCAAGCGGTTGCCGGCAAACACCGTCCCTGCAATGCTGCGCTGGCGCCGCTCGGTCGTGACCGTCACCCGGATCAGGTTCTGATAGTCGCCTTGCCCGGAGCGCTGCGTTTCGGCGACCCGGATGCCGCGCTTTGTGCAGAGCAGCTGAACATTGACCGGATTGACCGAAGCCAACTGCGGCGACAACAGCCCCGCCAATGCGGTCGCGGTCAGCGGTTTTTGGTTCACCTGCGCGAGATCGCCTTCGTATTCGATAGCGACCGCGCGGATGCCGGTCTCGGTCAATTGTCCGGCGAAGCTGCCGAGCTGTTCCGCAAGCCTGATGTAGGGCCGCAGCCGCGCCGCTTCCTCGGCCGTCAGGGACGGCATGTTGACCGCGTTCGAGACGGCGCCGGTCAGCAGAAAATCCGCCATTTGCTCGGCGATCTGCAATGCGACATTCTCCTGCGCCTCGGCAGTGGCGGCGCCGAGATGCGGCGTGGCAATAAAATTCGAGTGGCCGAACAGCGGATTATCCCGCGCCGGCTCCTCGACAAAGACGTCGAACGCCGCGCCCGCGACCTGGCCGCTGTCGAGCGCGGCCGCGAGGTCGGCCTCGACAACGAGCCCGCCGCGCGCGCAGTTGATGATCCGTACGCCACGCTTCATGCGCACGATCGCCGCGGCGTCGATCAGGTTGCGGGTCGCGTCGTTCAGCGGCGTGTGCAAGGTGATGAAATCGGCGCGAGCGAGAAGCTCGTCGAGTTCGATCTTCTCGACCCCGATGCCGCGAGCCCGTTCGGGCGACAGAAACGGGTCGTAGGCGATGACCTTCATTTCCAGTGCGAGCGCACGCGCGGCGACAATCGCGCCGATATTCCCGCAGCCGATAACACCGAGCGTCTTCCCGAACAACTCAACCCCGAGAAAACGCGACTTCTCCCATTTGCCTGCCTGGGTCGAGCGGTCCGCCATCGGGATCTTCCTTGCGAGCGCGAACATCATCGCGATCGTGTGCTCGGCAGCCGTGATCGAATTGCCGTAGGGGGTATTCATGACGACGATGCCGCGTTCGGTCGCCGCAGCGACATCGATATTGTCGACGCCGATGCCGGCGCGCCCGATCACCTTGAGATCCGGCGCCACATCGAGCAGCTCGGCCGTGACCTTTGTCGCCGAGCGCACCGCAAGCCCGTCATAGCCCGACAGGCGGCGCTGCAATTCGGCCGCGCCGAGCCCCGCCGCGACATCGGCCTCGATGCCCCGCGCGCTC
The DNA here is from genome assembly GCA_046724035.1 of Pseudomonadota bacterium. Classification (GTDB taxonomy): domain Bacteria; phylum Pseudomonadota; class Alphaproteobacteria; order ATCC43930; family CGMCC-115725; genus DATARH01. Next base: position 11,183 of record JBKOVT010000313.1, on the reverse strand, counting down.
AGGATCTCGACGGCGCGCGGGCTCAGCTCATCGGCAATCAGTACCTTCGGACCCATTCTGTACTCCGAGCTCGCTTTCAGGTAACGCGACGGACGCAAGGGACGCGCCAAGCACGCGAACGGCCATTTGCCGTCGCGTCCTTCGGGTAAACCCTTCGCGTCCTTTGCGCTGCCTAGTCTTAGGCCGCTTTTGCGGCCTCGCGCTGCTGCTCCCAGGCCCAATCGATCCAAGGCAGGAGCGCCTCGACATCGCTCCGCTCGACCGTCGCGCCGGTCCAGATGCGGATGCCGGGCGGCGAGGCGCGGTGGCTCGCGAGATCGTAGCCGGCGCCCTCGGCTTCGAGCCGCGCGGTCATCGCCCGCACGCTCGTAAACCGCGCCTCCTCTGACAGGGCAAGAAACCAGGGCTCGACAATTTCGAGCTGCGGCGAGGTGCAAGAACGGGTCGCCGGGTCCTTGGCGAGGAAGCGCAGCCATGGCGTGCGCTTCTCCCATTCCGCGACGACCGCAAGGTTTCCTTCGGCGCGCGCGACGAGCCCGTCGAGCCCACCCACCGACTCGGCCCAGCGCAAGGAGTCGAGCGCATCCTCGACGCACAGCATCGACGGCGTGTTGATCGTCTCGCCGCGAAAGATGCCCTCGATCAATTTGCCGCCGGATGTGAGCCGGAACAGCTTTGGCAACGGCCAGGGCGGCGTGTAGCTCTCGAGCCGTTCGACGGCGCGCGGCGACAACGCCAACATGCCATGCGCCGCCTCGCCGCCGAGCGCCTTCTGCCACGACCAGGTCACGACATCGAGCTTGTCCCAGGGCAGGCGCATCGCAAAAGCGGCCGAGGTCGCATCGCAGATCGTCAGCCCGCGCCGTTCGTCGGCGATCCAATCGCCGTTCGGGACTCGTACGCCCGACGTCGTGCCGTTCCAGACAAAGACCGTGTCGCGGTCGGGGTCGACCGCCAAGAGATCAGGCAATTGGCCATACGGCGCCTGCAACACCCGCAAATCATCCGGTTTCAGCTGGCGGGTCACATCCTGCACCCAGCCCTCGCCAAAATTCTCCCATGACAGGAGATCGACGCCGCGCGCCCCCAAAAGTGACCACAGCGCCAGCTCGACCGCGCCGGTGTCCGAGCCGGCGACAATCCCCAGCCGGTAATTGGCCGGCATCTGCAAGATCGCGCGGGAGCGTTCGATGACCTCAGCGAGCCGCGCCACTCCAGGCTTCGAGCGATGCGAACGGCCGAGCAGGGCGCCCGATAGAGCCGCCGGCGACCAACCCGGCCGCTTGGCGCAAGGACCCGATGAAAAGCATGGATTGGCCGGCCGGCGGGTCGGCTTTGTCATACCGCCCTTCCTCGCATCAGGGCCCGCTGTCGGGCCGCGGTTTCAGGAGGGCCGGAAGCTAGGCGCTGGGCTGGCGGGGGTCAATGCGGGCGCAGCAAACGCGCCGCGTGTATCCGCGGCGCGTCACTGGAACCTGAATTGTAACAGAAGGACCGATTAGATCGGCAGACTAGAAAATCGGCAGGCCGACTCCGCAGGGCTGCCACGCCTTCCGTACCTGCTCCTCAACAATGAGGCCAGAGGAGGTCATCGGCGAGTGGGTCCGGCCAGAGGTATCGGTGTTCGAGCCGCCTATGGAGCCGACGAGATGATCGATGAGCGCTTTGTCTCGGCGATGCCAGATCTTGAAGAGACGACGGGGGGAGCGCAGTTCGTTCATGTTTCCTCCCGGGGGTGAGGGGCGACATTACGTCGCGCCTTTGTAACGCTTGGCTACAAATAGTCAATATTTGATTGCGCGGCAACCATCCGATTTCGCGATAAACCGCTGCTTTCATGCAACTTATTTGGGCGTATGCGGCCCGGACGCTTCTGCCGTATGGTTAAAAAAGCGGAAAACGCAGGGAGGCTACGCCATGCGCTACGGTCTGTTCACGATGCCGTCGCACCCGCCGGAGCGTCCTCTCGGAGAGGGTCACCGCTGGGATCTGCAGACCCTGCGCTGGGCCGACGAGCTCGGTTTCGAGGAGGCCTGGATCGGTGAGCACCACACCGCGATCTGGGAGCCGCACCCCGCCCCCGATCTCCTGATCGCGCAGGCCCTGATGGAGACAAAGCGCATCCGCCTCGCCCCGGGCGGCTTTCTGTTGCCTTATCATCATCCGGCCGAACTCGCCAACCGGGTCGCGATGCTCGATCACATGGCGCAGGGGCGGCTCAATTTCGGGGTCGCCGCCAGCGGCCTGCCGAGTGACTGGGCGATGTTCAATGTCGACGGCATGGCCGGCCAGCACCGTGAGATGACCCGCGAGGCGCTCGACATCATCCTGAAGCTGTGGAGCGCCGAAGAGCCGTTCGACTACCGGGGCAAGTACTGGCACGTCACCTACACCGACTTGATGCTGGAAACCTTACGGCCGCACATCAAGCCGTTTCAGAGGCCGCACCCGCCGATCGGCGTCGCGGGGGTCAGCAAAGGCTCGGACACGCTAAAGCTCGCCGGCGAACACGGTTTTCTGCCGATGAGCCTCAACCTCAACCCGGGCTATGTCGCGAGCCATTGGGAATCGGTCGAGGAAGGAGCGCGACGCAGCGGCCGCAACCCGAGCCGTGCCGACTGGCGCCTCGTGCGCGAGATCTTTGTCGCCGATACCGACGAGGAGGCGTGGCGCCTCTCGGTCGGCGCACAGATGGGCCGCATGATGCGGGAATACTTCCTGCCGCTGCTGAAGAATGTCGGCGTCATCCAGTTCCTGAAGCACGACGAAGCGGTGGCCGACAGCGATGTCACGCCGGAATACTGCGCGACCCACAACTGGCTGATCGGCTCGCCCAGGACCGTCGTCGAGAAGATCGAGCGCATGTATGACGAGGTCGGCGGGTTCGGCAGCCTGCTCTTGTTCTGCTTTGATTACAGCGAGAACCCCGAAGCGTGGCGGCACTCGATGGAGTTGCTGGCCCGCGAAGTCATACCGAAGGTCGCGCACCTCTCGCCCGCGCGCGCGGCAGCCGAGTAGCGCCGGAGCCCCGCCCTCTTTCCGGCGAGCGACAAGCGCGAGCTGCTCCGGCGCTATCCCTATGCGGCGCGGCGCTGCGGCCGAGCGCCGCGGAACGCCTGTGCGTCCAGCACCGGCACCTTGCGGCCGATCGTCCGCTCGATGTCCCTGAGATAGGCGCGCTCCTCGCCATCGCATAACGAGATCGCCGCGCCGGCAGCGCCGGCCCGCGCGGTGCGGCCAATGCGGTGGACATAGGTGTCGGGCACGTTCGGTAGCTCGTAATTGACGACGTGGGTGATGCCGTCAACATCGATGCCGCGCGCCGCGATGTCGGTCGCGACCAGCACACGGACATGGCCGGCGCGAAACCCCTCGAGCGCGCGCTGCCGCGCGCCCTGCGACTTGTTGCCGTGGATCGCCTCGGCGGAAAATCCGGCGCGGGTGAGCTGTTCGGCGACCCGGTTCGCGGTGTGCTTCGTGCGGGTAAAAACCAGCACTCGGGCGAGCGCCCTATCCCGCAGCATGGCGCAAAGCATCTCGCGCTTGCCGGCACGTTCGACAAACGCGACCCGCTGCTCGATCAGCTCGACCGTGGTGGAGGGCGGCGTCACCTCGACCCGAACGGGATCGCGCAGGATGCCGGCGGCGAGCCGGGCGATGGCGCTCGGCATCGTTGCCGAGAACAGCAAGGTCTGCCGCTGTTTCGGCAACAGCGCCACGATCTTTTTGACGTCGTGGATAAAGCCCATGTCGAGCATGCGGTCGGCTTCATCGAGCACCACCGTCTCGATCGCGTCGAGGCGGAGATGCCCCTGTCCGAGCAAATCGAGCAGCCGTCCCGGGGTCGCGGTCAGGATGTCGACGCCACGCGCCATCCCCGCGACCTGCGGGTTCTGGCCGACGCCGCCGAAGATGACGAGCGAGCGCAGTCCGAGGTGGCGCCCATAGGCCCGGAAGCTGTCGCCGATCTGCAGCGCCAATTCGCGGGTCGGGGTCAAAACGAGACAGCGGGCGGTCTTGCGTTGCAGTCCGGCCTGGCCCCGCGATGCAGCGAGGCGCTGCAGGATCGGCAGGGCAAAGGCGGCGGTCTTGCCGGTGCCGGTCTGGGCAATTCCCAGCAGATCCTGGCCGGCGAGAAGCTGCGGGATCGCCTGCGCCTGGATCGGCGTCGGCGTGGCATAGCCTTCATCCTTGAGCGCGCGTCGAATCGGCTCGACGAGGGCCAAGTCTTCAAATGAGATCACGTCTATGATTCTTTCTTGTCACGGCCGGTCGAGCGGCATCGGTTCCGATTGCTCGGCCCGGCGCACCGGCGGTCATTGCGGAATATGGAAGGGATTACGGAGCGGCTTCCGCCTGATCCGCTGCGTGTTATCCCGGGCCTCGCTCGGAGGCCCGACGCAGCGCCGCTCCACAATGCGAGCCGTGGCAGGGCCGGCGGCTCTGACGCTGAGATGCGCCGCCAGCTCATCGAAATCAAGGCGCGCATTGCCGCGCCCTGCCGATGGACTAGCCGAGGCGCAGTCGAGCGCCCATATCTAGACCCCCGCCGCGGGCGCCGGAAGGTTTGTCGCGCTTCGATGTAGCGCCCGCTGGGCGGCAGCCCGCCGCGGCCGCAATCCTGGTCTGCGGCGGACCACCAACGGCGAGGATGACGGTCACCCGAACTCCTTGTATAAGGCGCGGCGTGTAAGGCGCGGCGGCCTCGGGAGAAAGCGCCGGGCCGGACGATGGAACGCGTCCGCCGTTCGGCAGGAGAAGCGTATTGCAGCCCACCGATATCCGAAATCCTGACTATTTCCATAAAGTCGTCGATTGCCAGTGGGCGTGCCCGGCGCACACGCCAGTCCCGGAATACATCCGGCTGATCGCCGAGCAACGCTATACCGAGGCCTGGGCGATCAATTGGGAATCGAACGTCTTTCCCGGCATTCTCGGGCGCACCTGCGACCGACCCTGCGAACCGGCCTGCCGCCGCGGCCGCGTCGAGGCGGAGCCGGTCGCGATCTGCCGCCTCAAGCGCGTCGCCGCCGACAATAAGGGCGACATCAGCCCGTATCTGCCGGCCGTTCCAACGGAAAGAAACGGTAAGCGCATCGCGCTGATCGGCGCCGGCCCGGCGTCCCTGACCGTTGCGCGCGATCTCGCGCCGCTCGGCTATCACTGCGTCATGTTCGATGGCGACGCCAAAGGCGGCGGTATGATGCGGACACAGATCCCGCGGTTCCGCCTGCCCGAATCGGTGACCGACGAGGAGGTCGACCGGATCGTCGATCTCGGGATCGAGACTCGCTACGGTCAGTTCATCGGCAGCATGAAGGCGCTGCTCGCCGAGGGCTGGGATGCGGTCTTTGTCGGCTCGGGCGCGCCGCGCGGCCGCGAGCTTGATATCCCGGGCCGCAAGGAAGCGGCCGCCAACATCCATATCGGCATCGATTGGCTCTCTTCTGTCTCTTTCGGCCATATCGACAAGATCGGCCGCCGCGTCATCGTGCTCGGCGGCGGCAATACGGCGATGGATTGCTGCCGCTCCTCGCGCCGCCTCGGCGGCCAGGAAGTAACGGTCGTCGTTCGCTCGGGCTTCGAGGAGATGAAGGCCTCGGCCTGGGAGAAAGAGGACGCGATGCATGAGGGCATCCCGATCCTTAACTTTCTCGTGCCGGTCGAGTTCACCCACGAGAACGGCAAGCTGACAGGCGTCCTGTTCGAGAAGGTCAAGGCCGAATTCGACGAGAAGGGCCGGCGTAGCCTGGTGCCTACCGGCGAACCGCACCAGCACATTCCGTGCGACGACGTCCTCGTCGCCATCGGCCAGGAAAACGCCTTCCCGTGGATCGAGCGCGATGCCGGGATTGAGTTCGATCGTTGGGGCATGCCCAAGGTCGATCCGAAGACGATGCAATCGAGCTTGCCCAACGTGTTCTTTGGCGGTGACGCGGCGTTTGGGCCGAAAAACATCATTTGGGCCGTCGCGCACGGCCACGAAGCGGCGATCTCGATCGACAAATTGTGCAACGGCGAGGATGTCAACGACCGTCCGCCCCCCGGGGTGACGCTGGTCAGCCAGAAAATGGGCATCCACGAGTGGAGCTACGACAACGACATCTCGAACGACCTACGCTACAAGGTGCCGCTGCGTGACATCTCGGTGGCGCTGAAGGACATCAGGACCGAGGTCGAGCTCGGCTATGACGACAAGCTTGCCTATCTCGAAGCCGAGCGCTGCCTCAATTGCGACATCCAGACCGTCTTCAACGGCAAGCTGTGCATCGAATGCGATGCGTGCGTCGACATCTGCCCGATGGATTGCATCACCTTTACCGAGAATGGCGAGGAAGAGGAGCTGCGAACCCGTCTTAGCGCTCCGGCAATCAATCTGACGCAGGATCTATACATCGGGAATTCGCTGAAGACCGGGCGTATCATGGTCAAGGATGAGGATGTCTGCCTCCATTGCGGTCTCTGCGCCGAGCGGTGTCCGACCGGCGCATGGGATATGCAGAAGTTCCTTTTCGAGATGACACAGGCTGGGCCCGCATGCCGAAGCCGCTAGAAGCCGTTAACGATTTCGTCGTCAAATTCGCCAACGTCAACGGCTCCGGCTCGGCGAGTGCCAACGGGCTGTTCGCGAAATCGGTGCTGCGGATGGGCGTCCCGGCCAGCTCGCGCAACATCTTCCCGTCGAACATTCAGGGGCTGCCGACCTGGTACGAGGTGCGGATCAGCGAGGGCGGCCATCTCGGGCGGCGCGGCGGCGTCGACATGATGGTCGCGATGAACCCGGAAACTTGGGACGAGGACGTCGCCGAGATCGAGCCGGGCGGCTATCTGCTCTATGATTCGACAAAGCCGCTGCCGAAATCGAAGTTCCGCGAGGACATCTTCGTGATCGGCGCGCCGCTGACCGCGATCTGCAACCGCACCTATGACGATCCGCGCCAGCGTCAGCTCTTCAAAAACATCGTCTATCTCGGTGTGCTCTCGGCGTTGCTCGATATGGATGTGGCGGCTATCGAGGCGCTGATCGGGGAGCAGTTCCGCGGCAAGGACACGCTGATCCAGCCCAATGTGCACGCGCTGCATCTCGGCCGCGACTGGGCGCAGGCCGAGCTCGCCTGCCCGATCGGGCTGCGGCTCGAGCGCCGCGACAAGGTGGGCGACCGGATTTTCGTGACCGGCAATGACGCCGCCGCGCTCGGCGCCGTCTATGGCGGCGCGACGGTATGCGCCTGGTACCCGATCACCCCCTCCTCCTCGCTCGCCGAGGCGTTTGCATCACATTGCCGCCGCTACCGCCGCGACCCCGAGACGAAGAAGAGCCGATACGCGATCATCCAGGCCGAGGACGAGCTCGCCTCGATCGGTATGGTCATCGGCGCCGGCTGGAACGGTGCGCGGGCATTCACCGCGACTTCCGGCCCCGGCATCTCGCTGATGCAGGAATTTATCGGCCTCGCTTACTTCGCCGAAATCCCGGCAGTCATCTTCGACATCCAGCGCGGCAGCCCGTCGACCGGCATGCCGACCCGTACCCAGCAGGCGGACATCATCTCCGCCGCTTACGCCTCGCACGGCGACACCAAGCACGTGCTGCTATTCCCGCAGGACCCGAACGAAGCCTTCACCTTCGCCGCCGATGCGCTCGATCTCGCTGACCGGCTGCAGACGCCGGTCTTCGTCATGCTGGATCTCGACATCGGCATGAACGAATGGCTGGTCGAGCCACTCCGCTGGGACCCTGCCCGGGAATACGACCGCGGCAAGGTCATGAATTACGAGATGCTCGAAGCGGGGGCGGAATTCGGCCGCTATCTCGATGTCGACGGCGACGGCATCCCCTTCCGCACGCTGCCCGGCACGCATCCGACGCGCGGCGCCTTTTTCACGCGCGGCACGACGAAGGACGAATACGCCCGCTACACCGAAGAGGGCCGTCCTTACGTCGCGAACATGCAGCGCTTGCTGCGCAAATTCGAGACCGCCAAGCGCTACGCTCCGCGGCCGGTGAAGCGCGAGGCCAAGGAGCCTACCAAGTTCGGCGCGATCTATTTCGGCTCGACGACGCTGGCGATGGAAGAAGCGCTGGAGACACTCGAGACGCGCGGCATCCATCTCGACACATTGCGCATCCGCTCCTTCCCGTTCCACGACGAGGTGTTCGATTTTATCGCGAGCCATGAGCGCATCTTTGTCGTCGAGCAGAACCGCGACTCACAGATGCGCAGCCTCTTGACGATCGAGGGCGAGGTCGATCCGGCGCGGCTCGTCCCGATCCTGCACTATGACGGCACTCCGATCACCGCCCGCTTTATCGTCAAGGCCGTCGCCGACATGCTTGCCGTCGTCACCCTCGCGCCGCTCAAAAAGGCGCTGCCCTAAGCTCACCGAGGTCCCATGACCTACATCGCCAAGCCACGGCTGCATCACCCGAAACTGCCGACCAATGCGCTCGGCTACACGCACCGGGATTATGAAGGCTCGATTTCGACGCTCTGCGCCGGCTGTGGCCATGATTCGATAAGCGCCGCGATCATCCAGTCCTGTTTCGAACTGGCATTGCCGCCGCACCGGATCGCCAAGCTGTCCGGCATTGGCTGCTCGTCGAAGACGCCGACCTATTTCCTCGGCCAGTCGCACGGGTTCAACAGTGTGCATGGCCGCATGCCATCCGTCTTGACCGGCGCCAACCTCGCCAACCGTGATCTGATTTATCTCGGCGTCTCGGGCGACGGCGATTCCGCGTCGATTGGACTTGGCCAGTTCGCGCATTGCATTCGCCGCGGCGTCGACATGGTCTACATCGTCGAGAACAACGGGGTGTACGGGCTGACCAAGGGCCAGTTCTCGGCGACCGCCGATAAGGGTTCGAAGGCGCGCCGCGGCGCCGTCAACACCGACTCGCCGATCGACCTTGTCGCGATGGCGTTGCAGCTCGGCGCCTCCTTTGTCGCGCGCAGTTTCTCGGGTGACAAATCGCAGCTCGTGCCGCTGATCAAGGCGGCGATCCAGCACAAGGGCGCCGCCTTTATCGACGTGATTTCTCCCTGCGTCGCCTTCAACAACAACCCGGAATCGACAAAGAGCTTCGATTACGTGCGCGCCCATAACGACGCGGTCAACCAGCTCGATTTCATGGTGACGCGCGAGGCGATCACCGCCGATTACGCGCCGGGCACGCTCGAAACCGTCGTGCAGCATGACGGATCGATGCTGCGGCTGCGCAAGCTCGCGCTCGATTACGATCCGCGCGACCGCGTCTCGGCGATGACCTATTTACAGCAGCGCCATGCCGCCGGCGAGGTCGTCACCGGGCTGTTGTTCGTCGAGGAGGATCACGGCGATCTACATGAGTTCCTCGACACGGTCGAGGCGCCGCTCAATGCGCTCGGCGAAAATGAGCTCTGCCCCGGCAAGGAGGCACTCGACCGCTACAACGCCGCGCATCGGTGATCGGCATCCGAGGCAGCTCTGAACCTCCGCGAAGCCGAGCGACGGTGAAATCCAGCCGGCGATTGACCGGCCGGCTGGCGACGGCCGTGTAGCGCGTCATGTTGCGTTTTTTCGAAAAATTCCTGGAGCCGACCGCGTACTCGCCGGATGCGGCGCCGCCGGTCTTGGATAGCCCACAGGCGCTGATCCGCTTTTATTGGCACTTCGTGCGGCAGATCCCGGGGCCGCTCGCGGCGCTGTTCGTGACGGGGTTCGGCGTCGCGTTCACTGACGCCCTGCTGCCGGTTTGCCTCGGCCGCATCGTCTCGCTCGTGTCGAGGCAGCAGCCCGAAACGCTCTGGCGGGAAGCGGGGTGGCAGCTCTTGGCGATGGCGGCATTGTTTCTGTTCATCCGCCCGGCGGTGCATTTGGCGCAGTTCATCGTCGCCAATGCGATGCTGATCCCTGGATTTACGAACCTGGTGCGCTGGCAAAGCCATTGGCATGTCGTGCGGCAGGGCTGGACGTTTTTCCAGAACGATTTCGCCGGCCGCATCGCAGCGCGCGTCATGCAGACCGGCCCGGCATTGCGCGAGAGCGTCGTGCTGTCGGTTCTCGGGCTCTGGTACATCCTCGTCTTCGGCACGAGCGCGATTGCGCTGTTGTCCGCCGCCGATTGGCGGCTGGCATTGCCGATCGTCGCCTGGTTCGTCGTTTATGCCATCGTGCTGCGGCACTTTCTGCCGCGCATGCGCGAACGCTCGCGCGCCATGTCCGAGATGCGCTCGGTTCTGACCGGCAAGATCGTCGACAGCTACACGAACATCCTGACCGTGAAGCTGTTCGCACGCGCCCGCGACGAGGACGCCTTCGTGCGCGAGGCCGTCGATGAGCACACCGACGTTTGGCGGGCGCAGCAGCGTATCGGGACGGTATGGGGCATGTCGCTGCAGCTGATGAACGCGGCGTTGATGGTCGGGACGGGCGCGCTCGCCATCGTGCTGTGGCGGAACGGCCACATCGGGATCGGCACGGTTGCGACGGCGATCCCGATGGCATGGCAGGTCGTCAACATGTCCGGCAGCGTCGCACAGCAGATCGCCAGCATCTTCGACGATCTCGGCCAAGTGCAGGACGGGATGCGCTCGATCGCGGTCGAACGCCAGATGCCGGATCTGCCGGGCGCGGTGGAGCTGCCGCGAGTCACCGGCGCGATCCGTTTTGAGCATGTCAGCTTCGACTATGGGCGCATGCCTCGCCGCGGCGGCGTGTTGCGCGAACTGGAGCTCGACATCGCAGCGGGCGAGCGGGTCGGGCTCGTCGGCCGGTCGGGCGCCGGCAAATCGACCCTCGTCCACCTGCTGCTTGGCTTCTACCGACCCGAGAGCGGACGCATCCTGATCGACGGGCGCGACATCGCCGGGCTGACGCAGGAAAGTCTGCGCGCCCAAATCGGTATGGTGACGCAGGACACCTCGTTGTTGCATCGCTCGATCCGCGACAACATTTGCTATGGCCGGCCCGAGGCGAGCGAGGCCGAGATCGTCGACGCGGCGCGCCGCGCCAACGCGCTCGAATTCATCGAGGGCCTCGAGGATTGGCACGGGCGCACCGCGTTCGATGCCCATGTCGGTGAACGCGGCGTCAAATTGTCGGGCGGCCAGCGGCAGCGGATCGCGCTCGCGCGCGTCATTCTGAAGAACGCGCCCATACTGGTCCTCGACGAGGCGACGTCGGCGCTGGATTCCGAGGTC
>JBKOVT010000104.1:0-13412 GCA_046724035.1 Pseudomonadota bacterium | reverse complement strand
CGAAGATTGCGTCGTTAAGGTCCCCAACCGGTTCGAGCTGGTCCTCGTGGCCGCGCAGCGGGCGCGCGAGATCACCTCGGGCGCGCCGCTCTCGGTCGACCGCGACAATGACAAGAACCCGGTCGTCGCGTTGCGCGAGATTGCCGACGACACGATCGAGCTCGACCATCTCCAGGATTCCCTGATCCGCGGCATGCAGAAGCATATCGAGATGGACGAACCCGAGGAGGCGCCCGAGCTCGAGCAGACGCTGTTCGGCATCGCCGACCCGACCGGCCCCGTCATCAGCGAGAACGAGACCGACGAGGAAGCGGTCGACGAGGAGCTCGAGGAAGACCTGCTCGATGTCGAGGACGAGGCGGCGGATATCGAGGAAGAGGCCGAGACCGATACAGAGCCCGAAGAGGAGCCCTGATTATTGCTGCTTGCCTCGCGGCGGGTTGCCTAGCCGACCGGCGGCTGGCGATAGCGCGGCGACATAACAGGATTGGGGCGTAACAGGATGGGGGCGGCCGCCCGATGATGCGGCAGTTCGAACTCGTCGAACTGGTCAAATCCTACGATCCCAATGCGGATGAGGGGCTGCTCAACCGCGCCTATGTCTATTCGATGAAGGCGCATGGCTCGCAGCTGCGCGCCTCGGGCGACCCGTATTTCTCGCATCCCATCCAGGTAGCGGGCCTCTTGGCCCAGATGAAGCTCGACAGCGCCTCGATCGTCACGGGCCTGTTGCACGACACGATCGAGGACACGGTCGCGACGCTCGATGATATCGAGCGCCAGTTCGGCCCCGAGGTCGGCCGGCTCGTCGATGGCGTCACAAAGCTGTCGCGCATCGAATTGCAATCCGACCAGACAAAGCAGGCGGAGAATTTCCGCAAGCTCGTCCTCGCGATGTCGGAGGACATTCGCGTCCTTTTGGTGAAGCTCGCCGACCGTCTGCACAACATGCAGACCCTGCGATTCATCAAGAGCGAGGACAAGCGGCGGCGCATCGCGCGCGAGACGATGGACATCTACGCGCCATTGGCCGAGCGGATCGGCATGCATCGCATGAAGGATCAGCTCGAAGACCTCGCTTTTGCCGAGCTGTATCCCGATGCCCGCGCGAGCATCATGGCGCGGCTCGGCTTTCTGCGCGATCGCGGCGGCGACATCGTGCCGCGCATCATCGCCGAGCTGAACCGCAAGCTGGAGGAAGGCGGTCTCAAGGCGGCGGTCTCGGGCCGCGAGAAATCGCCCTATTCGATCTGGCGCAAGATGCAGCGCAAGAATGTCTCATTCGAGCAGCTCGCCGACGTGATGGCGTTTCGTGTGCTCGTCGACGGCATCGGCGAGTGCTACCACGCGCTTGGTATTATTCACTCGGCCTATCACGTCGTTCCCGGCCGCTTCAAAGATTACATCTCGACCCCGAAGCCGAATAACTACCGCTCGCTGCACACCGGCGTCCTCGGGCCGGAACGCCAGCGCATCGAAGTTCAGATCCGCACCCCGGACATGCACGAGGTAGCCGAGCTCGGCGTCGCCGCGCACTGGATCTACAAGCACCAGGAGGCGCGCACCGACGGACGGCAGTATCGCTGGCTGCGCGAGCTCCTCGACATCCTCGATCATGCCTCGGGGCCGGAGGAGTTTCTCGAGCACACCAAGCTCGAAATGTTCCAGGATCAGGTCTTCGCCTTCACGCCAAAGGGCGATCTGATCGCCTTGCCGCGCGGCGCGACCCCGGTCGATTTCGCCTATGCCGTCCATTCCGAGATCGGCGATACCTGCGTCGGCGCCAAGATAAACGGCCGCTTGCTGCCGCTGCGCACCCGGCTGCAGAACGGCGATCAGGTCGATATTGTCACCTCGAAGGCGCAGACGCCGTCGCCGACTTGGGAGCGCTTTGTCGTCACCGGCAAGGCGCGCGCGCGCATCCGCCGCTTCATCCGCACGCAGCAGCGCGCGCAATATCTCGATCTCGGCCGCTCCATCCTGCAGAAAGCGTTCCGCCAGGACGGTCACGATTTTTCCGAGCGGCCGCTCGAAGCGGTATTGGCGCAGTTCCACTGCGCGGCGGTCGAGGACCTCTATGTCGCAGTCGGCGAGGGGATCGTCACCGGCCGCGAGGTCGTCAACACCGCGTTTCCCCAGCGCGCCGAGGACAAGAACAAGGTCGTCCCGCTCGCCCGCGCGCGGCGCAAGGGAAAGACCTCCGAGACTGCCGTGCCGATCCGCGGCCTCATCCCCGGCATGGCGGTGCATTTCGCCGGCTGCTGTCATCCGCTGCCGGGTGACCGCATCGTCGGCATCGTCACGACCGGCAAGGGCGTCACGATCCACACGATCGATTGCGACACGCTCGAAAGCTTTGCCGACGAGCCGGAGCGCTGGCTCGATGTTGCCTGGTCGAGCGAGGAGGCGGATGCCGCCCACACCGGCCGCATCAACGTCACGATCGCGAACGAGCCCGGCAATCTCGGCAGCCTGACGACGACCATCGGCAAACAGGGCGGCAACATCAGCAATCTGAAGATCACCAACCGCTCGACCGATTTCTTCGAGATCATGGTCGATATCCAGGTTGCCGATGTGAAGCATCTCTCGACGATCATCGCGGCGTTGCGCGCGACTCCGGTCATCAACTCGGTCGAACGGGCGCGCGGCTGAACCGATGATCCCCCAATGATCCTGGGCGTCGGCAGCGACCTGATCGATATCCGGCGCATCGAGGCGGCGATCGACCGCTTTGGCGACCGATTTCTCGACCGCATTTTCACCGAGACGGAGCGTCGCCGCTGCGAGCGCCGCGCCAACCCCGGCCCGAGCTACGCCCGGCGCTTCGCGGCGAAGGAAGCCGCCGCCAAGGCGCTCGGCACCGGGTTTCGCAGCGGCGTCTTCTGGCGCGATCTCGGCGTCGTCAATCTGCCCTCGGGGCAGCCGGGCCTGCGGCTTACCGGCGGCGCGCTGAAACGCCTCGAGGCGATTACCCCGCCGGGAATGACGGCGCGGCTCGACGTGACCTTGACAGACGAGCCGCCACTCGCTCAGGCGGTTGTCATCATCACCGCCCTTCCGGCCGTCGTCCCTGCCGCGGTCCCGGCCGAGTGATCGGTATTCCCGCTCTGCGCTTGACGGAGCCCGCGCCGCATGCGTCTGTCGCGCCGCGCAATCTTGCCAGGCGAACATGAAATCGAACTCGACCTCGAAATCGGTTTCCAAGAAGAAGGCTTCGGGCGGCATGCTCGAGACCGTCAAGACGATCGTCTATGCCGTCTTGATCGCGCTTGTCGTGCGCACCGTGGCCTACGAGCCGTTCAATATCCCGTCGGGCTCGATGATCCCGACTCTCCTGGTCGGCGACTATCTGTTCGTCTCGAAATTCACCTACGGCTACAGCCGCTATTCGCTGCCTTTCGGATTGCCGCTGTTTTCCGGCCGCATCTATCTGCCGTTCTCGCGCCTTCCGGAGCGCGGCGATGTTGTCGTGTTCAAATTGCCCACCGATCCCTCGACCGATTACATCAAGCGCATCGTCGGGCTTCCCGGCGACCACATCCAGGTGCGGCACGGCGATCTTTACATCAACGATCAGCTAGTGCCGCGCAAAGAGGACCAGAGCTGCATCGACAAGGAGGCCGGCCCCTTTATCGTGCAGCTGGGCTATCGCGAGAGCCTGCCGCGCGGCTCGGGCGGCGGTGCCGTGCAGCACTGCATCATCAAGGAATTCGGGTTCGGCGGCCGCGAGGACGGCCCGCTCGACAACACGCCGGTCTATGACGTGCCGGCCGACCATTATTTCGCGATGGGCGACAACCGCGACAATTCGCAGGACAGCCGCGTCCTGTCGGCGGTCGGCTATATCCCGAACGAGAATTTGGTCGGTCAGGCCCAGTTCATCTTCTTCTCGACCGATGGCTCGGCGCATTGGTGGGAAGTCTGGAAATGGCCGTTTGCGATCCGCTACAGCCGGCTGTTCCGAGGCGTGAGCTGAGCGCGGATCCGATTCCGGCGGACGCGGCCGCGACAGGCGCGGCGACGAAGGAGCTGGAGCGGCGGATCGGGCATTCCTTTGCCGATCCCGAGTTGCTCGCCGAGGCGCTGACCCATCCGAGCGTGCTGCCGCAACGCCGCCACGGCCGCAGCACAAAGCGCGCACGCCGCGCCAGCGGGCCGCGCAATTACGAACGGCTCGAATTTCTTGGCGACCGGGTGCTCGGGCTTGTCATCGCCGATCTCTTGTGGCGGCAATACGCCGCCGAGCCGGAAGGCGATCTGACCCGCCGCCTTGCGCAACTTGTGCGTCGCGACACGCTGGCCGAGATCGCCGGCGCGATGGGTCTCGACCGTTACGTGCAGCTCTCGCCATCCGAAAGCGCCGCCGGCGCGGCAAAAAAGCCGGGGATCCTCGCCGATGCGTGCGAGGCGTTGATCGCGGCGATCTATCTCGATGCCGGCTTTGCCGCGGCGTTCGCCTTTGTGGAGCGTTTCTGGACGCCAATAATCGCCGCGATGCATGCACCGCCGCGAGATCCCAAGACGCTGCTGCAGGAATGGGCGCAGGGCCGCGGCCTTGGCTTGCCGAATTATCGACTGGCCGCGATCGAGGGGCCGGACCATGCCCGGCATTTCACGGTGGCGGTCAGCGTCGCGGGACAGGAGGAAGCGGCGGCCACGGCCTCTTCGAAGCGCGCCGCTGAAACCGCCGCCGCCGCCGCGTTGTTGGAGCGGTTGAGCTTGCCAACTCCGGCCCAATCGGATGGCGCGAAAGGCTAAGCCGAAAAGCCCGCAAAGCCCCTCTCCCGCGGTGCGAGAGAGGGAAGCGGCGACGCGCTGCGGGTTTGTCGCGCTGATCGGCGCGCCCAACGCCGGGAAATCGACACTGTTGAACCAGCTCGTCGGTTCAAAGCTGGCGATCGTCACGCCCAAGGTACAGACGACGCGCACCCGCCTTCTCGGCATTGCGGTTCAGGACTCCACGCAGCTGATCTTTGTCGACACGCCCGGCATCTTCGCGCCGCGCCGCCGCCTCGATCGCGCGATGGTCGCCGCCGCCTGGGCCGGCGCGGCCGACGCCGACAAGACCGTCCTGCTCGTCGATGCGGCGCGCGCCGTGCAGCGCGGCATCGATGACGACACGAAGGCCATCATCGGCCGGCTCGCCGAAACAAAGCGGCCAGCGATTCTCGCGCTGAACAAGGTCGATCTCGTGCGCCGCGAGAAATTGCTCGCGCTCGCGGACGAACTATCGCGCGGCGGCATCTTCGACGAGGTCTTTATGGTCTCGGCCCTGACCGGCGACGGCGTCGCCGATCTGAAGCGCCACCTGGCCGAAAACCTGCCGCCGGGACCCTGGCTGTTCCCGGCCGATCAGCTGTCCGATGCACAGGAGCGCTGGCTCGCCGCCGAGGCGACGCGCGAGCAGGTCTTTCTGCAATTGCATGACGAGCTGCCCTATGCGGCGACGGTCGAAACCGAAAGCTGGGAGGAGCGCCGCGACGGCAGCGCCCGTATCGAGCAGGTCATCTATGTGCAGCGGCCGAGCCAGCGCGCCATCGTGCTCGGCGAAGGCGGGCGGCGTATCAAGGCAATCGGGGCGCGCGCCCGCGCCGAGCTCGAACGGATGTTCGACCGCCGCATCCACCTGTTTCTTTTTGTGAAGGTGCGCGAAAACTGGGTCGAGGATCCCGAGCGCTACGCTGCCCTCGGCCTCGATTACAACGCTTAGGTGAAGCGGCGCTTCGATGGAATGGCGTGACACCGGGTTTGTGCTGGCGACGAGGCGGCACGGCGAGAGCGCGCTGATCGCCGAATTGCTGACCCGCGAGCACGGCCGCCATGCCGGTCTCGTGCGCGGCGGCCAGTCGCCGCGCCGCCGTGCGCTGTTCCAGCCCGGCAATCATATCGTCGCGCATTGGCGCGGGCGGCTGCCCGAGCATCTCGGCTCTTTCGACTGCGAGCTGGTGGAAGCCCATGCCGTGCGTTTTCTCGACGATGCCGACCGCCTCGCCGGCGTAACCGCCGCGACCGCGTTGCTGCTCGCGGCCTTGCCCGAACGCGAGCCCAATCCCGAGCTCTATCAATCCTTCGCGGCGCTGCTCGCTTCCTTCGATGCAGAACATGGCTGGCCGCAACACTATGTCGAATGGGAATGCGGATTGCTGGCGACGCTCGGCTTTGGTCTCGATCTGTCGTGTTGCGCTGTGACCGGCGCCGCCGAGGACCTCGCTTATGTGTCGCCGCGCACCGGGCGCGCCGTGTCGCGCGCCGCGGCCGCGCCCTACCGTGACAAATTGCTGCCGCTACCCGGCTTTCTATGGCGCGATTCGCTGGCCCCTCGGCGCGATATCGCCGCCGGGCTGGCGTTGACCGGGTATTTTCTGCTGCACCATCTCTTGGAACCGCATGGGCGGCAATTGCCGGAAGCCCGCGAGCGGTTGGCAGAGCGCATGCGCCGGCCGGAACGCGGGTATAATCCCGCTTAACAGAAACGAGGTTCGGTTCGTATGTCCGATGTAGCGCCGGGTGGCGAGATCCGCGATGTCGATTTCGCCGATGCTCTCGGCGAGCGTTATCTCTCGTACGCGCTGTCGACGATCATGGCGCGCTCGCTGCCCGATGTGCGCGACGGTCTAAAGCCGGTGCATCGCCGCATCCTGCATGCGATGCACGAGCTGCGCCTCGATCCAGGCTCCGGCTACAAGAAATGCGCCCGCGTCGTCGGCGATGTAATCGGCAAGTTTCATCCGCATGGCGAGCTGGCGGTTTACGACGCGCTGGTGCGCCTCGCGCAGGATTTCTCGCAGCGCTATCCGCTGATCGACGGTCAGGGGAATTTCGGCAATATCGACGGCGATAACGCGGCGGCGATGCGCTACACCGAGAGCCGGCTCTCTCCGGTGGCGCAGGCGATGCTCGAGGCCATCGACGAGGACGCGGTCGATTTCCGCGCCACCTATGACGGCGAAGACCGTGAGCCGATCGTCTTGCCGGCGCGCTTCCCGAACCTGCTCGCCAACGGCGCCGCCGGCATCGCAGTCGGTATGGCGACCAGCATTCCGCCGCACAATGCCGGCGAGATCTGCGCCGCGCTATTGCATCTGATCGCGCAGCCGAAATGCAGCACCGCCGAGCTCGTCGCGCATATGCCCGGCCCCGATTTCCCGACCGGCGGGGTCCTGGTCGAAGCGCCGGAGAGCATCGCGGAGGCTTACGCGACCGGCCGCGGCAGCTTTCGCCTGCGCGCCCGCTGGGACAAGGAGCAGCTGAGCCACGGGCTCTACCAGATCGTCGTGACCGAGATCCCGTATCAGGTTCAGAAAGGCCGGCTGATCGAAAAGGTCGCCGCGCTCCTCGAAGAACGCAAGCTGCCGCTCCTCGCCGACATCCGCGACGAATCGGCCAGCGATGTCCGCATCGTGCTCGAGCCGAAGAACCGCAATGTCGATGCCGATGTGCTGATGGAGCAGCTCTTCCGGCTGACCGAGCTCGAACTGCGCGTGCCGCTCAACCTCAATGTCGTCGACGCGCTCGGCGTGCCGCGCGTGATGAATTTGAAGGAGGTGTTGCGCGCCTTTCTCGATCACCGCCGCGAGGTGTTGCAGCGCCGCAGCCGGCATCGTCTTGCCGCGGTGGCGCGCCGCATGGAGGTGCTGCGCGGCTTTGTCGTCGTCTATGTGAACCTCGACAAAGTCATCAAGATCATCCGCGAGTCGGATGACCCAAAGGCCGAGATCATGCGGCGTTGGAAGCTCACCGAGGTGCAGGTCGAGGCGATCCTCAACATGCGCTTGCGCGCGTTGCGCCGCCTCGAAGAGATCGAGATCAAGAAAGAGCTCGACACTCTCGGCGCTGAATCATCCGAGCTGGAAAAATTGCTCGCCAGCGAGCGCCGGCAATGGAGCGTGCTCGCCAAGGAGATCAAGGCGACGCAAACCGAGTTCGGCGGCGATACGCCGCTCGGCCGGCGCCGCACTTTGATCGGCGCGGCGCCCGTCGCGGTCGAGATCCCGGTCGCGGCCTTGGTCGAGCGCGAGCCCGTCACTGTGCTGTGTTCCCAGAAGGGCTGGATCCGCGCCGTCAAGGGACACAACGTCAACCTCGCCGACCAGAAATATAAGGAAGGGGACGGGCCGCGCTTTGCGGTGCCGGCCGAAACCACCGACCGCCTGATCGTCTTTGGCACAAACGGCCGCTTCTATACGCTCGCCGCCGATAAGCTGCCCGGCGGGCGCGGCCAGGGCGAGCCGATCCGCCTGATGATCGACCTGCCGAACGAGCACGACATCGTGGCCTTATTCCCCTACCGGCCCGGCCTGAAGCTACTCGTCGCGTCCAATGACGGCCGCGGTTTTCTTGTCGATGGCGAGGAGGCGCTGGCACAGACCCGCGCCGGCAAGCAGGTATTGACCCCGGCATCCGGCGCGCGCGCCGCAATCTGCGTCCCGGCCGCGGGCGATATGGCCGCCTTTGTCGGCGAGAACCGCCGGATGCTGGTCGTCGAGCTCGCCGAAATCCCGGAGATGACCCGCGGTCGCGGTGTCATCCTGCAGCGGCACCGCGCCGGCGGGCTCGCCGACGCCAAGGTATTCGCCGCGGCCGAGGGGCTGTCCTGGCGCCAGGGCGAAAACCGCACCCGCACCGAATTCGACCTGACGCCGTGGCGCGGCGCGCGCGGTGCGGCCGGCCGCAGCGTGCCGCAGGGCTTCCCGCGCTCCAACCGCTTCGGCTAACCGCCAGCCCTATCGAAATCGATTGCGTCGGTATTGGCGCCGCACAGCACCACGCCGATCCGCTCGCCCGGCGCGGGCCGGTAGCGCCCCGAAATCAGCGCCGCCATTGCCGCGGCACCGCCCGGCTCGGCGGCGATGCGCAGCGCCGACCACAACCGGCGCTGCGCGTCCCGGATCGCCGCGTCCTCCACCAGCACCGCGCGTTCGACAAAGCGCTGCGCCAGCGGGAACATCAGCGTGCCGACCCGCGCGGGCGCCAGCGAGTCGGCGGCGATCCCGCCGGCCGGCGCATCGACCGGATGCCCGGCGGCGAGTGCGTTGTGGAGAGTGGGGGCGCCTTCCGGCTCGACCGCGACAAGGCGAATGCGCCCCTGATACCAGGCGGCGATGCCGCCAATCAGCCCGCCCCCTCCGGCGGCAACGAGGAGCGTGTCGATGTCGGCTGCATCGGACTCGATCTCGCAGCCGACCGTCCCTTGCCCGAGCAGGGTCTCGGGCTGGTCATAGGCGTGGATCTGGAGCGCGCCATGGCGCTCGGCAAAATCCTGGCTGGCGCGCAGCGCATCGGCGTAAAGCGCGCCACTGACGATCAGCTCGGCGCCGTAACCGCGGATGCGCTCGAGCTTGGCCGGCGCGGTGACCTGCGGCACAAAGATTGTCGCGCGGATGCCGAGCCGCATCGCGGCATAAGCGACAGCGGCTCCGTGATTGCCGCCCGATGCCGCCACCACCCCCGCTGGCGGCGCCGGGCGGGAGAGGAGGCTCGCGAATGCGCCGCGCGGCTTGAAGGAGCCGGTGTGCTGCAGAAACTCGAGCTTTAGAACGAGCGGCTCGCCGCTGACGCCGAGATCGCCGGCCTCGACGCGGATGACCGGCGTCCGCCGGATATGGGGGCGGATCAGCCGCTCGGCCGCTTCGATCCCGGCTTTGTCGATCGGCGGGCGGTCGATGCCGGCCTCGCTCGCGCCTGCACTCAGAATTGCACCTTCCCGTCGGAAGGCGGGCGGGCCGGCGGGCGCTGCACCGTCGGCCGCGTGACCTTCGGCCGTGGTGGCGGCGGGATCGGCCGCATGGCGGCGGGCTCCGGAGGCGCTGCTTCAGGCGGCGGGTCCGGGATGCGCGGCATTGTGAGCCAGCCGCCCGGGATCAGCTCGGCTCGCGCCGTCGTGTGAAAAGACAGCGCCGCCACCATCGCGAGCGCCATCGCCACAACAAACAATGAAACCTTCTGCATCTCTGACCGCGACCCCCACATTGCAAAGGCAGCCGGCAGCATACGACAACCCGGCGCGATCGTGCACCCGGCTGCTGCGCCCGTTGCCGCTCCGGCCGCGCATCGCTAAAACCGAAGGCGGCCGGCGCGGTATTGCGGGGATGAGTCATGGCGGAAACGGGTGGCGGATCGACAACCGAGCCGGCAACGACGCTCGATGCGACCGGGCTGCTTTGCCCGCTGCCGGTTCTGAAGGCGCGGCGCGCGCTGAAAACCGTGCCGCCCGGCGGCATCCTCGAAGTTCTCGCTACGGATCCCGGCGCCATCAAGGATTTCGAGCATTTCTGCCAGACGACCGGTTGTCAGCTCGTCGAGTCGAGCGAAGAAGAGGGCGGCATTCTGCGCTTCCGCCTGAAAAAGCCGCTCTAGCAAGGAGGAGGCTGCGATGGCCGCATTGATCACGATGCCCCGCCTGATGTCGGTCGGTGGCGGCGCGCTCGCCGAATTGCCGGTGCTGATGGCGCGGCTTGGCCTCAAGCATCCGCTCGTCGTGACCGACCCCTACATCGCGCGCTGTGGCATCCTCGACCGCGCGACCGGGCTGCTCGACGAGGCGCAGATCCCGTTCACGGTGTTCTCCGATACGGTCTCCGACCCGACGACCGATGTCATCGAAACCGGCGTCGCGATCCTGCGCGATGGCGATTTCGACAGCCTCGTCGCGATCGGCGGTGGCAGCTCGATCGACACCGCGAAGGGCATGTCGGTGCTGTTCGCCAATGGCGGCAGCATGCGCGACTGGAAGGTGCCGGCCGAGATCCCGCAACTGGGCCCGCCGCTGATCGCGATCCCGACGACCGCTGGCACCGGCTCCGAGGTGACCCGCTTCACGGTTGTGACCGACACCGAGACGGACGAGAAGATGCTGATCGCGGGGCTCGCCTGTTGCCCGGCGGCGGCCATCGTCGACTACGAGCTGACGCTCTCCATGCCGTACCGCCTCACGGCGGATACGGGCATCGACAGCCTGACGCACGCGATCGAGGCCTATGTCAGCCGCCGAGCCAGCCCGTTCACCGACGGGCTGGCGAAGAATGCGATGGGCCTCATCGCGCGGCAGATCCGCAGCGCCTGCGCCGAACCCGATAACCGCGCGGCGAGGGAAGCAATGATGCTTGGCGCGACGACCGCGGGGATGGCGTTCTCGAATGCCAGCGTCGCGCTCGTGCACGGCATGAGCCGGCCGATCGGCGCTTTTTTCCATGTGCCGCACGGCCTCTCCAACGCGATGCTGTTGCCCGAGATCACGGCCTTCTCGGCGCCGGCCGCGCTCGAACGCTATGCCGATTGCGCGCGGGCAATGGGCGTCGCCGAGGAAGGGGAGGGAAGCCAGGCGGCGGTCGCACGGCTCGTCGACGAATTGCGCCACCTCAACGAGGATCTGAAGGTGCCGAGCCCGCAGGCTTACGGCATCGAGCGCGGCCGCTATGACGAGCTGTTGCCGCTCATGGCGTCGCAAGCCTTGGCATCAGGCTCGCCCGCCAACAACCCGCGAATCCCCACGGCCGACGAGATCATCGATCTCTACCGCCGCGTCTACGCCTAGAGATCCAAACGCGTCCCGGGCTTTCGCCGGGGACGCTATTCTTAATGCTTCGTGAGTTCGGAAATCAGTCGAGCTTGATCTGGATGTCGTCGCCGACGATGCGCACGGGATAGGTTTTAACGTCGTCGGTAACCGGCGGGCATAGCGCTCTGCCGGTCTTCACATCGAAGCGGCCGGCATGCAGCGGGCATTCGATCTCGCCCTTGTCGAGCCAGCCATCCGATAATTTGGCGTAGGCGTGGGTGCAGATGTCGTCGGTCGCGTAGACCGTGCCATCGAGATCGTAGAGCGCGATCTCCTTGCCGCCGACGAGAACGCCGAGCACGTCGCCCTCGGCGAGAGACGCGCGGCTGGCGGCCTTGACCCATCCCGCATTGTCGCTCATCGGCGCCTCGTCACCTGCCCGTGGCCGGCGAGAATGCCCGATGAGCGATGAATGTAAAGGCGGGATTAGGCTTCCGCGGCAACGCGCGGGGCGCGCTTCAGGAAAGCCGGCAAGTGATCGCCAAACCCGACGACGCCTGGCTCAGACCGGTGGTCTGGAGCGGGTTCGCGGTGCGGGCGGCGCCGCGGCTCGGCAACGGGGGCAGCGGCCGGGCCCGGGAAGGTCAAGACCTCGGCGTCATGGATTTCTTGGCGCGGGTCGTTACGAGGTTGATGGCGCGGCTCTTGACGCGGTGGCCGATCCTCGCTGCGCGGCCGGCGGTCGCGCTGCTCGGCATTGCGCGGCGCGCGTTGGGGGTGCCGGTCGCTGCGCCGATGCTCCCCGCGGCGAGACCGGCGGCCGTCCGAGGCCTCTGGGTCGAGCGCCGCGGCGGCGATGCCGTCGATTGCAAAGGGCGGGATCGCGCGTCCGATCAGTCTCTCGATGGCGGCGACGTTCTTGCCGTCTTCGGGCGCGGCGAGCATGAAGGAGCGGCCCTGCCGCCCGGCCCGCCCGGTGCGCCCGATCCGGTGCACATAATCTTCGGCGTGGTACGGCACATCGAAGCAGAAGACGTGCGACAAGCCCTGGATGTCGAGCCCGCGCGCCGCGACGTCACTGGCGACGAGGAGCCGGATTTCGTTGTTCTTGAAACGCTCCAGCGTCTCGGTCCGCTTGGGCTGCGGCATATCGCCGTGCAATGCGGCCGCGTCGAGCCCATGCCGGGTCAAGGAGCGCTGCAGGATGTCGACGTCGCGTTTGCGGTTGCAAAAGATGAGGGCGTTCTTGACGTCCTCGCTGGCGATAAGGTGCCGCAACGTGTCGCGCTTGTCTTCCGGCGCGACGACAATCAGCGATTGCTCGACCAGCGCGGCCGGGGAGGCCGGCGGCGCGACCGAGATGCCGACCGGGTCTTTCAGGAACGCGTCGGCGAGGCGGCGGATTTCCGGCGGCATCGTCGCCGAAAAGAACAGCGTCTGGCGCGTCCTTGGCAAGAGGCCGACGATGCGCTCGACATCGGGGATAAAGCCCATATCGAGCATCCGGTCGGCTTCGTCGATGACCAGGATACGCACATCCGATAACAGGATCTTGCCGCGTTCGAAGAGGTCGATGAGGCGGCCCGGTGTAGCGATCAGCACATCGACGCCGCGGTCGAGCTTTCGCTCTTGGTCGCCGAAGCTCTCGCCGCCGATCAGGAGGGCCGTCGAGAGCCGGTGGTGCTTGCCGTAGCGCTCGAAGGAGACCTCGACCTGGGTCGCGAGCTCGCGGGTCGGCTC
Organism: Pseudomonadota bacterium; assembly: GCA_046724035.1. Lineage (GTDB taxonomy): Bacteria > Pseudomonadota > Alphaproteobacteria > ATCC43930 > CGMCC-115725 > DATARH01. Next base: position 172 of record JBKOVT010000104.1, on the reverse strand, counting down.
GAGGATCAAGGAGCGCGGCATCCGCGCCCGCGCTCGCCCGGCGGCGAGCTTGTCGATCATCGGCAGCGCAAAGCTGGCGGTCTTGCCGGTGCCGGTCTGGGCACAGCCCAATACGTCGCGCCCCTGGGCGACGACGGGGATGGCTTGCTCTTGGATTGGGGTGGGGGTCGTA
>JBKOVT010000006.1:0-5185 GCA_046724035.1 Pseudomonadota bacterium | reverse complement strand
GCCGATGCGTTTCTCGCCTTCAACCCGTCCGGCCAGATCAACACGATGACGCCGACCGATCTGACCTTGATGTCCGCGATCGGTTGGACGACGCGGGTTTATTTCGCGCCGGGCCTGCCGGCTAATGTTGTCTACACGACGCCGGGCAGCAATCTACCGGCTCCCCTTGCCGGACAGTTTAATCTCGAGCTGATCGACAACGGCACCGGCACCGGCAGTATCGCGACCGCATCTGGGTATCAGGGTGTTGCCCTCGTCTCGTCCGACGCCCGCACGCTCACACTGCTGCACGGCGATTATGGGCTCGTCGATACCCGCGCCAATGGCGGCAACAACCTGATCCTCCTCGGCGACGGCTCGGTGTCGATCGGTGGCGCCGGCGGCGACACGATCACCGGCGGCAGCGGCGCCAACCAGTTTATCGACGGCAGCGGCGGGCATCAGTCGATTACCGGCGGCAGCGGCGGCAACGAGACGATCTGGGGCGCGCTGACCGACACGGTGCGCGGCGGCGGCGCCGGCAACGAGACAATCGGCGGTGTGCCGGGCGAGACGATCATCGGCAGCGGCGGCGCCAACGTCTTTATCAACGCGACGAGCGGCAGCGAGTCGGTGCTCGGCGGCAATGCCGGCAACGACTCGATCTGGACCGCTGCCGGGGACACGATCCATGGCGGCAGCAACAACGCCACGGTGGGCGGCGTCGCCGGCGTGACGCTGATCGGCGGCAGCGGCGGCAATCAATTCCTCGACGCGTCCCAGGGCCATCAGTCGATTATCGGCGGCAGTGGAGGCAACGAGATAATCTGGGGCGCCCTGACCGACACGATCACCGGCGGCAGCGGCGGCAACGAGACGATCGGCGGCGTCGCCGGCGAGACGATCTTCGGCGGCAGCGGCGCCAATGTGTTTATCGCCGCGATGAACGGCAACATGTCGATTGTCGGCGGCGCCGCCGGCAATGAGTCGGTTTGGGCCGGCGCTGGCGACACGATCCGCGGCGGCAGCGACAACGAGACGATTGGCGGCGCGTCGAACGACACGGTCATCGGCGGTAGCGGCGGCAACGAATTCATCGACGGCAGCCTTGGCCACCAGTCGATCATCGGCGGCAGCGGCGGCAACGAGACGATCTGGGGCGCCGCGAGCGACACGATTACCGGCGGCAGCGCCGGCAATGAGACGATCGGCAGTGTCGCGGGGGAGAGCGTCACTGGCGGCGCCGCCAATACCGTCATCGACGCCAGCGCCGGCAATCAATGGCTCGCGCTGGGCGGCGGCAACTCGACCGTGTTCGGTGGCGCGCATGACACGGTGCTCGGCTCATCGGGTAGCGGATCGGCGCAGATCGCTTTCGCCGGCGGCAACGAAACCCAATGGGACAACGGATCGGCCACGAGCGGCCATGACACCGTCACCAATTTCAATCAGGCGGCCGGCGATCGGGTCTCGCTGAGCAGCGCAACCGATACGGTGAGCGCCGTTCTGGCGAGCGCCACCAGCGACCTCGGCGGCAATGTCGTCCTGCATCTCCATGACAATTCGTCCATTACGCTGGTCGGCGTCACGCCACTCATGCTTAGTAGCGGCTTCTTCACGACCCATTAGCCGGCGCGCGATGGCATCGCGGCTGGCTCGCGGAGGAGCGCGATGGAAACCCTGGGGCTCGGCCTCTATTTCGAAGACCTCCCGGTCGGCCGGCAGTTCAAGACGATCGGCCGCACGGTCACCGAGGCCGACATCACCAATTTCGTCAACTGCACCGGCATGGTCGAGGTGTTGTTCACCAATACCGAATTCCTCGCCCATGAAAGCGACATCAAGGGTCGGCCGGCGCCGGGCGCGCTGGTTTATTGCTTTGCCGAAGGCCTCCTCGTGCAATCGACGATGCAGCACACCGGCTTTGCCTTCCTCCACATGGAATTGTCCGTCGAGAGCCCGGTCGTCGCGGGCGACACGATCCATGCCGAGTGCGAGATCGTCGAGGCGCGGCGCTCGAAAAGCCGGCCGGGCAGGGGGCTGGTGCGCACCCGTGTCCGCGTCCTGAAGCAGGACGGCACGACGGCGCTCACCTACACGCCCTTGCGCATGGTCCGCTGCCGCGACGCCGATTGAGGCACAAAATCCTCGATGACAATAGGGCTCCCCGATCTCGTCTTCGGCCCCGCGGGCTGAAACCTCTCGTCTGCGGCGTTGCGAGGCGATAGCCTCCCGCCGGCGGCAATCAATCGGGGATCGGGCGTGCCAAGGCTCGCGGAAAAGGTTGTTTGGGTCACTGGCGGCGGCAGCGGCATCGGCGAAGCCGCCGCCATCGCATTGGCGGGCGAGGGCGCGGCGATCGTGCTGACCGGCCGCCGCGAGGCGCCGCTCGAAGACGTCGCCGGGTGGATCCGCGGCACCGGCGGCACCGCCTATGTCCAGCCCGGCGATCTGACCGACCCCGCGGCCGTGCGCCGGATCGGCGATTTCATCAAGAACGAGATCGGCCGGCTCGACATCCTGTTGAACAATGCCGGGATCAATATCAACGACCGGCACTGGGACAAGCTGACTCCCGAAAACGCCCAGCTGATGATCGCTGGCAATCTGGCGGCCGCGGCGCAATGCGTGACGGTCGCCTTGCCGATTATGCGAGCGCGGCAGGACGGTCTCATCATCCACACCGCCTCGATGGCCGGACGCTTTATCGGCGGCTTCCCGGGGCCGCTTTATACCGCCGCAAAGCACGGCATCGTGGCGATGAGTCATTCGATCAACATGCAGGAATGCGTCAACGGCATCCGCTCCTGCGTCTTTTTGCCAGGAGAGGTCGCGACCGCGATCCTCGACAAGCGCCCCAACCCGGTCAGCCCCGAAGAACGCGCCCGCATGGTGCAGCCGCAGGATTGCGCCGATCTGATCCTCTACATCGCGCTCTTGCCGCCGCGCCTCGTCATGAACGAGGTCATGCTGAGCCCGACCTGGAACCGTGGCTATGTCGCGGCGATCGAAAAGCTTTCATCATTGTGAGGGAGATGATTCATGGCCCAGAGCACGGGAATCAATCGCAAGAAGATCATGATGCCGACCACGATGTCGAAATCCGGCTGGGCGCTGATCGAGGCGCGCGACGATGTCGAGGGCGTCGAGTTCGTGCCGACGATCCCCAAACCCGAATTTCACAAGGTGCTCGAGGAGGCGAGCGGCATCTGCCTCGGCGTTCAGCCGTTCAGCGATCCCGAGCTCGACGCGGCGCCGCACCTCGAAGTGGTCTCGCGGATCGGTGTCGGCTATGACGCGGTCGATGTGCCGGCGCTGACCCGCCGCAACATTCCGTTGATGATCGGCGGCACGGCGAACTCGGTCAGCGTCGCCGAGGCCGGTGTGTTCCTGACGATGTCGCTCGCGCGCAAGGGCGCGATGATGGACAGGATGGTCAAGGAAGGCCGCTGGCATGACCGCTACAAGGACATGCCGGTCGACCTTTACGGCAAGACCGTCCTGATCGTCGGCTTTGGCAAGATCGGCACCCGCTCCGCCCGGCGCTTCGCCGCGATGGAGACGAACATTCTGGTCTACGACCCTTACATGTACTCCGAAACGATCCGCGGCAACGGCTACGAGCCAGTCGCCGATCTCGACGCGGCGGTGGCGCGCGCCGATTTTATCACGATCCACTGCCCGAAGACGCCGGAGACCACCGGCATGTTCAACGCCGCGCGGATTGGCAAAATGAAGCGCTCGGCCTTTTTGGTGAACACCGCTCGCGGCGGCATTGTCGACGAGAAGGCGCTCTATGATGCGTTGAAGAACAACCGCATCGCCGGCGCCGCGCTCGACGTCTTTGTCGAGGAGCCGACGCCGCAGGACAACCCGCTGTTGACCTTGCCCAATTTCATCGCGGCGCCGCATGTCGCCGGTGTTACGCGCGAGGCGGTCGATCGCATGGCGGTCGTTGCGGTGGAGAACATTCTGTCGGTCTTCGACGGCAAGCCCAACCGCGACAATGTCGTCAACCGCGACGTGCTGAGCTGAGCCTCTCCCGCCTCTCGCGAAGGCCAGCTCAGAGCGGCGCGGAGCGAGATGGCAGGAGAGATTGAGCGCCACTCCCGACCGCAGCGGCGGCTCTGTGTCGTAAATCAACGCACAGAGCAGCGTCGTGACCGTGCAATCGTCCTCGGAGAACGGCAGCCACAGCGCCTCATAGTTCCGAGACCGCTGATCGAGCATCCGGTTGTGGTGCACGAGCAGCGGTTCGCCGCTGGCGATGAGGCGCTCGCACTGGCCGATCGCATAATCCCGGTATTCCGGGTGCGGCAGCTCGTCGATGAACTTGCCCGTGAGGTCGTAACGCGCCTCGGTGGCCATGCCGGTTCCGTGCAACCGCACGCGGAACCGAACGGGGTCGCGCATCGCATCGATCAGCATGACCCAGCCGAGGATGTAGCGGATCTCGACAGGATCGATATCGCGCCGCGATGGAAAGCGCCGGCCGCCTTTGCGCTGCAGCCAGTACTCGTAGAGTCGGTGCAGCCTTGTATCCTTAATGTGCATGATCGTTGCCTGCTGCGCCGAACGCCCGTCCCCCGAACGCCCGTCTGCCGAACGCCGTTCTCCCGAACGCCCGTCTGCCGAACGCCGTTCTCCCGAACGCCCACTATGCCGAACGGATGTCGCGCCAGCCGAGCGAGGTTATCCCCGTTCGCATTAATCTTTCGTTTCGGGGCGCCCGGGGCTCGCGTGCGCGGGAGCTCGCCTGCGGCGAAGATATCCGGGGCCGAAGCCCTTGCGCCGGTTCCCAGACCGAGTTTATAGCGGAGTTCGTAGGCTTGCCGGTCCGGCCCGCCGCCTCCTCGGGCGAGGCCGGAACCAATGAGCGTTCCGCCGTGTTATGGCCGACTGCATGGCCTCGCGTCGGGGCGATGGGGGCTCTGAGCAGCTGCGCAAGGATATTTCCCCGGGGTACTCGATGAGCACGCCAATGATTGTCCTGTCGAGGGCCGCCACCGGCATCGCCGGGCTCGACGAGGTCATGGACGGGGGGCTCGCCCGCAACCGGCTGCACCTCCTGGAGGGGAGCCCCGGCACCGGCAAGACGACGATCGCCTTGCATTTTCTGATGGCGGGGGCGGAAGCCGGCGAGGTCGGCATGTATGTCAGCCTGGCCGAGACCGAGGAGGAATTGCGCGACGGCGCCGCTTCGCAT
>JBKOVT010000039.1:0-20160 GCA_046724035.1 Pseudomonadota bacterium | reverse complement strand
CGCCCTCGGCACCGGGCGGGCGCTGGAAGAGATGAAGACGCTCAAAAATCTATTAATCAATATGTGGTAGAGCCTGTTTTTCGCGTAATAATGCCCGCTCGGGGAACCGGTCGGGGGGACCATGGGACCGAAAAACAGCTGTGTATCCGACGCGAGTCGGCAAGGGGGCTGAATGATCCGCCTCTCGCCCCAGCTGCGTGCCGGCATCCAGCGCTCGACGCTGCCAGCCTTGATCCTGCTGTCTGGCGCGATGCTCGTCGCCGGCAAGGCCGATCAGACGATGTTCGAGACCCTGCGCACCGGGCTCAGTGATGTGGCCGCGCCGGCCCTCGATATCGCGAGCCGCCCCCTGGGCGCCGCCGAGGCGGCGATGGACCGGGTCCGCGGCTTTATCGGGGTTTACCAGGTAAATCGGCGGCTCGAGGAAGAGAACCAGCGGCTTCTGCAATGGCAGCAGGTGGCGCTTAAGCTGACCACCGAAAACCGCCAGCTCCAGGGATTGCTTAAGGTCGTGCCCGACCGGGCGGTGTCATACGTGACCGCCCGCGTCATTGCCAATTCAGGCGGCGCCTATGTCCGCACTGTCATGGTCAACGCCGGCAGCCAGGCAGGTCTTGCGCGCGGCCAGGCAGTGATCACCGGGGACGGGTTGGTCGGCCGCCTGACAGAGGTCGGCAGCCGCGCCGCGCGGGTCTTGCTGATCACAGACCTCAACTCACGGATTCCGGTCAAGATCGAGGGATCGAACACCGGCGCGGTGCTGGCGGGCGACAATTCCGAGCGGCCGCGGCTCCTCTATGTCGGCTCGCCGGAGGCGCTCAAGATCGGCGACCGGGTTGTCACCTCGGGCGAAGGCGGCGTCTTCCCGCCCGATTTGCCGGTCGGCATGGTCAGCGCGGTTGGGCCGGCCGGCCCGCGGGTCGAGCCATATGTCGAGCTGTCGCAGCTCGGCTATGTGTTGGCCGTCGATTACGGGCTCTCCGGCGCGCTGCCGCAACCGGTGCCTCCGGCCATACGACCGGGGCGCAAGAGCAAAGCGGCCAGCGACGAACTCCAAACGCCTGCGCAACCGGCACGCTGAGGACGATGGCGCTCCGGGAGTTCACTGCGCCCGAACTGCCTCGCGTCAACAGCAGCGCGGCGCGGCTTGTCCCGATCGTGACCACGATCATCGCCGCGCTCGTGGCGATTCTGCCCCTGCAGATCCCGGGCTATGCCGCGCTCACCCCGGCCCTCGCGCTGATGGCGGTCTACCACTGGACGCTCTACCGGCCGGACCTGCTGCCGTCATATGCCCTGTTCGGGATCGGGCTTGGCGAGGACCTGCTGACCGGTTCGCTGGTCGGTGTCGGGGCCCTGTCGCTTCTGGTCACCCGCGCCGTCGTGCTGCGTTCCCGACGCCATTTTGTCGGACGTACCTTTCCGGCCGTCTGGGCCGGGTTCACGCTGATCGGCGGCGGGATGATGCTCGGCCTCTGGGCCCTTCACTGTCTACTCGAATCCAGCCTGATCAATCCGCGCAACACGATCTTCCGCATGGTGCTGACGATCGCGGTATTCCCCGCCGGGAGCTTCATGCTGGGACGCACCCAGCGCGCGCTAATCGACGGGCCGCGCCTGATGCGCCGGCGATAGACCCGAGCGGACCCGTGTCGGCGCGCGAAAACAATCGACAGAAGCTGTTGACTCGGCGAGCGGCATTGCTCGCCGGCGGCCAGGCGGTCCTAGCCGGTGCGCTGGCCGCCCGCATGTATCAGCTGCAGATCCTCGACCGCGACAAATACGCGGTCATGGCTGAGGAGAACCGCATCAATGTGCGGCTTCTGACCCCGCCGCGCGGGCGCATCCTCGACCGCTTTGGCGCAGCGCTCGCCGATAACCGGCCCAATTATCGCGTCGTCGTCGTTCCGGAGCAGACCGGCAACCTCGAAGGCACCCTCAACGCGATCGCCAAATTGATCGAAGTTACCGAGACCGACCGCCGGCGCATCATGCGTGATGTCCAGCGCAAGCACGCCTTTGTGCCGCTCGTTGTGCGCGCCAATCTGAGCTGGGAGGAGATGGCGCGGATCGAGGTCGCGATGCCCGAACTGCCCGGCGTCGCCATCGAGCAAGGGTTGATCCGCGATTATCCCTACGGCACCGGAGCCTCGCATGTGCTCGGTTATGTCGCGGCGGTCTCGGAGAAGGAGCTGACCGGCGACCCGCTCCTCGAACTGCCGGATTTCCGCATCGGTAAGAACGGAGTTGAAAAGGCGCTGGACCTACAGCTGCGCGGCGGCGCCGGCACGAGCCAGGTCGAGGTCAACGCCTTCGGCCGCGTTGTCCGCGAGATCGCCACGACGCCGGGACAGCCGGGCCGCGATATCGTGCTCGGCCTCGATGCCGCATTGCAGGAATTCGTCGTAAAACGATGCTCCGCCGAGCAGAGTCTCTCTTGCGTCGTGCTCGACGCGTTGACCGGCGATGTGTTGGCGATGGTATCGAGCCCAAGCTTCGATCCGACGCAATTCGCGACGGGCCTTACCCCCGCGCTGTGGCAGGAGCTATCGACCGATCCGCGCAACCCGCTGACCGATAAGGTCATCGCCGGCGTTTATCCGCCGGGATCGACGTTCAAGCCGGTGGTGGCGCTGGCGGCGCTCGAAGCGGGCGCCATGACCCCGGACACATCGGTTGGCTGCCCCGGCTATTTCTCGCTCGGCAATGCGACCTTCCATTGCTGGCGCAAGGAAGGCCATGGCGCAATGCGCCTGCATGACGGGATCAAGAAATCCTGCGACGTTTATTTCTATGAGACCGCGCGGCGCGTCGGCATCGACCGCATCGCCGCGATGGCGCGCAAGCTCGGCTTTGGCAGCCCGGTGGGGCTCGATATTCCAGGCGAGCGCGGCGGCACGATCCCGGACCGCGAGCGCCAGGCGGCGCTGACCGGGGTCGCCTGGCAGCCCGGCGAGACGCTGATCGCGGGCATCGGGCAGGGTTCGGTGACTGCGACCCCGATACAGCTCGCGACGATGGCGGCGCGGCTTGTGACCGGCCGAGCGGTGGTGCCGCGCCTGTTCCGCCCGGAGGGCCGCCTCGCCCCGGGCGGCGACGTTCGAACCCCGTCCTTTCCCGAACTCGGCATCAACCCGCGCTGGCTCGCCCTCGTGCTCGACGGCATGAACGCTGTCGTCAACGAACAGGGCGGCACGGCCTATGCGGCGCGCATCACCGACCCGGCGATGGCGATGGGCGGGAAATCGGGCACCTCGCAGGTCAGGCGGATCAGCGCGGCTGAGCGCGAGCACGGCATTCGCAAGGGCACCGCGGTTCCGTGGAAAGAACGCGACCACGCGCTGTTCATCTCCTTCGCACCGGTCAACGCGCCGCGTTATGTCTGTGCCGTCGTGGTGGAGCATGGCGGCGAAAGCGGCGGCGGCGGCTCCGCGGTCGCCGCGCCGATCTGCCGCGACGTGCTGACCGAGACCCAAAAGCGCGATCCCGCCCGGCGCGTGCCGCAGCCTGCTATCGCCGAGAACGCGCCCGCAGCGCCAGCCGCCCCGGCCCCTGCGCGCTCCGATCCTCGCCGCGGCTGAGCCGATGACGAGCCTATCCGCCGACATCGGCCAGCGCCGGCTGAGTTTGGCGGACAAGCTCCGCGGCATCCAGTGGGGCCTCATCATCCTGATCGCCGCGATATCGGGCATCGGCTTTGCGATGCTGTATTCGGCCGCGAATGGGAGCTTGCAGCCCTGGGCGTCTCGGCAGATGACGCGGTTCGCGATGGCTTTTATCCCGATGCTGATTGTCGCTCTCGTCGACATCCGGCATTGGTTCCGCAGCGCCTATTGGATCTATGCCGTTGCCCTTGTGCTCGTCGTCGCCGTCGATCTGCGCGGCTTTGTCGGAATGGGCGCGCAGCGCTGGATCGATCTCGGCGTTATTCAGCTGCAGCCTTCCGAGATCATGACGATCGGCCTCGTTCTGGCCTTGGCGCGCTATTTCCATTGCGTGCCGAACGAGAATGTTGGCCGGATCTCGAGGCTGATCCCGCCGGTGATGATGATCATGATCCCGGTGGCTCTGGTGCTGAAGCAGCCCGATCTCGGGACGGCAATGCTGCTTCTCGCCTCCGGCGCGATCCTGTGCTTTCTCGGCGGCGTCAAGCTGCGCATGTTCGCTTTGGCGGCCGCCAGCGCCGGGATCGCAGCGCCGATCGCCTGGCGCTTCCTGCGCGATTACCAGAAGACCCGCCTCTATACCTTTCTCGACCCGGAGCAGGATCCGCTCGGGGCCGGCTACCACATCACTCAATCGAAGATCGCGCTCGGCTCCGGGGGGCTCTTCGGCAAAGGTTTCCTGCTCGGGACCCAGACCCATCTGAGCTTTCTGCCCGAGAAGCAGACCGATTTCATTTTCACGATGATCGCCGAGGAATTCGGCCTCGTCGGCGGCCTGATCCTGCTCGGGCTTTATGTCGTCCTGATCGGCTACGCCTTTGCCATCGCCCTGCGCAGCCGCAGCCTCTTCGGACGGCTGCTTGGTCTTGGGATCGCGGCCAATTTCTTTCTCTATGCTTTCATCAACACCGCGATGGTCATGGGCCTCATTCCGGTCGTCGGGGTCCCGCTGCCGCTGATTTCCTATGGCGGAACGGCTATGATTACGATGATGCTGGGGTTTGGCCTGTTGATGAACGTCGGGGTCCACCGCGATGTTCGCATAAGCCGGCGGGGCGAGAGCGAGCTCGGCTGACACCCTGGCAGGTTCGGGCGCGGACGCTGCGAGGAGAGGGCCTTTGGCCGAAGAAAAGGAAGCGGCGGATCCGGGACGCCGGCTGCATGTGACGGTGCTGCTCGTCGCCTCGCGCCGCGCGCTCGACAACGCCCTGGAAGAGCTCGGTTTTGCCGAGGACGACGACCGGGTGATCGAGCATGACGGGCGCCTGGCGTTTCTCACCTGCACGCACGACGACGACTGCGACGACCTGTTCGCGCTGATCAGCGAATTGTCCTCACGCGGCGAGAGCTGGGAATTGCAGTCGCGGATCGATACCGAAAGCGGGCGCGCGGTCTACCAATCCTTGGCGCGGCACCGGCCGGTCGAGGCAGTCGACGCGGCAGTCGAGGAGGAAGCCGAGCCCGAGCCCGGCGAGGCGGCGGCCCACGACGTCGAGAGCGGCGAAGGGCTGCAGGCGCTGAAACGGGCATTGCGGCGGATCGAGCCGGCCGAGGCCTTCGCGACGATACGGCCGGGCCGCGATGGGCGGGTCACCGCCCGTATCCTGCGACGCGGCTCACGACGGTTAATCGCATCGGCGAGCGCCGCGGACGAGGCGACATTGCGCGGCGTACTACGCGAGATCCTGCCGAACGTCATGCTCGATGTGGCGATGAAGCCGCCGAGCTGACATCGCCACAACATAAAGGCTTTGTTCAGGCGGCGAGACCGCGCTTTCTGAGAAGCGGCGCGACCTCGGGATCACGGCCGCGGAACGCGCGGTAAAGCTCCATCGGGTCGGCGGTATCGCCAGCCGAGTAGATCGCCTGGAGCCGAGCGGCCAGATCGGGATCGAACGGATCGCCCCTCTCGGCAAAGGCGGCGAAGCCGTCGGCATCGAGCACCTCGGCCCAGAGATAGGCGTAGTAGCCGGCCGCATAGCCGCCGCCGGCGAACAGGTGCCCGAAATGCGCCGGGCGGTGCCGCAGACCGATCTCGGGCGGCAACCCGGCTTTCGCGGCAAATCCCCTCTCGAACGTATCGATATCGAGGGCGCCCGGCTCGGCGCTCGCGTGCAGATCGAGGTCGAGCATCGCGCAGGCGGCGTACTCCACCGTCGCGAAACCCTGGTTGAAGGTCCGGGCCGCGAGCAGCCGTTGTAAGAGCGCCTCGGGCAAGGGCTCGCCCGTTTGGTAGTGCCGGGCATAACGGCGCAGCGTGTCGGGTACTTCGAACCAATGCTCGAAGACCTGCGACGGGAACTCGACAAAGTCGCGCCGCACCGCGGTGCCGGACTGCGATGGGTAGCGGACGCGCGAGAGGAGGCCGTGCAGACCGTGGCCAAACTCGTGGAACAGGGTGCGCGCGTCGTCGAAGCTGAGGAGCGTCGGGTCGCCCTTCGAAAAGTTGTTGTTGTTGACGACGATCGGCAGCACCTCGCCATCGAGGCTTTGCTGCTCGCGGTAGCTGCTCATCCAGGCGCCGGAATGCTTTCCCGGCCGCGCGAAATTGTCGTGCAGAAAGAGGCCGATCGGACGACCGCCGGCGTCGCGCACCTCATAGGCACGCACATCCGGGTGATAAACCGGGCAGTCGCGACGCTCGACAAAGCGCAGGCCGAACAGCCGCCCGGCGGTGTCGAACGCGGCCTGGACGATGTTGTCGAGCACGAAATACGGCTTCACCGAAGCCTCGTCGAGCGCGTATTTCGCCTGCCGCACCTTCTCGGCGTAGTAGCGCCAATCCCAGGGCGCGATCGGCTCGTTGAGGCCATCGGCGCGAGCCATTGCCTCTAGTTCGGCGCGCTCCTCGGCGGCCTTGCGCTTGGCCGGCTCCCAGACAGCGTGCAGCAATGCCGCAGCCGCTTCCGGGGTTTTCGCCATCGTATCGTCGAGCCGGTACGCCGCGAAATTGTCATATCCCAGAAGGCGCGCCTGTTCGGCGCGCAAAACCATGATCTCGCCGATCAGCTTCCGGTTGTCGTGATCACCGGGATGGGCGCCGCGCGCTGTCCAGGCCTCGTGGGCCGTCCGGCGCAAATCGCGACGCGCCGAAAAGCTCAGGAACGGCTCGACCGAGGCGCGCGACAAGGTGATCGCGTAATGGCCGTCGAGGCCGCGTGCCTTGGCCGCCTCTGCCGCAGCGGCGCGGGCGAAATCGGGCAGGCCGGCGAGGTCGCCTTCACTGAGCAGAAGGCGCCACTCGTCTTCGTCATGCAGTACGTTTTGGCCAAACAGCGTGTGCAGACTCGCGAGGCGCTCGGAAATCTCGGCCATGCGCGCCTTTTGCGCCGGGTCGAGCAAGGCGCCGGCGCGCACGAAGTTGAGATGGTGCCGATCGAGAAGACGGGGCTGATCGGGCATGAGACCGAGCCTATCGCGCTCATGCCACAGCGCGTCGATGCGCGCGAAGAGGCCGGCATCGAGCATGATGCGGCTGCGATGCGCGGCGAGCTTTGGCGCGTAGTCGCGGTCGATCGCATCGAGCGCCGGGTTTGTCGCGCTCGAGGTCAGGTTGTTGAAGACGCGGCTGACGCGCCGCAGCGAGCGGCCGCTGCGCTCCAACGCCTCGATCGTGTTCGCGAAACCGGGCGCTTCGGGCGACTTGGCTATTCCCTCGATTTCGGCGATGTGCTCTGCCATGCCGCGGTCGAAGGCAGGCGCAAAATGCTCCGGCCGGATACGGTCGAAGGGCGGCAGCTCGAACGGGGTGTTCCAGGGTTCGAAGAACGGGTTTTCTGTCATCAATACGGATTCTTGCTGGTGATCAGGCAGATTGCGTCGTTGCTCCGTTCCTCGCAATGACCGCTTGGTTGCAGCCTTAGCAAACGAGGCGAAGCAACGCCTCTTAGATCTACGCGATGAGGCGATCGAGGTCGGAGCGCGGCGGCGAGAAGCCGGGAAAGATCGTCGCCAGCGCGCGATCGGGTAGGCGCAGATGGCGCGCGACGACCGGCGCCAGCACGGCGCGGAAATCGGTCGTCACGGCGAGATCGCGGTTTTCGTAGAGCGCGTCGGTTCCGAGGCCGGGCCACCCGCCGTATATCCGGCCGCCCTGCACGGCACCGCCCAATACCCAGACGGCATTGCCGTGGCCGTGATCGGTGCCGCCATCGCCGTTCTCGCGCACCGTCCGGCCGAACTCGGACAGCACGACAATGGCGGTGTCCTGCCAATCCCGGCCGAGCGCCTTCGCGAAGGCCGCGAGCCCATCACCGAGCGGGCGCAGCCGCTCCGCCAATTGCCCGGCATGATTGCCCTGGCGCACATGCGTGTCCCAGCCCCCGAGGCTGACAAGGGCGAGGCGGATCTTGCGGTTATGCGCCATGAGGCCGGCAAGCCGCGCCGCCACAGCCGGAAGGCCGTTTGGCGCCGGCGCCCCGCCGTCGGTCGGATCGGGTGGCGCCGGCAATCCTGCGATCAGCTCGGCGCGGGCCATTCGGCCTTGGCGATAGGCCTGGCCGATCGCGTCCTTCCCGGCATAGAGGCGGTCAAACGCGCTGGCGATTTCGGGTTTGTCGATCGCGAGCGGCGTCGCCGCGGCGGGACCGAGCGGCAGATTGGCGACCGGCATGCGGCCTTTCAGGATCTGCGGCAGGGTCGGGCCGACCGCGACAGCCTCGGTCGGATCACGCGACAGGCCGGGCATCGCCGCGAGGAGGCGGTTCATCCAGCCATCGGCGGTGGCGCGCCGCCCGGGGGTACCGTTCTCAATGAACAATTGCGCGTCGAAATGCGAGCGGGTCGGATCGGGCGAGCCGGCGGCATGCACAAAGGCGAGCTGTTTTTCCTGCCATAACGGCAAAAGACCAGATAGCGCCGGGTGCAGGGCGAAATGCTCGTCGAGCGCGAGGGCCCCATCCTGCGCGCCTGGCTTGGCAATCGCGATTGTCGGGCGGGCGGCGTAATAGGCGTCGTCGCCGTACGGCACCACAACGTTCAGACCATCAACCGCGCCGCGCAACAGCACGACCACGAGCCGCTTCGGCGCCGCATCCGCCGAGACGCCCCAGGCGCGGCCGTTCAATGCGACGAGCGAGGCTCCCGCCGATAACCCGAGGAAATCGCGCCGCCGCATCGGCCTTCCTATCGCCGCATGAAATCGGGGCTGCCGAGGATCAGCGCGGCCTGCAACTCGGGCTGCGCCTGCGCGACGGCGGCTCGGGTTCTGCCGCTCAGACCCGTGGCCAAGGTGGCGAGGAGCGGCGCCGCTTCGACCGGCTTCGCGCCGTCGACGATCGGCAGGTTCCCGCCGGCAAGCGCCTTCGCGAAATTGACCCGCAACAGGCTCGCATCCGGGCTGAGCCACGCCGCCTCGGTGTCGCGATAGCCGTCGGGAGTCATGCAGCCATAGAGCGGCTGGCCGAGCCGCGCCATCGCGCCGAGCAGCGGCTTCGGGTTGTCAGCCGAGACGCCTGCCGCACGAGCGGCGGACAGGACAAAGTGATAGGGCGATTTGTATTTCACGCCGGTGCTGTCGCGGAATTCGCGGCTGGCGAACAGCACCTTCAGCGTGGATTTCATATCGCCACCGGTCTCCTGGAAGCGCGCGGCAAGCCGCTCGACGAGCGCCGCCGGTGGCTGGTCGGCGACAAAATACTGCGCCAGTTCGAATGCTATGTGGCGCGCCGTCGCCGGGCCCGCGGCAAGCAAGTCGAGCGCCTTCTCGCCTTCTGCTTCGCCATTGCCGGCGATGTCCTGGCCGAGGAAATGCTTGTCGCCATTGTCGTGGCGCGCCGGATAGAACACGAAGCCGCTGCCCGAAGCCGGCAGCGCGTTCGGCCGCGCCAAGCCCCAGCCGGTCAGGATGCGCGCGAGCGCGACGACATCGTCCTGCGTGTAGCCGCGATCGGCGCCGAGCGTGTGCAATTCCATCAGCTCGCGCGCGTAGTTCTCGTTGATCCCCGCCTCGCGGCCGTTCAGGCCCTTGCTGCCCGGCGCGGCGTTCTGCGCGTTGTCGAGATAGAACAGCATCGCCGGGTGGTGCGCCGTGGCGCCGAGAAGATCGCGGAACCGACCGAGGGCGTAGGGCCGGATCGCCTCGGCTTCATAGGCGCCAACCCACAGCCGGTCGAGCGCCTTGTTCGCGAACACGTTGAAATGGTTGTACCAGAAATCGACCATGACCTCCTGCAGCTGGCGCGGGCTGTGGAGGGCGCGCCAGATGCGGGCGGCCTGCGCCTGTTCGAGGATTAGCCGGGCGCGCTGACGCCGCGCCTTCTGGTCCTCGGGCGAGGGCTGCATGCCATCGGTCGCGCGCAATGGCCCGTATTCGGCAAAGAGCTGCACCGGATCGAGCTTTAGCGTCGCGAGGCCAGCCAGGCGGTTCGTCAGCTCGGAGGATTCGAGGATCGCATCGGGATCGAGCTGCTCGGCGATATAGCCCTCGATGCCGATCGCCTTGACGTGCTTGACGTCCGCCGTGGTCGGCCCGAAAGCGAGCCGGTCGAGAATGTGCAGCACCTGGCGGTCGGAAGCGCGTTCAGCCGCTTCCGCTTTCGAGAAAAGAGCGGCAAAGAGCAGGACAAGTAAAATTGTCATCCCGGCGAACGCCGGCAGCCACCATTCGGATGCACGAGCCGCCGATGAGTGGGTCCCGGCTTTCGCCGGACGACGGAATTGTGGGAGCCTGCGATCATCAGCCCGGCGGTCGGATCGGTATTCTCGTTCTATTCGGGACGAGGGTTGGCCATCCCCGCGTTAACCGCGTTGCTTCCGCTTGGCGCGGAAATCGGGGCGGCGCTTTTCGAGAAAGGCGGCGGTGCCCTCCTTCGATTCCTCGGTGTTGTAGTAAAGCGCCAATGCCTCGAGACCGAGGGCGCCGATGCCGCCGATATTGTCGCTGTCGGCGTTGAAAGAGCGCTTGGCGATCGCGATCGCCGTTGGGCTGAGCGCCAGGATCTCGCGGCACCACGCCTCGACCTCGGCATCGAGCCGTTCGGCCGGCACGACCTTGTTGACGAGCCCCATCTGAAACGCCTCGGCGGCGGTGTAGCGGCGGCACAGAAACCAGATCTCGCGCGCTCGTTTGTCCCCGACATGGTGCGCCAGAAACGCCGTGCCCCAGCCGGGATCGACCGAGCCGACCCGCGGCCCGACCTGGCCGAACACGGCCTTGTCCGAGGCAATCGTCAGATCGCAGACCGTCGCCAGGACGTTGCCGCCGCCGATCGCGTAACCCTGGACCTTGGCGATGACGGGCTTGCGGCTCTCGCGAATCGCCCGGTGCAACTCCTCGATCGGCAGACCGACGAGACCGCGGCCTCCATAACCCTTGTCCGATTGCGAGCCGCTGGCGCGCGCCGAATTATCGCCGCCCGAGCAGAAGGCGCGATCCCCTGCCCCGGCCAGCACGATGACCCCGATATCCTCATCCTCCTCGGCATCGCGCATCACCTCGAGCATTTCTTCGACGGTCTCGGCACGGAACGCGTTCAGCACCGCCGGGCGGCTGATTGTGATCGTCGCGACGCCGTCATGCTTGTCGTAGAGGATGTCCTGATACGCCATGGGGGCTCGTCTCCGGAGGATTGATGCTGGCCCCGGACGATGCGGCGGAAGCCGCCGGCCGCGCAAGGCCTGTGCCGGTTACTCCGCCGGTTCGTGAAGGCTCGCCGCCGGGGCGGCTGCGGCGTTTTGCGGTGGCGGCGCAAGACGAACGAACTCGAACAGCCGCGTCAGGCTGGCAATGACGGCTACCGCGGCGAAGCCGGCGGCGATCAGGATGGCGGTCGCCGCGCCCTGGCCGCCGCCAGTCACGCCAAACACGAGCGCGACAAGGGCCGCGCCGATCGACTGGCCAAGTAGGCGCGCTGTACCCTGGATCGCGCCGGCGCCGCCGCTGCGATGGCGTGGCGCGCTCGCAACGATGGCGCGGTTGTTCGGCGACTGGAAGAGTCCGAAACCGGCGCCGCACAGCGCGACCCGCCAAACGATATCGGCGGTCGTCGGGTGTGCCGGCAACAGCGCCAGCAACACAAAACCGCTGGCCAGCACGGCGAGGCCGATGCCGCCGAGAATGCCGGCGGGATGCCGGTCGGCGAGGTAGCCGGCGATCGGCGCGAGGATAGCGGTCATGACCGCCCAGGGCGTGATCAGGAGACCGGTCTCGACGGCCGAGGCGCCGATCACGTCGTGGAAATAGAAGGGCAAGGCGACAAAAGCGATCCCCTGCGCGACAAAGCTGCACACCGAGGTCGTGACCGACAATGCAAAGATCGGCCGGGCGAACAGATCGACAGGCAGAAGCGGCATCGCTTGGCTGAGCTGGCGACGGACGAGCAGCCAGCCGACCGCGACGCCGCCGGCAAATTCGGCGGCGACCCCGGCAATTGACTGGTGGTGGCCGATGCCGTTGATGCCGGTGATCAACAGGCCGAACATCGCGGCGCACAGGAGCGCGCTCCACAGATCGAAGCGATGCTCACTCGGCGCGGTATAGGGCAGATAGCGCATCGCGAGCACGAACGAAACGACTCCGATCGGCACGTTGACTGCGAACAGCCAGGGCCAGGATGCCACCGCCAGGATCGCCGCCGCGACGCTCGGGCCGGCCGCGGACGATACTGCTACAACCAGCGAGACGAGCGCGATGCCGCGGCCCAATTGCCGGCGCGGATAGGTGAAGCGCACGAGCGCGGTGTTGACGCTCATCAGCCCGGCGGCGCCGAGCCCTTGCAGCGCGCGCCCCAAGGTCAGCATGTCGAGCGAGGTCGAAAGGGCGCTGACCAGCGCCGCGCCTGTGTAGAGCACGAGGCCAAAGCGGTAGACGCGGCGGTAGCCGAAGATGTCGCCAAAGGACGCGAAAGGCAGCAGCGAGATCATCACCGCCAGCTGATAGGCGTTGACGACCCAGATCGAATCGGCGGCGCTGGTGTGGAGATCCTTGGCGATCGACGGCAAGGCGACATTGACGATTGCGGTATCGAGGCACGACATGGCCAGCCCGACCATCAAGGTCAGGATCGCCCAATAGCGTTGCGGCTTCGGAAGACCGTCTTCCGCGGGGTTCATCGTCCGATTTCAGCAGGTCTGCGGGTGATGCCTTGGCAGAGATAGTGCACTGCAACAAAGGCCGCTACCCGCCCTTGCCGCAGGGCTCCTATTCCTGACGAGTTCCTCCCCCCGCATGCGGGGGAGGTGGCAAGGGAGTGAGCCGGAGGGGGCTGCAGCAGCGTGAGGGCCCACGCCCCTTCCACCATGCTTCGTATGGTCCCCCTCCCCCGCTCCGCGGGGGAGGAGCCAACAGGATTCCGGCCGCCCGCGCGGCGGGAGAGGGCTCTTTACGTCGGCGGCAATCCGAGCAGGCGCCGGGCAAGGGTCATATGCGGCTTGTCGATCATCTTGCCGTCGAGCGCCAAGGTTCCGGCATCGGGGCTGGCGGCGAAGGCGGCCAGGACACGCTCGGCCCATTCGCGTTCCGCCGCGCTGACCGAAAAGGCCTCGTTGATGGTCGCGAGCTGCGCCGGGTGGATCGCCATCTTGGCGGCGAAACCCGAGCGCCGTGCGGCGAGGCACTCCGTCTTCAGCCCCTCCGGGTCCTTGAAGTCGGTGTAGATCGTGTCGATCGCCGTGACCTCGGCAGCGGCGGCTGCGAGCAGGCAGAGCGAGCGAGCGAGGCGGTAAGGGCCATCATACTCGCCGTCGATTGTCTTGTTGTTGCCGCCGAGACAGGCCGAGAGATCCTCAGCCCCCCAGGTGATTGCTTCGAGCCGGGGCGACACGCCGGCGTAACCGCCGAGCGCGAAGACCGCCTGCGGCGTCTCGGTCGCGATCGCCACGATGCGGATACTGCCGGGTGGCGAGCCGGCCGCCGTTTCGAAGGCAGAGAGATAATGATCGAGCGTGCGGACATCCTCGGGCCGGCATTTCGGCAGTAGGATGCCATCGGGCCGGCCGGCGACGGTCGCGGCGAGGTCGTCGAGCGCGAGACCGCTGGCGAGCGGGTTGATCCGGACATAGCGCAGGATGCGGTCGGGTCCATGCGCTTCGAGAAAATCGCGCGCGAGACGCCGGGCGATCGAGCGGTTCGCCGCGGCGACCGAGTCTTCGAGATCGAGGATCAGCGCGTCGGCGCCGCTCTCGAGCCCGCGTGCCAGTTTGCGTTCGCTATCGGCCGGGACGAACAGCATCGAGCGCATGGCTACCTCCGTTAGGCCGATGCCGTTTTTGTCTTCATCAGCGCGGCGCGGCGGCAGATCGCGACCTCCTCGCCGCGCTGGTTCAATCCGACATGCTCGAACTCGACGATGCCGGCATCCGAACGCGATTTGCTATGCCGCGTCGAGATGACGGTCGTGCGAGCGCGGACGGTGTCGCCGTGAAACACCGGTTTCGGGAACCGGACATCGCTCATGCCGAGATTGGCGACGGTGGTGCCCAGGGTCGTGTCGCCGACCGTCATGCCGATGACGAGCCCCAAGGTGAAGATACTGTTGACGAGCGGCCGGCCGAATTCGGTTGTCTTGGCGAATTCGGCATCGAGATGCAGTGGCTGCGGATTCATCGTCAATGTCGTGAACAGCACATTGTCCATCTCGGTGACGGTGCGCGTCATCGCGTGCTCAAACACCTGGCCTTCACTGAACTCCTCGAAATAGAGCCCGGCCATCCGTCACCTCCCCTTGAAGACGGGCCGGCGCTTCTCGACAAAGGCGGTGACCGCCTCCTTGTGATCCTCGGTGAAGGCGCAGCGCGCCTGGTGCGCGGCTTCGAGCTCGAGCACGGTCTGGAACGGCTCGGTCTCGGCGGCGAGCAGGTTGCGCTTCATATAGCCAAGCGCGATGCGCGGGCCGTCGGCGATGCGCCGCGCGAGAGCCATCGTCTCGGCCTGCAATTCGTCATCGGCGACGACGCGGTTGACGATGCCGAGCCGCCCCGCTTCCTCGGCATCGATAATATCGGCGGTGAAATAGAGCTCGCGCGCTTTCGCGGTGCCGACGAGCCGGGTCAGGCTCCATGAGCCCCCGTAATCGCCGGAATAGCCGATCCGCGCGAAAGCGGTGCCGAAGCGCGCGGATCTGCCGGCGATGCGCAGATCGCAGGCAAGCGCGAGACCCAGTCCGGCGCCCGCTACCGGACCGTTGATCGAAGCAATGACGATCTTCGGCATCGTACGCAGCAACAGCGGTAATTGATGCGATCGGCGCAGCCCCTCGGCCCGGTCCTCGACGCTCTGGTCGCGGCCGCGCGCCTCCATCGTCTTGACGTCGCCGCCGGCGCACCAGCCGCGCCCGGCGCCGGTGATGACGATCGCGCCACAATCATGGTCCATCGAAAGGCGTTCCAGCGCCTCCTTGAGGCCCTCGGTCATCGCCGGGGACAGCGCATTCAAGCGCTCCGGCCGGTTCAGGGTCAGGGTCGTGATGCCGTTGTCGCTGGTTTCGATCAGGTCGGCCATGGGTCTCTCCTGAGGGGGCGTTGCCCGATCATAGCTCACCCTGAACACGCGAACCAAAATCCCTGCAGTCCCGGCGAAAGCCGGACCCACTCATCGGCCAGTTGAGTGATGGGCCTGGCTTTCACCGGAGCTGCGGTGGGAGAGAGATCGGAGGGGGATTGCTTCGCTTCGCTCGCAATGACAGAAGGGGATTATGGAAAAGGTTCGCATCGTCTGCGCGCATGACTGCCCGGACATGTGCTCGCTGTTGGCCGAGGTCGAGGACGGCCGCGTATTGCGCATCAAGGGCGACCCGGAGCAGCCCTTTACGGCGGGTTTTGCCTGCGCCAAGGTCAACCGCGACGCTGAACTCGTGCATTCGCCCGAGCGTCTGCAAACGCCGCTGCGCCGGGTCGGGACGAAAGGCGCAGGCAAATTCGCGCCGATCAGCTGGGAGGCGGCGCTCGACGAGATCACCGGGCGGTGGCAAGCGATCATCGCCGAGTCGGGGCCCCTCGCCCTCCTCGGCTATGCCTACAGCGCGCATCAGGGGCAGCTCAACCGCGGGCTCATGCTCGGCTTCTTTCATGCGCTCGGCGCGACCCGGCTGATCGCCGGGACGGTGTGCGACACTTGTTGCGAGGAAGCCTGGAACATGACTGTCGGGCCGGTTGGCGGCGCCGATCCCGAGGCGGTCGAGGAGAGCGATCTGATCCTCTCCTGGGGCGCCGACCTCGTCGCGACGAATGTGCATTTCTGGGCGAAAGCGGAAGCGGCGCAGAAGCGCGGCGTCAAGATCGTCGTCATCGATCCGCGCAAGAGCCGGACCGCGAAGCTCGCCGATTGGCATTTGCAGATCCGCATCGGCACCGACGCCGCCTTGGCGCTCGGGATCATGCACATCCTCGTGCGAGACGGGCTCGTCGACCGCGATTACATCGCCGCGCATACGATGGGCTTCGACCGGCTCGAAGCCGAGGTATTGCCGCGCTTTGCGCCCGAACGCGTCGCCGAGATCACAGGGCTCGCGGTCACCGATATCGAGCGGCTGGCGCAACTCTATGGCGCGGCGAAGCGCTCGTTTATTCGGCTCGGCGAGGGCATGACGCGGCTGGCGCGCGGCGGCGAGGCGTTGCGCGCGGTCGCGTTGCTACCCGGCGTCACCGGCACCTATGGCAGGCGCGGCGGCGGTGCGCTGCTGCTGACGGTTCCGGCCTATGGCTGGAATTACGACACGATCCGGAAACCGTCCGGTCCGGTTGACACGCGAGCGGTCAACCATCTGCGGCTCGGCGACGCCTTGCTGAACATGGGCGATCCGCCGATCCAAGGATTGTTCATCGCCGCCAACAACCCGGCGGTGACCTGCCCCGATGCCGGGAAGGTGCGGCAAGGTCTCATGCGCGAGGATCTGTTCACGGTCGTGCACGACCCGTTTTTGTCGGTGACGGCGCGCTATGCCGATATCGTCTTGCCGGCGACGACCTATCTCGAAACCGAGGATGTCTACCGGGCTTATGGCGCCTACTATCTGCAATACGCACCGGCGGCGGTACCGCCGCAAGGCGAGGCCTGGTCGAATTTCCGGCTGGGGCAGGAATTGGCGCGGCGAATGGGCGTCGCCGACCCCGTGTTCGGCATGAACGCCAAGGCGGCGATCGGAGAACTATGGCGCGGCGCCACCGGGCCGGTTGCCGGGCTCGATCTGGACGATGTGTTTCGCGGCCGGCCCATCAATATCGCGCCGGCAGGCGAGCAGGAATTCGGTACGCCATCGGGCAAGCTCGAATTCTATTCGGAGCGCCTCGCGGCGGCGGGGCTCGCGCCCATGCCGCATTGGCGGCCCGATCCGCAGGAGGAGCGCGATGCGACGCGCTGGCCACTGCGCCTGTTGACCGCGCCGGGCTATTTCCAGGCGCACACGGCTTATTCCGGTGTCGCGTTTTTGCGGCGGCGCGAAGGTGAGCCGTATTGCGTGCTGCACCCCGAGGAGGCCGAGAAGCGCGGGCTTGCCGAGGGCGCCAAGGTGCGGCTGTTCAACGAGCGCGGCGAAGTCGGGCTCGTGCTGAAGATCAGCGACGAGGTGCTGCCCGGTGTCGTGCTGGTGCCGGGGCAGCGGCCGGATCAGGAGACGCTCGGCGGTACCGTCAACATATTGTGCGCAGACCGCTATACCGATTTGGGCGAGGGCGCGACCTACCAGAGCACGTTTCTCGACGTTGCGGCGTGGGTTTGATTGAGAGCCCGGTACTAGTCGCACTGAACCGCACGCGTTAGTCTGACAGTTATGCGAGCGGGAAGAGGATAGCGCGATGAAATATGATGTCATCTCGGCCGATTGCCATGTCGATCTGATCTGGCTGCCGCCGGACCTATTCACCGCCAACGCCTCCGCGGCATTCCGGGATCGCATGCCCTATGTCGCCGATGGGCCGCGCGGCCGCGAGTGGGTGACGAAGAACGGCGCCTCCTTCGGTCTCGATTGCGGAATGGGTTCGGCCGGGCGACTCTACGAGCCGGGCAAGATCCACCGCTCCGACCGCATGGCCTCGACCGGGTTGTACGATCCCGAGCAACAAAGGATCCGTCGGCTGACGAACCCCGATCTGCGCCTCAAGGACCAGGACCGCGACGGCATTCAGGCCGAGGTTCTGTACGGCATTCTCGGCGCGACAAGCCGCCTCAACGACGATGAAGCGGCCGGCGAGATGCTGCGCATCTACAACGATTGGCTTGCCGATTTCTGTTCGAAGCAACCCGAGCGCTACGCCGGCCTTGCTAACATTCCGAACCATGACCGCGACGCCGCGGTCGGCGAGATCGAGCGCGTCGCGCGCCGCGGCAATGTGCGCGGCCTCGAAATCGCCCGCAAATACGGCATGACGGCGTTATGGGACCCCTGGTGGAACCCGGTGTGGGACGCCGCCGCGGCAAGCGGGCTGCCGGTGCATTTCCACACCATCGGGGGCGCGCCGCGCGATTTCTCGAAGCTCAGCGGCAAGACCTTGCTGGCGGCGCGCGCGGCGAGCATCACGCAATTTCAGATGCACATGGCGGATGTGTTGATGTCGATCATCTTCGCCGGCGTGCTTGAGCACCGGCCGAGCTTGAAGATCGTCATCGGCGAGGCCGGCACGGGCTGGATCCCCTACATCCTGGACCGCATGGACGCCGAATGGGAGGACCAGTTCAAAGAACTCGACCTCAAGATGAAGCCGAGCGACTACTGGTACCGCCAGTGCTATGCGACCTATCAGAGCGATCCGATCGGCGTAAAATTGATCGAGGAACTCGGCGCCGACAACATCATGTGGGGTTCGGATTTCCCGCACCCCGACGGCATCTATCCCGACTCCAAGGAATACATCCAGAAGGAGCTCGGGCATCTGCCGGCCGATGTGCAGCGCAAGATCGTCTGCGACAATGCGGCCAAGCTCTACCGCTTCGTGAATTGAGGCCGTAGCCGAGACGACCGCTATTCCCGCCGGTGAATGTTCGCCACGATGAACACCGCCGGCGCGGTGCCCTTGTTCTCGACCCAATGCGCCCGCGGGCCGAATTCGGCGAAGACCTGATCGGCCTGAAACTCCTCCGTCGTGCCGTCGTCATGGTGGTTGGTCAGAACGCCGGAAAGCAGGTAGACGATCGTGGGGTCGCCCTGATGACTGTGCAGGCCGATGTGGCCACCCGGCGCGACGAGCGCGCGGCTGAGGCGCAGTTCGCGATTTCGAACGCTGTCGATTTCTTTGGCGAGATCGATGCTGGCAAGGACATCTTCGCGGACTGACTTGTAATCGGTCGGCGCAGTCTCCCGACCGAGAACGAAGCCGGCGGCGAGCAGAGCCGAGCCGGCGCAGAACGCCGCGACGATGTAGCGGACTCGCATCTTCTTCTCTCGACCCTCCGACCGGTACCGCCCCAGCTGCGGAGCCCGGATTTATTTGAAGGCGCTGAAATGACCTAGAGAGTTACCAGGCTTCGCGGCCGCGGGTGGGGCGCGCGGTCGCGACACCATCGCGGGCGGCGCGCTGCTCGGCTTCGTGCTTGTCGAACATCGCCTTCGCCGCGGCCTGACGCTTCGCGCTGAACCCGGCGCGGTTGTCGCCGCACCATTGGAAGGAGGATTCGCGCGGGCGGTTTGCCTGGCTGAAATGCGGCATGACATAGCGGGCGTATAATTCGTAGGAGCGCTTGGTCGCCTCGAAATCGGCCCAGTTATGCGCCTGCTGGAGAAAGACGCCGAACTCGCCCTGCTTCGCTTGCAAGCGCTCGATCAGCGCGATCGCGTCATCGGGCGTGCCGCAGACGCCGTATTTGTTGTCGACAAACCATTCGAGCGGATCCTCGCCCTTTGGCACGATAAAGCGCGGCTGATTGTTGTTGAGGTAGCCGAGATAGCGCTCGAACCCCCAGCGCGCATTCTCGAACGCCTTCGCGCGGGTCTCGGCGAGGTGCATGGGACCGACGAGGCGCAGCCGGTTGGCGTCCATCACGCGGCCGTTCTCGGCGGCCATGTCGCAGGCGATCTGCCAGTTCGAGGCGAGCGCGTCATAGCCGAACGGGTTTGTCGCGGCGACGCAGATCATGCTGAGATCGTATTTGCCGGCGAGGCGACCGCCCGACGGTGTCACCGCGCTGACGACCGCGACTTCGGGATGCGGCTTTGTATACGGCAGCAGGTGAAGCCGCGCCTCCTGCATTGTGTACCAATCCGTCGTCTCGGTGACGATCTCGCCCTTGAAGAGACGCAGGATCGCGTCCAGCGCCTCAGCCATGCGGTCGCGCTGCGTCATCGGGTCGATGCCCATCATGATCGCATCGGAAGCCAAAAGCCCCGGCCCGGCGCCGAACATGACTCGGCCACGCGTCATGTGGTCGAGCTGCACGATCCGGTCGGCGACCATCATCGGGTGGTGATAGGGCAAGGAGACGACGCCGGTGCCGAGGCGGATATGGCGGGTGCGCTCGGCGGCGAAGGCGATGAAGATTTCGGGCGAGGAGATGATCTCGTACCCCGCCGAATGGTGCTCGCCGATCCAGGCCTCGTGAAAGCCGAGCTTGTCGAGATGGACGATCAGG
>JBKOVT010000068.1:0-9500 GCA_046724035.1 Pseudomonadota bacterium | reverse complement strand
CGTGACGATCTCGCCCAGCTCGTTTTCGCCGGACAGCCAGAACGCGTTTTCCGGCGCGATCTCGGCGCGTTCCGGATTGAACATGTCGATCAGCGGGTACCAGTTGCCGCTTTTGACTTCCTGCTGGTTGATGCGGTGCAGTTCGTCGAAATCGTGCCGCAGCCGGAGCCGCAGACCCGCCGCCCGGGCCGCCTTGTCGGCTTCCAGAATGAAGTTGCCCAACAGGCGCGCCGGGCCGTGCCGGACCGTCAGCGCATCGGGCAGGCGGAGATTGTTTTGGGGGACGATATTCGGGTAGATCAGGTTCATCGCCTTGCTCCCCTCGCCGGGTTTGTTAACTGAATGTTAACGTTACCGGGAGGTTACACTTTGATACCGAGGGGAATCAAACGTAATTTACGCTGCGGCCGAAATTTTATGAAACCGCCGCGTTTTCAACGATTTGGCGTAGCCCTAGGGGCGACTCCCTAGGGGAGTTCTTGTAATCAGCGGCCGGGCTCGGCGAGCCAGAGGATGATTTCCGCGGTCGCGGCGGCGACCGCGAGGATGAAAAGCCCGATCGCCGCGCCACGCAGCGGCCGCCGCCAGCGCGAGGCCGGCGCATAGCCCGATGCGACAAACAACGCCGTTACCAACAAAATCACCGCCCCATAAAGCTGCTGCCGCTCAAACCCACCCATCTCCGCTTTCCCAAACCCCGTGCCCGGCTTCATGCCGGGCACCCACGTCTTGCAGCATCCCCGAATTCCGGCAACAAAGACGTGGATGCC
The DNA here is from genome assembly GCA_046724035.1 of Pseudomonadota bacterium. Classification (GTDB taxonomy): domain Bacteria; phylum Pseudomonadota; class Alphaproteobacteria; order ATCC43930; family CGMCC-115725; genus DATARH01. Next base: position 8,730 of record JBKOVT010000068.1, on the reverse strand, counting down.
CGGGACCAGCCCGGGCAAGGGCGCTGAAGTGGCGGCCGGAAGTGCGAGAGGCGGGGATGACGACAAAGGAAGAGCTGAAGCAGGCGGTGTGCGAGGCGATCGACCGCCACGGCAACCGGATCATCGAATTGGGCGAGACGATCCTTCACCACCCGGAGACCGGCTTCAACGAAGAGAAGACCGCCGCCCTCGTCGCCGACGCGATGCGCGCGATCGGCCTCGAGCCGCAGACCGGTCTGGCCTTGACCGGCGTCAAGGGGCGCCTCAAGGGCAAGTCGCCCGGCCCGCGCCTCGCGATCCTCGGCGAGCTCGACAGCCTCAGAAACTCCGACCACCCGCTCGCCGATCCGCACACCGGCGCCGCGCATAGCTGCGGCCACAACGCGCAGGTCGCCGGCATGCTCGGCGTCGCGATGGGTCTCTCGGCCGCCGGCGCGACCGAGCACCTCGCGGGCGAGCTCGTCTTCTTCGCCGTGCCGGCCGAGGAGTTCATCGACGTCGAGGAGCGCCTTCGCCGCAAGCAAAAGGGCGACATCGAGTTTCTGCTCGGCAAGCCCGAGCTCGTCGCCAAGGGGCATTTCGACGACATCGACATGGCGATGATGATCCATGTCGGCTCGCACGATCAGATGGATAAGCGCTCCTACATCGCCGACAGCTCGAACGGCGCGCTCGTCAAGCAGATCCGCTTTTTCGGCCGCGCCAGCCATGCCGGCGGCGCGCCGCAACTCGGCATCAACGCGCTCTCCGCCGCGATGCTGGCGCTCAATGCGATCCACGCGCAGCGCGAGAGCTTCTGGGACAAGGACACGATCCGCATCCACCCGATCATCACCAAGGGCGGCGACGCGGTCAGCGTCGTCCCGGCCGAGGTGCATATGGAAACCTTTGTGCGCGGCGGCTCGCGCGAGGCGATCCTCGACGCCAACATGAAGGTGGATCGCTGTCTGCGCGCCGGCGCGATGGCGATGGGCGCCGAGGTCGAGATCAACACGATCCCCGGCTATCTGCCGCAACGCAACGACCGCTCGATGGGCGAATTCTTCGGCGCCAATGTCGAGGCGATGTTCGGGAAGGGGAGCTTCGATATCGGCGGCCACCGCACCGGCTCCACCGATATGGGCGACATCGCCCATATGATGCCGGTGATCCATCCCTATGTCGCCAGCGCGCGCGGCAAGACGCACGGCGCGGACTTCCGCATCAACGAGCCCGAGCACGCGTACTTAACGCCGGCCAAGCTCCTGGCAATGACCGCGATCGATCTGCTCTACGGCGACGCCGCGTCCGCGAAGAAAACCCTTGCCGATTTCCAGCCCGCCTTCACCAAGGACTCCTACCTCGCCTTCGAGCGCACCCTCTTCAAAACCGAACGCTACAAACCGGAGGCGTAAGCGCCATCTCTTACTGGTTGTAAATATGCGTAGCCAAGGCGAGGTGAGGATCACCTCAGTAACCTTCGACAATTTCAAAGCTCTAGAGCAATTTGCGCTGTCACTGGATGACGTAAACATTTTGGTGGGCCCAAATAACTCGGGCAAATCGACCATTATCGGTGCGTTTAGGTCGCTTGATAGCGCGATAAGATTCGCACGCACGCGCGCTCCTACCCGGGTTTACGTCGGGCAAGGTTATCGAATTGGATACCGGGTCCCGGAAGCGAGTCTTCCGATTTCGCTTGAGAATGTCCACACCAATTATAACTCATCAGAATCAAGCGTGAGTTTTCGCATAAACAACGGCAATCGACTGAATCTCATTTTTCCGGATGACGGTGGCTGCGTGTTAATCCCGGAGGCACAGGGCGCGGACGTCATGACAGCCGCAGCCTTCAAGAGGAATTTCCCGATTAACCTCACAGTCGTTCCTGTACTCGGACCCGTTGAGCATCGTGAGACCCGTCGGGAAAGAGAAACAGTCGCAGCGGGTCTCTCGACGCACCGCGCCTCCCGACATTTTCGAAGCTATTGGTACTACCGAAGGGAACGGTTCGAAGAGTTTTCGCAACTTGTTGCAGCAACTTGGCCCGGTATGGAGATAGGGCCGCCGGAACTGGACCCTGCGAGCAACGAATTATCGATGTTTTGTTTGGAGGAACGGCTCACAAGGGAGCTGTACTGGGTAGGATTCGGTTTTCAGATTTGGTGTCAGCTGCTGACGCATCTCTTACGTTCCAGAAATAGCTCGATTGTGGTTATCGATGAGCCTGAGATTTATCTCCATCCCGACGTGCAGCGGCAACTGCTAGGTATCATACGAGACAGTGGGAGCGCCATTCTCTTAGCGACTCACTCGAGTGAAATTATGGCAGAGGCCGATCCGACTGAAATTATCTTGGTCGATAAGCGGAAACGCGCCGGCGAAAGGCTGAGAGATGTATCGGGTGTTCAGAGAGCGCTGAATATCGTTGGCTCAGCGCAGAACATCACTTTGACCGCTCTGGCTAGAAGTAGGAGAGTGGTTTTCGTCGAAGGAGATCGCGATTTCCGGCTTCTACGCCGCTTTGCCCGTAAATTGGGGCACCGCGAATTAAGCGCTGGTCTGGGGCTTACTCCATTAGAATCAGGTGGCTTCGGGTCTTGGGAGCGGATCACCACTCTAGCCGCGGGTATAGCAGAAGCACTTGGTTCCCCGCTTATTATCGCAGCAGTGTACGACCGCGACTATTTCTGTGATGAGCATATCGATACGGTGAAAGCTGCGCTGGAGCGGAGCCTACAATTTGCGCACGTGCACCACCGCAAAGAAATGGAAAATTACCTGCTGGTTCCGGGCGCGCTTAACCGCGCACTTAGCCAAGCCGTGGCTGAGAGGTCCGCTCGGACAAACAGCGCGTCGCCACGACTGATGGATCTTACGGATTTGTTGCGCGAAATAACGGATCCACTGAAGGACGATATTCAGGCTCAGTTGATGGCCCGCCGATGGGAGCACTTGCGCGGTGGTCGTCAGGACTTGGCGGACGTAAACAGGGAGACGATGCGGAGATTCGGCCGCGCGTGGGACGACCTTTCTCTGAGATTGGAGATCGTTCCGGGCAAGGAGGTTCTCGCTCAGTTGCGTGGACGCGTTCAAACGCTCTACGGCGTCTCCCTAACGGACAACCGAATCATAGATGCAATTCGGCGAGAAGAAGTTCCAGATGATTTGGCTGCTTTAGTAGCAGCACTAGATGGATTCCGACGGCGAACGGTTCGAGGTGAACGGCCTTTCCAGTGATCGTCGCTATCTCGCACCTGCTCTGAAATATGCGCCGTTTCCTGATCCGCGGCGGCATCGCGCTCGTCGTTCTTCCGGCGCTGTGGTACCTCACCGCGCGCTGGTGCGCGCTGCTCGTCGACCAAATCTACACGCCGCGCCTTGCCTATCTCGAAGCCGCGCCGATCGGCTGGAACGGCTCGTGGCTGCAACTCGGCACCGGAAGTTTCGACAGGCGCGTGCCGAACGGCGATCACCTCGGCTTTATCGGGTTCGCGCCCGATTACCAGGATGTCGCGCGCTTTATCGTCGATTCCGAGGGCCGGCTCGTCTTTGTGAAGGACGATGCGCGTTTTGTGCTCGGGCCGCGCGCCGGCATATTACCCGCCAGCACACAGCAGGACGGCACGCCGCTCGAGGGCCAGGAGCCGATGCCGGCCTTCGCTCCGGCGCCGGGCGATACGGTCTCGGCCGCGCTCGACCGCAGTCTGTTGTCCTGGCCGGCGCCGTTGTTCCAGGTCAACTTTATGACGGGCTACGTGCCGTCCTGGCAGCGCAACCTCCATTACCGCTTGTCATGGGCAAAGGCATCGGGCGCGCGGCTCGCCATTCTGTGGCGCGAGCGGCAGGACTATGACGCCATCAACGGCTGGACCGGCGCGCGGCTGACCGAGTTGATCCGCATCGAGATCCGCCCGGCATCCGGCCCGCCTGTGATATGGGTCGAGACCGGCAAATGACGACGTTCGAGATTCCGACGGTCGAGACGGCACGGCTGCAGCTTCGCGCATTTCATGCCGCCGATCTCGACTCCTACGCGGCGATGCAGGCGAACCCCGAGGTGATGCGCTATCTGCTGACCGGCCAGACCGCGACGCACGTGCAAGTCTGGTACACGATGCTGACCTCACTCGGCTCATGGGCGTTGCGCGGCTATGGCATGTGGGCCTGCGAAGAGATCGCGAGCGGCCGTTTCATCGGCAGCATCGGCATCTTCGAGCCGCTCGATTGGCCCGAGCCCGAGATCGCCTATTCGCTCGACCGGCCGTTCTGGGGCCAGGGCTTCGCGACCGAGGCCGCGGGCGCGGCGCGCGACTGGCTCTTCGCGCATCATCCGGTCGATCGCGCCGCGAGTTTTATCCGGCCGGAGAACCAGCCCTCGATCCGCGTCGCAAAGCGCCTCGGCGCGGTGCTCGAAGGCACGACCGAATTGCGCGGCGTCGCCTTCCAGCATTGGGTGCATCACCGCCCGGTAGCGCCCTCAGTGTAGGGGCCGCGCCAGGCGTCAGGTCGTGCTGCGGCCAAAGATCGTGTGATAGATCACCAGCACGACGATCGAACCGACGACCGCGACAAACATGCTGTAAAGGTTGAGCCCGCTGACGCCCTCGGCGCCGACCAGGCTGAACAGAAAACCGCCGACAAGCGCGCCGACGATGCCGAGCACGATGTCGAGAAAAAAGCCTTCGCCGGTCTTGTTGACGATCTTGCTGCCGATCCACCCGGCGATCAGGCCGAGGATGAGCCAGCTGAGAATCCCCATTGCCTATTCCTCCCCTCCGCGATCGCCGCCGCAGCGCGACCGCAATTATGCGCCGGTCGCGTCCTTGACGCATTTTTTGGTGAAGCTGGTCTTTGCCGCGCCGTTCAGCTTTTTCTCCTGCGCAGCGGTATCGCAGGAGGCTTGCGCATCCTTCTGACACTTGGTCATAAAGCTCGTCAGGGCGGCGCCGGCGAGCTTTTTCTCGGCCGCGGTGTCCTTGCAGCTCGCACCCGCCGCCAGCGCCGTCGCCGCGTAGAGCGACAGGGCGATACTCATCGCGATCATTCTCATGACAGGCCCTTTCCCGCTCAAACCATGCGGCACGCTTGTCCGATCATAGGCGCACCGGCCGGCCCGCACCACCGGCAAACCGCCTTCAGGCGAGTGGACGGCGCCGAGGAGCGAATTCATCGATTTGTAAGAAACAGCCCGTCCTGTTAACCGAACCTTCACCCTGATTAAAGAAATTTCACCCTGTCCTCTTCACTGAAAAGAAGTCATGGAGGGTGTGATGTTCGATTTATTTAGGCGAATTTTGCAGGATGAGGCCGGCTTCACCGCGATCGAATACAGCCTGGCGGGCGCGCTGGTGCTGATCGCGGTCGGCCAGCTCGTCGCCAACAAGCTCTAGCCCGTCGCCAACAACAACAAGCTCTATTCACCGACACGTCCAACTCGGGCCCCTCGCCGGCCGCGCCGCGTTCCCCCCGCGGCCATCCCGGCCCTAATAACTCCGCTAACTCCGCATATAGCCTTCGAGCTCGCTCTCGGCCCAGGCGATCGCATCGTCGATCGAGCGGCCCTGCTGGGTGCATTGCGCGATCATCTTGCACATCGTGCCCTGCGAATAGATCTGCACGCCGATGCGCGCCGGTGCCGGCGACCCCGCCACCGACACGATGACATCGCCGCGCGGCTTGAAATTGTAGAGCGTACCCTTGGGCGGCTCGGCTTCCGCCCAGATCGGCGAGTCGATCTTGTCAAAGGGCGGCACGTCAAAGCCCTGGCCGCCGACCAGCAATTTCTCGATCGCATCCTTCGTCGAGAGATAGAGCAACAGGCTCTTCGCGGCGGCTTTGTTCTGCGAGAAATTCCAGATCCCCCAATAGCGGTAGCGGCCGGAGATGTGACGCCCCTTCGGGCCGATCGGCGTCGGGAACGTCCAGAGCTGCTCGGCGACTTTTGGCGCGTCGCGCTTCGCGACGGCCCAGGCCGAGGGCGAATTGAAGATGAGCGCGCTTTGCCCCGAAATGAGCGCCTTGTTGTTCGAGGCGTCGTCCCACGCATAGACGCTCTCCGGGAAGAACGGCACGGTGCGCTTGAACCAGTCGAGCACCGCCTTCGTCGCGTCGCTCCTGACCGTGATGTCGCCCTTTTCGTTGACCAATTGCACGCCATAGCTGTTGAAGATCGAGCCGACCCATTGCACCGCGTCGCTCGTCGTGCTCATCGGCATGCCAAAGGGATGACCGGCCTTCTTCGCCTTTCCCGCGGCGTCGGAGAAGAAGTCCCAATTCCACTTGTCGGTCAGCTCCTTGTCGGGCGGCGCCCCGGCCGGATACATCTTTGTGACATCGAGCCCGACGATCTCCTTCATCAGATCGATGCGCGCGCAGGGCGGCGACAACGTGCTGCCATAAGAGGTCGGCACCGCCACCCAATGCCCGTCTTGCTTGCCGAGATATTCGGCGCCGGAATTGACCGGCCCGTGCTCCTTGATGAGCTCGGCCATGATGTCGTCGACCGGCTCGAGGTTCGCGGCATAGCCCGGCGCGTACCACGCCGTCAGCTGCATGATGTCGTGGCCGGTCCTGGCCTGCGCCTCGGCGGCGGCGGTCAACAGATCCTTGTCGCCGTTCGAGGTGATGAAATCGACGGTGATGTCGACCTTCTCCTTCGCGGCCCATTCGCGGCAGAGCTTGTCCAGGGGATCGTTGCCGCCCGGCACCCAATGGTCCCAGAACCCGACCGACAATTTCCCGGCGGCATGCGCTCCATGGACGAAGGGCGGCACAAACGGCATCGCCACGACGCTCGCCGCCGCGCCCTGCAACACCCGCCGCCGTGTCGTGCTTGCCATGATCGCCTCCATCATCCGCGCGCAAGCGTCCCCGGTCGCGCGTGCGTCAGTATTGCAGCTCTTTGTCGATTTCCTGCAGTAGGCCGCCGCCCTGTTCGACGCTTCTGATATTGCGCGCGATCTCGGCGACGAGCTGCTGCACCGTCGGCCGCCGCGCGACATGCGGCATGATCGTGACCTTCGGATGCGCCCAAAGTGGGTTCTCCGGCGGCAACGGCTCGGGCCACAGCGCGTCGAGCGCCGCGTAACTCAACTGCCCGGAATCGAGCGCCGCGATCAGATCCTTTTCGACGACATGTTTGCCCCGCCCGACATTGATGATCATCGCGCCCTTCGGCATCACCGCGAAATTGCGGGCGCAGAAAATCCCCTCGGTCTCCCGCGTCTGCGGCAACAGGCACACCGCGATATCGGTCTGCCGCAGAAACGGCTCGAGCTGATCGGCGCCGTGAAAAATCCGGATCGCCTCGTCCTTGCGCGGGCTGCGCACCCAGGCCGATACCGGAAAGCCGAGCGACTTCAACACCAGCGCCGGCGCCGTCGCCATGAGCCCGAGGCCGAGAAATCCGATGCGCCGCTCCTCGGGCCGCACGATGCGGGTGCGCAGCCATTCGCGGTTGCGCTGCGCCTCTTCGTATTTCGGCATCTCGCGGTGAAAGCGCAGCACATGCATGATGACATATTCGGTCATCATCGGATCGCCGCCATCAGGCTCGATCTTGCCGAGCGGCGCTTTCGGCAGGCGCGGGTGATCGACAAACGCCTCGACCCCGGCCGAGCGGCTGAACATCGCCTTCAATCTCGGGAAGTCCGGCAGCGCGTCGAAATCGGGCCGCATAAAGGCGAGGTATTCGATCTCCTTGGGATCGCCCGCCTCGGGCCAGATTCGGATGTCGAGCCCCGGCAATTGCGCCGCGAACGCCGCCCGCCACGCTTCCGCATTCCCGATCATCTTGTCGAGATTGACGATCAGCAGCGCCATGTCGCCTCCCTATCCCGTTGCGAGCCGCGACTATAGCGAGCCTCGGCCGGAAATGCGCAGCGCATTCGGGGTGGCTGTGAACGGCGGTTACAATTCGTTGCAATGAATTACATGCCCCTGAGGGCCGGGGCGGGCACACTCGCCGTGCTTCGCGTTAACTCGTCCCGTTCACAAAATCAGCGGCATGGCATGGCTCGCATCCTCCTCGTCGAAGACGATGCGAATGTCCTGATGTTGTTGGAGCACGTCCTTTCCGGCGACGGCTACGAGGTCGATACCGCGTCGACCGTCGAGCAGGCCTGTTCGCGGCTGACGCAGAGCCGCCGTTACGATCTCGTCGTCGCCGACGGCAAACTGCCGGATGGCACGGGCATGCAGGTCGGCGAGGCCGCTTCGGCCGCCGGAATGAAGACGTTGATCGTGACCGGCTTCGCGTTCCAGCTACCGCGCGAGGAGCTCAGCAAATACGTTTATTTGCTGAAGCCGGTTCGTCCCTCCGAGTTCCTGCGCGCGGTCGAGCGTATGCTCGAACCCTCGACGCGGCCGACCGGCGCGACGCAATGAGCCCCAGGGATCGCAATTTTGTTCTTGACAAATCCGGATTGATGTGATGCAGAAAGAGCACGCTGCTCAATCCGGATTGATGGCCCGAGCAGCACCCAAGCCCCGAGCAGCACCCAAGCAAAGTGCCGTGATATAACAAACCGGTTCCGGCCGGAGCGCAGCCATGCCGAAATTCCTGACCAAAACCCAGATCGCGCAATACGAAGAAGCGGGCTATCTCGCGCCGATCCCAGTCATGCCGGAGCATGAGGCCCTCGCGCTGCGGCAGAAGCTTGAAGCGGTCGAGGCTGAAATGGGCGGGCCTCTCCGCGGCGATCTGCGCCACAAGACGCATCTCCTCTTTCCGTTTCTCGCCGAGCTCGT
>JBKOVT010000163.1:0-9047 GCA_046724035.1 Pseudomonadota bacterium | reverse complement strand
CTGCGGCGCAAGCCTTAACTGGGACGGCTATTGCAATAAGGACGTCGACGACCTGCTTCAGAAGCAATCCGAAGAGGCAAACGAAGATCGCCGCAAGCAAATCCTGTGGCAGATCGAGCACAAGCTCGCCGAGGATTTTGCTCGGCCGATCATCTCCTATGGCCGCATCGCGACCTGCTGGCAGCCTTACGTCAAGAACATCACGTTGAGTACCAACAGCGTCTTCAGCGCCAATCGCCGGGAAGACACCTGGCTCGACAAATAACCCTTTCCCGGGGAGCGGCCAGATGAATCGATTGAGAGGGAATGCGATGCGCCGGACCATGACGACAGTTGCCGTGGCGCTGATGCTCGCGGCGACCGGCGCTGCGGCAGCTAGTGCGGAGAAATACGGCGGCATTCTGCGCATCCCGTTCGTCACCAGCCCGGCCTCGATGTCGATCCACGAGGAATCCACGATCGCGGCACTCGGCCCGATGATGGGCGTCTTCAACAACCTCGTCATGTTCGATCAGCATGTGCCGCAGAACAGCCTCGCCTCGATCGTCCCCGATCTCGCCGAGAGCTGGACCTATGCCGAAGACGGCAAGTCGCTGACGTTCAAATTGCGCCAGGGCGTCAAATGGCATGACGGTAAGCCGTTTACCGCCAAGGACGTCAAATGCACCTGGGACCTGATCGCCGGCAACGCGCCCGACAAATTGCGGGTTAACCCCCGCAAATCCTGGTACCGCAATCTCGAGTCGGTCAGCGTCGACAGCGACTCCCAGGTCACGTTCAACCTGAAGCGGCCGCAACCCTCCTTTATCGCGCTGCTCGCCTCGGGCTGGTCGCCGGTCTATCCCTGCCATGTGCCGGCGCGCGACATGCGCCTCAAACCGATCGGCACGGGGCCCTTCAAATTCGTCGAGTTCAAGCCGAACGAGTCGATCAAGATCGTTAAGAACACCGAATACTGGAAGAAGGATCGGCCGTATCTCGACGGCATCGAATACACATTCATCGCCAATCCCTCGACCGCGATCCTCGCCTTTGCCTCCGGCAATTTCGACCGGTTTGCGCAGGGGATCCTGTCGCTGCCGCTGATGAAGGAATTGAAGAGTCACGCGCCCGATGCGGTATGCACAACCGTGTCGTGGAACATCCCGCGGCAGATGCTGGTCAATCGCGATAAGCCGCCTTTCGACAACCCGGATTTGCGCCGCGCGATGGCGCTGGCGCTCGACCGCAAGGCTTTTATCGACATCATCAGCGATGGCGAGGGCTCGATTGGCGGCGCGATGATGCCGCCACCGGCCGGCGCTTGGGGGATGCCACTGGAGGTATTGCACAGCCTGCCGGGATACGGGCCGGATGTGCAGAAGAACCGCGCCGAAGCACGCGAGATCATGAAAAAACTCGGCTATGGCCCCGATAAGCGGCTGCCCGTGACGGTCACGACGCGCAACGTCGGCGCCTATCGCGATCCTTCGGTCTTGCTGATCGATCAGCTGAAGGAGATTTACATCGACGGCACGCTGAACGCGATCGACACGACGCAATGGTACCCGACCGTGATGCGCAAGGATTATGCGGTCGGGCTCACCGTCAGCGAGAACGGGCTCGACGATCCCGATCAGCAATTCTACGAGAACTTCGTGTGCGGCGCCGAGCGCAACTACACCGGCTATTGCAGCAAGGAGGTCGACGAGCTCGTCGAGCGGCAATCGGCCGAGCCCGATGTCGCAAAGCGCCAAAAGATTGTCTGGGAGATCGAAAAAAAGCTTGCCGAGGACGGCGCCCGGCCGGCGATCTTCTACCCCGTCTCGGCCGCGTGCTGGCAGCCCTATTTCAAGGGCCACACGATGATGGTCAACGGCAATTACAATGGCTGGCGGCTCGAAGACGCCTGGCTGGACCGCTAGCCTCGGCCGCGGGCCGATAAGGCGAAGCTAGCTCTTTTTAGCCGGCGTGCCCCCAGGCGCGGCCGGCTTCTTCGCCGACGCCGGTTTTTGCGCGCGCGTCTCGGTCCCCGTGCTCCGGCTACGTGCCGGACTCACTGCCGCGGGTTTTTCGGCCGGCGCCTGCTTCGGCCGGGGCGCGCGGCGGGGGACCTTGTTCGGCTCAGCCTCCTCGGCGGCGATTTCCCGCTCGGCCCGGTGCCAATGCTCCTCTTCCCGGCCATGGCCGTGCCCTTCGGACTGCCAGATCGCGTAGGCCCGCTGCCTGATCCGTTCTTCCCGATCCGATCGCATGGTTCGCTCCTCGCTGCCCCGCACGCTTCGCCGCGCAAAGCAATTCTCATTCCGCCGGGTTAAACGGCGATCCCGCCCTCCGCGTTCAGCCACGGCCATCTTCCCGTCTGCCGTCTTGCCGCCCCGCCGCACGCGCTTCTAGGATGGTCGCCTGCCCAGCGCAGGAGCTTTTGCGATGCCCCATGTGACGACCGACGATGGCGTTCGCCTCTATTACGAAGAGGCGGGGTCCGGCGACCCGATCGTTTTCGTGCACGAATTCGCCGGGGACTACCGCAGCTACGAGACGCAGCTGCGCTTTTTCTCGCGGCGCTATCGCTGCATCGCCTTCAATGCACGCGGTTACCCGCCCTCCGACGTACCGGAGGATTGGCAGCGTTATTCGCAGGAGCGCGCCCGCGACGATATCCGCGACGTGCTTGACGGGCTGGGGCTTGCGAAGGCGCATATCGTCGGCATTTCGATGGGCGGGTTTGCCGTCCTGCATTTCGGTTTCGCGTACCCGGATCGCGCCAATTCGCTGATCGTGGCGGGTTGCGGTTATGGTGCGCAGCCCGACAAGCGCCAGCAATTTCAGGAAGAGACCGCCCGCACCGCGGCGCAGATCGCGCAGAAAGGCATGGCCGAGGTCGCCAAGACCTACGGCGCCGGCCCGACCCGCGTGCAGTACCTGAACAAGGACCCCCGCGGCTACGCCGAATTCATGGCACAGCTCGCCGAGCATTCGACGCAAGGCGCGGCGAACACGATGCGCGGCGTCCAGGGGCGCCGCCCGTCGTTGTGGGAATTGACGGATCAGATGAAGCGGCTCGAGGTTCCGACGCTGATCGCGACCGGCGACGAGGACGATCCCTGCCTCGAGCCCTGCATCCTGATGAAACGCGCGATCCCGACCGCCGCGCTCGTTGTGTTCCCGAACACCGGGCACGCTCTCAACATCGAAGAGCCGGATCGCTTCAACCGGACGCTCGCCGATTTCTTCCACCAGGTCGAGACCGAACGGTGGCCGCGCCGCGACCCGCGCTCGGTGACCGGCTCGATCCTCGGGATGTAGGACTTGCCTCTCACCCAACCCTCTCCCCGCAAGCGGGGAGAGGGAGTCCAGACAGAGCCGCTTCATAACCCTCTCCCCGCTTGCGGGGAGAGGGTGCCCGAGGCGCAGCCGAGGGCGGGTGAGGGGCTGGCTTTTACTCCGCGGCGGTGACCTGCTGCGGGGCGGCGCGGGTCAACGGCGCCGCCGGCGTCTCGATGCTGTAGAGCCGCGCGCAATTGTCCCACAGGATCTTGCGCCGCTGCTCGTCCTGGAGCGGCAGGCCGAGGAATTGCTCGATCGCCTCGGGGAACGCGCCGTCGGAGTGCGGATAGTCGCTCGACACGACAAAATATTCCGCGCCCATCTTGTTGACGACATCGACCGCCGGCTCCTCATCGACATCGAGCGCAATATAGCACTGCCGCCGGAAGTATTCGCTCGGCAGCATCGACAGCGAGCGCTCGCAACCCGGACCAAACTTCTCCCATTGGTCGTCGAGCCGCCACAGCCACCAGTAAAGCCATCCGGCGGTGCCTTCGAGAAACGCCGCGCGCAATTTCGGATGGCGCTCCATGATGCCGCCGGTGGTCATGCTGGCGATGGCGCCCATCAGTTCGACCGGGTTGCGGATCGCGTGCGCGATCGGGTGGAAATTGGCATGGCCGACATACCGCGTCCCGGCGTCGTCCTTCAGCGCCGTGTTGCCCGTGGGATGAAAACCGATCGGCACATCCAGCTCTTCGAGCGCATCCCATAACGGTTCGCAGGCCTCGTCATGCAGATGCTGCCCGTTGACCGGGTTCGGCGTGCCGACGATTGCGACCGCGCCCAATTCCGTGACGCTGCGCCGTGCCTCTTCGACCGCGCTCTTGACGTCGTGCATCGCGACCTGCGCGGCGAATTTGAGCCGCGTCGGGTCGGTCTTGCAGTAATCGGCGGCCCAGTTGTTATAGGCGCGCGCCAGCGCGGCGGCGTAGTCGGGCTTCAGATCGTCGTGGCAGAGCACCTGCCGCCCGCGCGTCCCATACATGACCGCGACATCGATCCCCTCGATATCCATCGCGGTCAACGTCGAGCCCGCATCGAAACCGCGCGCCCGCGCGATCTGGAAATGCGGATGCCGCGCGCGGCTGCGGCGGCGCAACTCGCGGCTCGACACCGTGGCGCCGGTCTGCCCGGCATGGGCCGGGATCGCGAGCCCCTGGATCTCCATGCCCATGATGTTGTCGGCGTTGCCTTTATCGTCCTTGCTGTCGTCGAGCTTCGCCTGATGCGCGCCGAAAAAGCGGGGCGGATTTTGGCGATACGGCTCGTCGAGATAGCGCGCCCACAAATCGTCGGGCTCCATCATGTGGAGATCGCTGTCCATAATCAGATAGCCGTCGCGTGCCATGGCGTTCCTCCCAGATCAGATCAATTGCGGTTTATGCGTCGGCTCTATTCGACGGGAACGAAGATGCAGTGGCGGATTTTCCCTTCCACCGCTTTCGACAGATGCCCCTTCCCGGTCGTGTCCTCGACGAGGATGACTTCGCCGGCGCCGATCACCCGCGCCTCGCCGTCGCTCGCGGTGATCTGCACCCCGGCGTCGAGATTGATGATGTATTGCCGACGCGGCGCCGGGTGCCAGTCGAGATCGTAATCCGGCTGCACCTCGCGGAAAATGATGCCGGTGGCGGGCAACCGCTTCGATAATTTCCCGGCGCGGCTCTCCTCGACCCACTCGACCTGGATGTCGCGGAAATGCGACTGGCCCTGGGCATCGGTATAGAGGTTGTGGATCCGCATCGGCGCCTCCTCGGGGGGATGGAGGCGCGATTGTAGCGGCGGCGCCGTGACCGGCGCCAGCGCGATCGGGCGGCTATCTCGGGAGAGCGTCGCTCAGCGCGGGGGAGGCGCGGTCGGCGGTGGCGATGGCGGTACGACCTCCCCCGGAGCGATGGAGGCCGGCTGCGTATAGGGCGAGGGAGCATAGGCCACGCCCGGCGGGTAATAGGCGCCGGTCGGCGGGTAGTAATACGGCACCGCCGGAGTCCCGTAATAATAGCGCGGATAATAGGGGTAGAAAGCCCCGCGGAACGGTGCGGTCACGACCGCTCCGACGGTGCCGACAACAGCGGCCGCGGCGCAGAATGGCCAGAACAGCGGGAACGGGTTGCACGGATAGGGATAGTATTGCGCCTTCGCCTGCGAGAGCGGCAGGCCGGCAAGCCCGGCGGCAATCGCAGCCGCTATCGCAATCCGCTGAAAACGCATCACTCGCCTCCGCTCTGGCCCCACCGTGACTTTAGGCGGACAGGTCAATTCCCATCCCCGGCCTGCATCCCTGACCGGACAACCCGCTGGTTGCGCGGACCCATCCGGATCGCAATGATGCCGCAACAACTCCCGAGAGGTCGAGCATGGAATTCGGCAGCTTTATGGAATTCCCGCCGGTCGCGAGCGCCGGCCAGAGCGCGGCCTTCGACCAGGCGCTCGCCGAAATCCAGGCCGCCGAAGAATACGGTCTCGATGCCGTCTGGCTCGCCGAATTGCACGGCGCCCCGGAACGTTCGGTTCTGTCGGCGCCGATGATGCTGGCGAGCGCGATCGGCGCTTGCACGACCCGGGTCAAGATCGGCATCGCGGTGCAAGTCCTGCCTCTGTCGCACCCGCTGCGCCTCGCCGAGGAAGCCGCGACGGTCGATCAGATCAGCCATGGCCGGCTGATCTACGGCATCGGCCGCAGCGGCGTCGTGCGCACTTACGAGAACTACGGCATTTCCTACGGCGAGAGCCGGGAGCGCTTCGCCGAGACGCTGGACATCTTGAAGCTCGCCTGGACCGAGCCGAGCTTTTCTTACGAGGGGAAGTATCACCGCTTCAACAATGTCTCGGTGACGCCCAAGCCGTATCAGAAGCCCTATCCGGAATTGCGGATGGCCGCAGCGACCCCCGAGACCTTCCCGCAAATCGGCCGGCTCGGGCTGCCGATCTTTGTCGCGGTTCGCCAGGGGCCGTTCGGGCAATTGGCGGAGCGGATCAAATCATACCGCGAGGCGTATGCGGCCGCCGGTCATCCCGGCCGCGGCCAGGTGTTCCTGCGCGTCCCGGCTTTTCTCGCCGAGACGCGCCAGCAGGCTCGCGCCGAAGCGGAAGAAAGCATCATGAGCTTCTTCCGCTATCAGGCGGAGCTCGGACGTGACTCGGCGCGCCGCGCCGGCGGCGAATTGGCGGTGCAGCGGTTGCGTCAGGTCGAGCGTCTCGAAGCGCTGACCTATGACGAGGCGCTGGCGACGCAGCTCCTCGTCGACGATCCCGACGGGTTCGCGGCGCGGCTGCGCGAAGTCCAGGACGAGATCGGCCTCGACGGCATCCTCGCCGAATTGAATTGCGGCGGCAAAATCCCGCAGGAGCGCGTCGTGAATGCGCTCCGCCTGCTTTGTCAGGAGGTCAAGCCCCGCTTTCACTAGGCCAGTGTTGTCTCGGCGCTGAACTTATTTACTCGGCAGCTTTCGGTACCCGCCGCGTCTGATCGCCGCGTCCCGCCAGCAGACCCGCGATCGATATGTCCTCGTCCAACGCTTCCCAATGAAGACCGCGGCTGCTGATGCGGCATGCTCCCCGTTGCTTCGGAGTTGCGTGCAGCAGGCGAGGAAACCAGGCAAGCGGCACACCAAGAGTACGCCCGTCCGAAAGCTCGACCCACATATTGTCGTCGTCAAATCTGACGGTGGTCGCCTTAACCGAAGAAGTCGTTCCAAGCCTTTTCGATGCGCTCACGGTTCGCCTCGACCAATTTCAACAGCTCGCGCAACGCCCCTGCGTTGAAGCCGTCGTTGTAGGCAATCGATACCTCCGGGCGAAGCCTAACTTGGCCTGCTGCTCACGCCGTTCTACATGAATGTGTATCGGCTCGCGTGGACTGCCCTCGTTGGCATAGAAGAAAAAACGAATGCCGCCGCTCCGGAAAACGACGGGCATTCGCCCGGGCTACGCGCCCAAAATGGTGCCGACCGGCAGGTCGATCTCGGAGGGTTTGACCTTGGCGCCGTCGCCGAGGCGCAGGCGCGAGCATTCGATAAAGCCGCCCTGCGCGTGAATGCGAACGCCCTCGGGGCCGGCCGAGACAACCTCGCCCAGTTTTTTGCCGCGCACGGAGCCAAAGGTCGGCGCCATGATCTTCTTGGAGTCGAAGAGATAGAGCTTCTGCTCGCCGGCATCGGATTTCAGCGTCGTCCAGGCGCCGGGGGCGGGGTTGCAGCCGCGGATCAAGTCGTAGATGAAATCGACATGGTTGGCCCAGTTGATCCGCGCCTCGGCTTCGCGGACCCAGCCCTCATAGGTGGCCTCCTTTTCGTCCTGCGTCCATTCGGTGGCGCGGCCCGCCGTGACGAGATCGGCCGCTTGCACCAAGGCCTCGACCCCGAGCGGGAAGATCTTGTCGAAATAGAGTGACGCCGCGGTGTCGTTCGGCCCGATCGAGACTCGCTTCTGCAGGATCACGGGTCCTTCGTCGAGCCCCGGTGTCGGGCGGAAGATCGTCAGCCCGGTTTCGCTGCGGCCGCGGATGATCGCCCAGGGGATCGAGGCCGGGCCGCGATGCAGCGGCAGCACCGAGGGATGAAACTGGATCATGCCGTGCTTTGGGATGGCGCAAAATTCCGGCGGCGCGAACAGCAGCACATAAGCCATGACGCCGATATCGGCGTCGCATGATTTGAGCGCCTCCAATGCCTCGGGCGCCGAGTATTTCGGGAACCGGTAGACCGGCAATTTCCGCTCCTCGGCGGCGGCGACCAGCGGGTCGGGACGCGAGCCCGGCTTTTCCGGCGCGGCGAACACGCCGGCGATCGTATCGCCGCGCGCGACAAAGGCTTCCAGCACCGCTTTCCCGAAGGCCTGCTGACCGACGATGACGACGCGCATATCGCCTCCCTGATTCTGTCGAGTAACGCTCTCCGCGCAGAGTTCCACGCTCGCTACTCGCCGGCAAGCCTGTCGCAATCGTCATGGTGCCGCAGAACGCGATGCGATAGGCTTCGATACTAACGGCAACCTCTGCGATGGTCGTTTCATGTCCCGCATCAGAAGCATTTTGCCCGCTGCCTTGCTCTTGGCATTTGTCGCTGCCTGCGCGCCGATGGGCACCGACGCCGGCCGCTTTCTCGTCTATTTCGACGAGTTCAGCGCCAATCTGACGCCCGAAGCGCACGCCGTCATCGCCAACGCCGCACAACGCGTCCGAGAGACCCGCAGCCGCGCGGTGCGCATCGAGGCACGCGCCAGCGCGACCGGCTCGCCCGTTGCCAACCAGCGGCTCGCCGAGACTCGCAGCCAGGTCGTCGCCGACGAGCTCGCCAAGGACGGCATCAATCCGGCGATGCTACGGCAGGTGCCGATCGGCCAAACCGGATCGGGCGACCCCACCGTCGCCGAGCGCCGCGTCGACGTCGTGCTGGAGCAGTAACCCACTTATTGCGAGAAGACCGAGCGAATTGCCGAGCGCAATACCAGTTTGGGCTTAGGATCCAGGCTTTTTTCGAGTTGCCGCCTTATAATTTTTACAATTATTCTCTTGACAAATCCCGATTTATGTGCCTAGAGTCAGGCAAGCTCGCGAGAGTCAGGTGAATTAAAGCTCGGGCTAAGCGGGCACTGCCGCGAGGTCGAAAGCCGCGGCCATCAGCGCGCGGGTATAGGGGTGCTCGGGCGCCGTCATGACGCGCTCGGTGCTGCCCGACTCGACGATCTCCCCGTCCTTCATGACGAGGATCTCGTGTGACAGAGCGCGCACGACC
>JBKOVT010000034.1:0-19271 GCA_046724035.1 Pseudomonadota bacterium | reverse complement strand
GGCGATCTGCGCGCCAACCGTATAGACCGGGTTTAGCGAGGTCATCGGCTCCTGGAAGACAATGCCGATCTCCTTGCTGCGGATCGGCCGCATCTCCTCCGGTGTCAGCGGCACGAGATCGCGGCCCTGCCACAGGATTTGGCCGGCCACGATCCGCCCCGGCGGCATCGCGATCAGCTTCAGGACGGACATCGCGGTGACGGTCTTGCCGCAACCGGATTCCCCGACAACCCCCAGCGTTTCGCCGCGATCGATCGCGAGATCGACGCCGTCCACGGCATGCACCACGCCATTGTCGGTGGCGAAATACGTCTTGAGCCCGCGTATTTCGAGCAGGTGATCGCCTGAGTGTTGTCCGGGGCGGGCCTGCAAGGTCACAGCACTCTGCGAGGGTCGAGCGCGTCGCGCAGCCCGTCGCCGATATAGTTGATCGTCAATACCGCAAGGAAGATGGCGGCGCCGGGGAACAAGGCCCAATGCGGCGCGATATCGAGATAATCCTTGGCGTCGAAGAGAATGCGCCCCCAGGTCGGGATGTCGGGCGGAAAACCGAGCCCGAGAAACGACAGCGTCGATTCCAGGATAATCGCCGCGGCGACATCGACGCTGCCGGCGACGATGACCGGCCCCAGCGAATTGGGCAGGATGTGGCGCACGACCTGACGCCATTTCGAGGCGCCGAGCGCCCGCGCCGCCTCGACAAATTCCTTCTCGCGCAAAGACAAGAACTGCGCCCGCACGAGCCGCGCCACCGGCATCCACCGGAAGCCGCCGATCACCACGACGATCAGGAAAAACACGCCGAGTTCCGGCCCGACGACAGCCTTCAGCGAATCGCGAAACAGGTAGATCAGCAGCAGCAATACTGGCAGCGCGGGCAGGGACAGGAACAAATCCGTCAGCCACATCAGCCCGGCATCGACCCAGCCGCGCGACATGCCGGCGATCGAGCCGACGATGATGCCAACGACGACCGCCACCGCCATCGCCGACAAACCGACCGACAGCGAGATGCGGCCGCCATAAAGCATCCGCGCAAAGAGGTCCTGACCGAGATCGTCGGTCCCGAACGGATGCGTCCAGGACGGGCCCGCGAGGCGAGCGGCGAAATCGATGTCGTTGATCGGGATTTGCCACACCAGCGGCCCTGCCGCGACGGCCAGGATCATCAGCGCGAGAACGGCGAGGCTCGCGACCGCGAGGCGGTGGCGGCGGAAGCGGCGCCACGCTTCTCCGGCAAGCGAGACGTGCCGCGCGCGCCCAATGCCGATGATCGCGGGATCAGCGGTAGGAGATGCGAGGGTCGAGCCAGCCATAAAGGATATCGGCCACTAGGTTGAACAAGATCACCAGGCACGCGAACACAAAGGTGACTGCCATGATCACGGGCGTGTCGTTCGCTAGGATCGAGGTGATCAGAAGCGAGCCGATCCCCGGCACGCGAAAAATCTGCTCGGTGATGATGGCGCCGCCGAACACCGCCGGCATCGAGAGCGCGACCAATGTCACGACCGGGATCAACGCGTTGCGCACGACATGCCGGGTGATGACCGCCCGCTCGGCGATGCCTTTCGCACGCGCGGTGGTCACGTAATCGAGCCGGATCACGTCGAGCACCGCGGAGCGCACATACCGGGTCCAGGAGGCACCCTGAAACAGGCCCAAAACGGCGACCGGCATGATCGACTGGCGGAACATCTCCCAATACCAGCGCCAGCCTGTCGCGGCGAGATCGGCGCGAAACACGAAGGGGAGCCAGTCGAGATAGATGCTGAACACCAGGATGAACAGGATCCCGGTGAAAAAGGTCGGCAATGAGAAGCCGATAAACGCAAAGGTGTTGGCGACCTGGTCGAACACCGAATACGGCCGCGTCGCCGCCAAAACACCGACCGGGAGAGCTACCAACAAAGCCAGGATCTGCGACGAGCCGATCACGAGGAGGGTCGCCGGGAGGCGCTGCAGGATCAGAGTATCGACATTCACCCGGCTCACGAAGGAGAAGCCCCAATCGCCGTGCAGCATCGCGACGAGCCAATGCAGGTAACGCAGCCATACCGGGTCATCGAGCCCGAATTTCGCGCGCAATGCGGCTCCCACCTCGGGCGGCACATTGGGGTTGGTGGCCAGCTCGCCAAACGGATCCCCCGGGGCAAGCGCCAGCACCGTAAACAACACGACGCTGATGCCGAGGAGGCTCGGTACGACAATCACCAGCCGGCGCAGCAGATAGCGGCTCATCGGGGAGGGCTTATCGTCTTCATTCTCCGATTCGATCCGCGGCTATTCGATCCGGCGAAGCGCGCTCTCACGTCTCGCGGTACCAGTTCCGCACATCCCACAGATCGTTGTCCCAGGCGCTGAAATGGGCCTTCAGCTTCTGCGAGATCGCTGCGACGCGCGGACGGTACACGACCGGAATGACATTCGGCTCGCCGACGACCAAATCGTTCATCTTGATGAACAGCGCCGCTCGTTTCACCGCGTCGAGTTCGCCTTCCGCCGCGGCGTAGGCCTTGTCGTATTCCTCGTTGCGCCAGCGCGTGACATTGCGCCCCTGCCATTTGTTTTCTTTCGAGGCGATCTCGGACGACAGGAACTGCCGCATAAATTGGCTGGGGTCGGGCTCGCCCATGGTCGTCGTGAACATCTGAATGTCGGTATAGAATTTCGAGTAAGTGTCTGGGTTCGCGACGTCCGACGAGAAATAGACCGAGGACGTTACCGATTTCAGCTCGACATCGATCCCGGCCTTTTGGCAGGCCTGCTTGACGATCGCCTGGGTCTTCTGCCGCGGTGCATTGATCGAGGTCTGATAAACTAGCTTGAGCTGCTTGCCGTCCCTGGCGCGGATGCCGTCCGATCCGCGCTTCCAGCCCGCCTGCTCCAATAGCTGGTTGGCCTTCTCGATGTTGAACTCCCAATGCGTGTTCTTCGAGACGAATTTCGGCGGGTTATTGACGAAATTCGCCGTAGCGACGCCGGTGCGGCCGTAGATGTGCTTCTCGATGGAGTCGCGGTCGACGAGCAGCGCGAGCGCCTGCCTCACCGCAGGATCGCTGAACAGCGGATGCTTGGTCTTCGCGCTCGAGCGCTCGCCCTCGACATCCGTCCATGGATCGGTGTTGTTGATCTCGATGTGCTCGATATTGCCGCTCGGGAAGATCTCCGCCCGGCCGCGAGCGCTCCCGCCCGCTTCGAGCCGCACGAGGATTTCGTCCTCGACTTGCATGTTCCAGGCGTGATCGTATTCGCCAGTCTGGATCACCGCGCGCGCCGCCGACACCGCATCGCCGCCGCCCTTCATTTCGATCGTGTCGAAATAGGGCCGATTTGACAGGTGGTAATTCGGATTGCGCTCGCCGGTGACGAGATCACCGGGCTTGAAGTCGACAAACTTGTAGGGACCGGTCCCGACCGGCTTCAGGTTCGCCGGCGCGTCTCGCGAGGCGCCGCCCTTATAATTTTCGAACAGATGCTTCGGGATGATCATGCCGCGAAAACCGACAAAGGCATCGGCCCAGAACGGCGTCGGTTTTGGGAACCGAATGCGAACCGTATGAGTGTCGACTTTCTCGACCTTGATATCCTTGTAGCTGCCAATCGTCGTCGCCGCGGTCGCCGGATCGGCGGCGTATTCCCAATTGAACACCACGTCGTCGGCGGTGAACGGCTTGCCGTCGTGCCACTGCACGTCTTTTTTGAGTTTCCACGTAACGGTCATCCCGTCCTGCGAGATCCCGCCATTCTCGCTGTCGGGGATATCGGCGGCGAGGAAAGGCACGAGATTGCCGTCATTATCCCAGCCGGCCAGCGGCTCATAAAAGATCCGCGAGCCCTCTTGGTCCTTTGTGCCGATGGCGAAATGCGGGTTGAGGAGGGTCGGGGCCTGCCAGTACAGCGTCTTCAGCGGGCCCCCGCCGCCCGCCTTGGTCGGCTTGTAGTCGAATTTGTCAGCGGCCTGCGCGACGCCGGTCTGCAACAGCAGAAGGTTGGCGAAAGGTGCCGAAAGGCCGACCGTTGCCATTCCTCGGAGGAAAGCACGGCGCGGCAGATGGCCCGCCTTCACCGCCGCGATCAGGTCGCGCAATTCGCGTTCCGTCATTGCCTCTCCTTGGGCGCCCGCCGCGCCGTCAGCTACCGTCGCCCTCCAAACATCAGGGCAAAATAGCATTGTCCGCGGGCGGTTTCGCGCTGATCTTTGGGGTATCGCTCGGGTTCCGCCTCGCCGGCATGGGCGCTACCCCGCGGCTTCCCAGCCCGCGAGGGCACCCACGGTGATTGGCTTATACGGGGCACGCGGGCGATAGGTGCCGATTTCCGCGATCGGGAGCCCTCTCGCCTCGGCGATCACGGCGCTGACGATCGGCCCACAGATGCGTCCCTGACACGGTCCCATGCCACAACGGGTGAAAGCTTTCAGCTGGTTCGGCCCGGGCGCGCCGAGCCGCACCGCCCGGCGGATCTGGCCGACCGTCACCTCCTCGCAGCGGCAGGCGATCACGCTGTCGTCGGCGGGCGCCAGAACCGCAAGCGCCGGCCGGTAGAGCGCGTCAAGAAACGGCCGGATGGTGCGCTCGCGAGTCAACGCGGCGCGGATCAGTTGCGCCCGGCGTTCGCGTTCAGCCTCGCTGATCCGGCCAAGCACGGCGGCGGCGTCGAGCGCGGCGAGCCGCCCTGCCAGAGCGGCGGCCTCGGCGCCGCCGACACCGGCGCCATCGCCGGCAATCGCGATATTCGGGACATTGGTGCGGCCCCACGCGTCGGTATCCGGGCGCCAGGATAGTTGCGCGTCGTCCCAGCAATGCTCTAGCTGAAGCGCGAAGCTGATCTGCGTGTTCGGGGTCACGCCTTCGTGGAGAAACAGGTAGTCGGCCGCGATCTCGCCGCCATCCCACACGATCCTCTCGACCCGTTCTCGGCCGAGAGCCCGCAAGCCGCGAACACCATGCCGCACCGCAATGCCGGCCTGGCGCAGCGCGGTCAGCCAGCCCAACCCTTTCGCAACGGCGTGGCGGCCTGCCCAGAGCCCGCGCAAATGGTGCAGGGCCGCATGGTAGTTTTCGTGCGGTGTCGTTTCGAGGAGGGCCGCCGGCGGCGCGCCCGCACGCGCCAGCTGCAGCGCAGCCAGGTACAGGAGCGGGCCTTGGCCGGCGAGCACGACGCGCCCCTCAGGCACGAGGTCGGCGGTCTTCAGCAGGATCTGCGCCGCGCCGACCGTCATCACTCCCGGCAATGTCCAGCCCGGGATCGGCACGGGCCGCTCGATGGCGCCGGTTGCGAGCAGGATGCGCCGGGCGTGGATCGTGTCGCTCGCGCTATTGCTTGCCAGCGACAGTGTGCCGTCCGGGTCGATATGCCAGACCGTTGTTGCCGGGCGATAGCGGGCGCCGCTCGCGCGGAACGCCGCGACGAGCGGCTGGCCGGCGAGATAATCCGCGCCGAAGGAGGAAGAGCCCGCGGCGTGGGCGCGCTCGATCGCGCGGTAGATCTGGCCACCTGGCCCCTCCTGCTCATCGATCAGCAGCGTCTCGAGGCCGAGTTCGCCGGCGAGCGCCGCCGCGGCCAGGCCGGCCGGCCCGGCACCGACAATCGCGAAATCGATATTCATGCGCCGCCGCTTCGAGGGGCCGGGATCGGAAAGGAAGGGAGGTCCTCGGGCAGGTCGTGCGGGTCAATCTCGCGAGCGCCGTGCTGGCGGCGGATGCGCATGCCGGGCCGCGCCGTTACCATGCAGCTTTGCCGGTTCGGGACGCCGTCAATCTCCGCGAGGCAATCGAAGCACGCGCCCATCATGCAATAGGGCGCCCGCGCGCTGCCGGTGACCGGTGTGTCGCGAAGGCTCGCCAGCCCGGCAAGCAGGACCGCGGCGGCGGCCGAGGCGCCCTCCGGCACACGGACCGTCCGGCCCTCGACCTCGATCTCGACCGTCGCTGCGGGAGCGTCAGGCCGCGGCCGGAACATCGAAGCGCTTGGCCGAGAATGGCGCCATCATCGCATCGAGAGCGCCCGCGGCGACCATCGGGGCGAAGGCATTGGCATGCGCTCCGGCCAGGGTAACGCCGCTGTGGCAATTGGCGGTGAAGGCGCCGGGGAATTCCTCCGACTCGTCGTAGATCGGCAATCCGTCGGGCGGCATGACGCGCAACGCCGCCCAGGCGCGCACGATCTGCAACTCGGCGATCCACGGAAAGGACAGCACAGCGCGGCGCGCGATGTTGCGCATGATCTCGGGCCTCTGCCCCGTGTCGAAGCCGACATCCTCCTCGCTGCTGCCGAGCATGATCGTGCCTTCCTGCGTCTGCCGCAGGCTGCCGAGCGGCAAGGGCCAGATGCGGCTCGTGCGCTCCGTGACGAGGATTTGCCCGCGTTGCGGCCTGACCGGCGCCGAGAGACCGAACAGCGGCGCTAGCTTAGCGTTGCCGAGCCCGGCCGCTAGCACGACTTTGGGCGCGGCTATCGTCTCGCCGGCAAACCCGAGGCGAAAATCGTGCGGCGCGGCCTGCGCGTCGACGACGGTGCGGTTCGGCAGATAGGCGCCGCCTCGCTGGCCAAATCCTTTATGCAGAGCATGAAGCAGGTTCAGGGAGTTGGCATGGCCGTCATAGGGCGTCCAGGAGGCGCCCGCGACCGAGGGACCGACCCCGGGCAAAATGTCGGCGACCTGCTTGCGGTCTAGCATGCGGTATTCGAAGCCGAAATTGCCGGCCTCGAGCCGCATCTGCTCCATCATGCGGCGGCGCTTTTCCAGTTCTTCGTCGCCGAGGCAGAGCTGCAAACCGCCGGGCTGCTCCAGCCCCACCGAGATGCCGGTGCGCGCACCGAGCTCCTGGGCGAGAGCCGGCCATTCCTCGGCCGAGAGCCGGGTCCAGCGTTGATAATGCGGCGCGCCGAGGCCTTTCGACTGGACCCAGACCAGGCCGAAATTGCCGCGCGACGCGCGGAAGGCGATATCGCCCTCGTCGACGATCGCAACCCTGAGGCCGTGCCGCACAAGCCCATAGCCGATCGCTGCGCCGACGAGGCCGCCGCCGATCACGATTGCGTCGAATTGCGCCATCCGGCGTGCCCCGCGCATGGATCACCGGGGCGCATCATAAGAGCGCACGGCCGGCGGCAGAAGCCCGCCGGCGCCTGCCGAGAGGTCGTCTAGACCACGCCGAAGGCGGCGGCGAATAATTCCGGCTGCATGATCGCGGCCATCGTCGACGCCATTGCGAGGCCAAGCAGTCCGCTGGCGGGCAAGCAGAGGGAAATAGCACGCGCCTGCCGCATCTCGCATCGCCGCTCGGGCAGCCCAGACGCCATGCTCAGCGCACTCAGCAGGATCAGGATCCCGAAGCAGAGACCGACCGAGGGGTTCGTCCCGAAGAGCGAGATTGCATTCATTGCGAGATCCTGAACTCGGCGGCAAGTGCCGCCGCCCATAAACGCTGGGTGATGGTCTTTAAAGATTATGGCCGTGCCGATGCGGGCCACCAAAATCCCCGCCAACGCAGGGCGATATGCTCGCGCCGCTGCTATTACGGATTTTGGACTGCCCCAGGAACCGGCTCACTTTGTGCCGGCGCATGTCGGAAGTCCACATCAACATGCGCCGGTATACAAAGCACGGGCGTTCACCCGGCCGCTGGCGCCGCAATCTCGTGCGCTGCCGAGCGCACCCATTTACGTTTCATCTTGTCCCAGACGAGCTCGGATTGGCCCGACATCGCGATCGTCCGCGGATCGGGGCAGCGGGTGACCCCGCGCTCGGCCAGAAAACGCTCGATGACGCTCAGCTCGGTTGCCCGGCACTGCGTATCCGTCACCGGCAGTGCCACCGCGCGTCGCCGACCGACCTGCTTGGTCGTGATCAGCTTGCGGCCTAGCGGCTGCGAGTTGCATGCCGCGGCCGGTCGCACGATGATTGTCGAGGAGCGGGTCGCCGAAGCATCGGGCTTTTGACCGTTGTCTTCCGGCCGGCCCCTCGGCCCGTCATCCTCCGGGTCGCCGCCTTGCGAAGACGGGACGCCCTCGACGACATAACCATGGCCCCATTGGGCCTCGATGCGGATCGGCAGCATGCGCCGCAATTTGTTGATCAGCACCCGCACGGCGGTCGCCTGGGCGCGGCAGTCGCGCTCTTTGCCGTAGAGGTGCTTGAACAGCTGCTGGTGTGAGACGAGCTGCCCCGGCGCCCATGCCAGCCGCTCCAACAGCTTCCATTCCATCGGGGTCAACCGGACCGGTACGCCATCGACGGCGATCCGCTGCTGCTTCCAATCGACGCTGATGCCACGCGGCGGCGCGGTGTCCATCGGCAATAGGGCGATGCGAAAGCCGAGCGCCTTGGCCCACCGCTCCAGCGCGTCGGGCGACGGCGAGGCCTTGCCCTTTTCCCAGGCTCGGAGTGAGGTCTCGGCAAGCCCGCAACGCCGGCCGATTTCACCCATGTCCAGGCCCAGCGCCCGGCCACGCATCCTGAGTTCTTCGATGATCGGAAAGTTGCCAGTCATGTTCGTCGTCCTGATTTGACGACGCGATTATTTCCCCGGCGCTGCTCAACCGCCTGTGAAGTGCCTCACACCTCTTAAAAAAATTCGTGCGAGGGAAAAAAGGCTTCGGAGCCGCCCGGCTCAGGCGAGATCCGTCAGCGCCTCGAGGTCGCGGATCAGGATCGATCCCTTCTCGATCGCGATGATTCCGGAGCGCTTCCAATCCTGCAGATGCTTGTTGACGCTCTCTCGCGAGCCGCCGACCAGCTCGCCAAGCGCGCGCTGCGAAATCTTGAGCCCGAGACGCGAACTCGATGACGGACCTTTTTCCTCTCGCGCCAGGCGGAGCAGCGTCTTGGCGATGCGCGCCTCGAGATCGAGGAAAGCGAAATCCTCGACTTGCTCATTGGTGCGCCGCAGTCGCTCGCACAGAACCACCAGCAGCTCGATGCAGAGTTCCGGCTGGTGCTCCAACAACCTCAATAGTGAACGACGCGGCACGACGAGAAGCTCGCAATCGGTTGCCGCGCTCGCGTCGGCGCTGCGTTCCTTGCCGTCGAGGAGGGCGATTTCACCGAACACGTCGCTTTCCCGGAAGATCGTCACGACGAGTTGCCGCCCATCGAGCGAGGGATTGCTGATGACGACGCGGCCCTTGAGCACCGCCATCATGCTGTTCCCGGGATCGCCCTTGGCGAAGATATGCTCCCCCTCCGCATAGCTGACGACGCGTGCTTCCGCGAGAATCGCATCGGCCTCCCGGTCACCAAGATGGGAGAACAAGGCGCTGCTTCGCAGCAGCTGCCGCCGCATTTCGCTTGAGCCGAGCATGTCCAAAGCCTTAACCAGAGGTGAACGCCCTGCCTTGCGCCCGGGCGCAAGGCAGCGGCCTCGAACCATGATAGAATATCGCAAAATTCGCCGTTTCACCCGCCGCGACGCAATCCGCGGCCGCTTTTTGGAGATTTCTCCGCCGTATGCCCCTCCCCGATATACGCGAGCGCCTTTCGCCGAACCATGGCAGCCGCGGGGAAGCGCCGAACATCCGCGCGATCGACATGCTGGTTTTGCACTACACCGGGATGCAGAGCGCGGCTGAGGCAATCGATCGCCTGTGCGACCCCGAGGCAAAGGTCAGCTCGCACTACATCGTCGAGGAGGACGGCACGGTCTGGCGTCTCGTTCCGGAGGAGCAACGCGCCTTCCATGCGGGGGTGTCGTGCTGGCAGGGCGAGCAAAATCTGAACCACTGCTCGATCGGCATCGAGATCGTCAATCCCGGCCACGAATGGGGGTATCGCCCCTTTCCCCGGCTGCAAATGGCGGCGGTTGAGGATTTATGCTGGGATATCCTGTCGCGCTGGCGGATTCCGTCCTACCGGATCGTCGGCCATTCCGACATCGCCCCCGACCGCAAGAGCGACCCCGGCGAATTATTCGATTGGGCACGCCTTGCCCGCGCCGGGATCGGACTCTGGCCCGAACCTCCTGCGAGCCAGGCGCGCCGGCGGGGGCGAGGGGTCGGGGTCGTTGAACGCGCCGCCGCGCTCGCCGATCTTGCGCGCATCGGCTATTGCGTCGGCGCCGCGACCGAGCGCGTCGCCGTCGCCGCATTTCAACGCCGCTTCCGGCCGGAGCGCTGGGACGGGCTCATCGACGGGGAGACGCGGATGCGTCTCCGGCAAGTGCGCGAAGCCGTCGAACTGGCGCAGGCTCAAGCGGAGCTGGCTCGCCGCCGGCGCTATAATTAGCCGGCGCTAATTAGACGACAGAGATCAGTTCAGCCGAGTCGAACGCGGCCGCGGCGGGCGCCGGACGGCGAGCTGGCCGGCTTGATGATGTGCGATCCGCCAGCCTTCTGCTTCGCGCACAAACAGATTGCTCGCGATCAGCGTGCCGCCGTCGAGTTCCTCTTCGCAGATGACGAGCGCCGTGTCGCCGTAGAGAAAGACCCGCTCGTCGTAGCAGACGATGCGCGGCGAATCCGAGTTCGACAGAATGCCCCGCCAGCTCTCCATGATGGCGGGGCGGTCGGCGAGCGGCGGCCAGCCCGGATGGATGCAGGCGACCGGCGCCTGCCGCGCCCAGAGCGCATCCATCGCATCGAGATCGCGCGTCGCAAAAGCGCGGTAGAATTCGAGGTTGGCCGTAAGTACCGCGTCGCTGTCGGTCATGGGTCGTCTCCGCTTTCGGAGAGAAGATAAAGCTTCCGTTGCGGGCGTTGCAGGCGAAATCTGCCGCTTCAAGCGGCAGCGCATGGCTAAAAAATAGGCGTGCCTAAGAAACAGGCTTCAGCCGCCGAAGCTCCGCCGGGTTGGCCCCGATTTTGCTCCCTCCCGTAACGCCGGCCATCGACGCCGCGCAGTCGTTTGAACGAGGGAGCCATGAAAATCTTTCAGGGGACATGCCGCGCGGCATTGTTCGCCGCCGCGCTCTTTGGAGCAACCGGGGTCGCGAGCGCTCAGACACAGGGAACGATCAAGATCGGCGTCTTGCATTCGCTGTCGGGCACGATGGCGATCAGCGAGACGACGCTGAAAGACACCATCCTGATGATGGTGGACGACATCAACAAGAAGGGTGGGCTCCTCGGCAAGAAGGTCGAGGCAGTCGTCGTCGACCCCGCCTCCAACTGGCCGCTCTTCGCCGAGAAGGCACGCGACCTGTTGGCCAAGGAGCACGTCGCGGCGGTGTTTGGCTGCTGGACCTCGGTGTCGCGCAAATCCGTTCTGCCGGTTTTCGAGGAGCTGAACGGGCTGCTGTTCTACCCGGTGCAGTATGAGGGTGAGGAAAGCTCGAAGAACGTCTTCTACACCGGCGCCGCGCCAAACCAGCAGGCGATCCCGGCGGTCGAATATCTGATGGGCGAGGAAGGCGGCGGCGCCAAGCGCTGGGTCCTCGAAGGCACCGACTACGTTTACCCGCGCACGACCAACAAGATCCTCGAAGCCTATCTGAAATCGAAGGGCGTCGCGGCCGACGACATCAGGATCAACTATACGCCCTTCGGCTATTCCGATTGGCAGACAGAGGTCGCGGCTATCAAGCAGTTCGCCGCCGCCGGCAAAAAGACCGCGGTTGTCTCGACGATCAACGGCGACGCCAACGTGCCATTCTACAAGGAGCTCTCCAATGCCGGCATAAAGGCGTCGGAGATCCCAGTCGTTGCCTTCTCGGTCGGTGAAGAAGAGCTGGCCGGCATCGATACGAAGAACCTGGTCGGTCATCTCGCCGCCTGGAACTACTTCGAATCGGTGAAAAACCCGACCAATGACGGCTTCATCAAGCAATGGCACGAGTTTATCAAGAACCCGAAGCGCGTCACCAACGACCCGATGGAGGCTCACTACATCGGCTTCAAGATGTGGGCCCAGGCGGTGCGCCAAGCCGGCACGACCGATGTTGATGCCGTGCGGCAAGCGATGTACGGCCAGAAGGTGCCGGCGCCGTCGGGCTTCACTGCCGTCATGAACACAAACCACCACCTGTCAAAGCCGGTCATGATCGGCGAGATCCGTCCCGACGGTCAGTTCGATGTGGTGTGGCAGACCAAGCAGGCCATCAAGGCGGATGCGTGGAGCCCGTATCTGCCGGAGGACAAGGGCAAGATCGCCGACTGGAGCTATCCCTGGGTTTGCGGCAACTGCATCGCCGCCAAATTCACGGATTGACGTTGTTTAAGGCCCCTCGCCCATCCCCCTCCGCCTCAACGGGAGGGGGATAGGAGGGGTGAGTAGGAACTTCGCGAATGTTGCGCTTTCCTCGTCTCGTCTGGCTTGCGTTGATCTTCTTTATCGCTGCCGCACCGGCGCAGGCGGAGGATTTTGCGGCGATTGTCGCCGGACTCGCTGGCGACAGTTTCGCGGCAAAGGAAAAGGCGGTCACAGCGCTCGGCAAGAGCGGCGAGGTTCGCGCCGTCGCGATCCTGCAGGCGCTCGGGAGCGACCGGCTGCGCAAAACGACCGATGGGCGCGTCGTCATTGTCGACGATGCTGGCGCGAGCGCCACGGTCAGCGATGCCGCGACGGGGCAGCCAATCGCGGACATCGCTCCAGACAGCCTCGATCGGATCATCGTCAACAACCGGCTGCGCGGCGCGATCGAGGCGGCGCTCGGCGCGCTGACCTTGTTCAGCCCGGATCGCGCGGCGCGGCTCGCCGCGGCGCAGGATGCGCTGCGCCATCCCTCGGCAGAAACTGCGGCGTTGCTCGAAAAGGCGTTGGCGGCGGAGCAGGATCCTGAGATCCGCGTCGCCATGCAGCGGAGCTTCGCCGCTTCGCGCTTGTTCACCGGCAGCAAGGACGAACGGCTGGCGGGGATCCGCGCCCTCGGCACCGCTACCGATCCGCAGGTGAAGAACCTCCTCGACGAGTTCCGCTACTCGGCCAATCTCGATCCCGATCTCTACAAGGCGGCGGGCGAGGCGCTCGCCGCAATCGAAAGCCGGCTGCGCTGGACCGGGATCGCCGCCAATTTGTTTCAGGGCATCAGTCTCGGCAGCGTGTTGCTGCTCGCGGCGATCGGTCTCGCGATTACCTTTGGCGTCATGGGCGTCATCAACATGGCGCATGGCGAGATGATCATGACGGGCGCCTATGTCGCCTTTGTCATTCAGCAGCTGTTTCGGGCGTTTCTGCCGCCGGGATTGCTCGATGCTTATCTTCTCGTCGCGGTGCCGATGGCATTCCTGTTCGCGGGATCATTGGGCGTGCTGCTCGAACGCTGCCTGATCCGGTTTCTCTATGGCCGGCCGCTCGAAACATTGCTCGCGACCTGGGGCGTCAGCCTGATCCTGCAGCAGGCGGTGCGCTCGATCTTCGGCTCGCCAAACAAGGAGGTGGCGAACCCGAGCTGGATGACCGGTAGCTTCGATGTCGTCGGCGGTTTCACGATCACCTGGAACCGGCTTTACATCATCATTTTCTGCTTTGTCGTGCTGGGCGCGCTGGCATTGATCCTGAACCGGACGCGTTTTGGCCTGCACATGCGGGCGGTGACGCAGAACCGCGACATGGCGGCCGCAATGGGCATTCCGACCGCACGCATCGACGCGCTGACTTTCGGGCTCGGATCGGGCATCGCTGGCATGGCCGGCGTCGCGTTGAGCCAGATCGGCAATGTCAGCCCCAATCTCGGCACCATTTACATCGTCGACAGCTTTATGGTTGTCGTGTTCGGCGGAGTCGGCAATCTGATGGGGACGCTGGTCGGCGCGCTGTCGCTCGGGATCGTCAACAAATTGCTCGAACCCTATGCCGGCGCAATTCTCGGCAAGATCGCCGTCCTGGTCGCGATCATCCTGTTTATCCAGCGCCGGCCGCGCGGGCTATTTGCGCTGAAGGGCCGTGCCGCCGATGCCGAGGCGTGAGCCGTGACGGCGCGCGTCACCGGCGATAACCGGAGCCCGTGGAACGCCCGGTTCTGGACTGGCTTTACCGCATGTGGGCTGGTTCTGGCGCTGCTCATCCCGGCGCTCAACGGTTGGGTCGCGCCGGATTCTCCGTTCGCCATGCCGGACTACCTCGTGCCGTTGCTCGGCAAATATTTGTGCTATGCGATCCTGGCGCTGAGCCTCGATCTCGTCTGGGGCTATGCGGGCATTTTGAGTCTCGGTCACGGCGCGTTCTTTGCGCTCGGCGGCTACTGCATGGGCATGTACCTGATGCGGCAGATCGGGACGCGCGGCGTCTACGGCAATCCGCTCTTGCCCGATTTCATGGTGTTCCTGAACTGGAAAGAGCTGCCGTGGTTCTGGTGGGGCTTCGATCATTTCGCTTATGCGGCGGCGATGATCATGCTGGTGCCGGGCGTCTTCGCCCTTGTGTTCGGCTGGCTCGCTTTCCGCTCGCGCATTACCGGCGTCTATCTCTCGATCATCACGCAGGCGATGACCTACGCACTATGGCTCGCGTTTTTCCGCAACGACATGGGGTTCGGCGGCAATAACGGG
Organism: Pseudomonadota bacterium; assembly: GCA_046724035.1. Lineage (GTDB taxonomy): Bacteria > Pseudomonadota > Alphaproteobacteria > ATCC43930 > CGMCC-115725 > DATARH01. The sequence continues at coordinate 4,844 of JBKOVT010000034.1, read as the reverse complement.
CTGACCGATTACAAGGATATTCTCGGCTGGGACGTGCACCTGCCCGAGACGCGCTTGGGCCTCTATCTCGCAACGGTCGTCGCGCTCGGCATCGCCTATCTGTTCTGCCGCTTCATCACGGTCTCGAAGCTTGGCCGCGTGCTGCTCGCCTTGCGCGATGCGGAGAGCCGAGTGCGGTTTCTCGGCTATTCCACGACGCAAGCGAAGCTGTTCGTCTTCACCGTCTCGGCGGTGCTCGCCGGCATCGCCGGCGCGCTCTATGTGCCGCAGGTGGGCATCATCAACCCGAGCGAGTTCTCACCCGGCAATTCGATCGAGATCGCGATTTGGGTATCGGTGGGCGGCCGGGGGACGTTGGTCGGCGCCGCGATCGGCGCGGTGCTGGTCAATCTGGCAAAGACTTGGCTGACCGGCGTGGCGCCGGAGATCTGGCTGTTCTTCCTCGGCGGATTGTTCGTGCTGACGACACTTGTGTTCCCGCGCGGCATCGTCGGCGTGTTGCGGCAAATCCCCTGGCCGCGATCGCGGCAGGCCGCGTGTTTGCCGATCAAGCCGCCGATTGTCGCGGAGAAGCGGGTATGAACGTTGCCCCGGATCTGAGGGACACCCCGCATCCGACCGGCGATGTTCTGCTCTACCTGAACGGCGTTACCGTCAGCTTCGATGGGTTCAAGGCGTTGAATGACCTCTCGCTCGTCGTCGAGGAAGGCGAGTTGCGCACGATCATCGGCCCGAACGGCGCCGGGAAGACGACGATGATGGATATCGTCACGGGCAAGACCCGGCCGGATTCGGGCGAAGTCTTTTTTCGCGGCAGCGAGGATCTGACCCGGCTCGATGAAGCCGACATCGCCAATCTTGGCATCGGCCGGAAATTTCAACGCCCGACCGTCTTCGAGAACCTGACCGTCTTCGAGAACCTGGAACTGGCGCTCGCCGACAGCCGGCGCACCTGGCATACGCTCTTCGCCCGCCTCGATGCCGAACGGCGCGACCGGATCGAGGCGACATTGAATCAAATCGGCCTTTCCGGCGAGAGCCAAAAACCTGCCGGGTTGTTGAGCCACGGCCAGAAGCAATGGCTCGAGATCGGCATGCTGCTGATCCACGACCGCCAGCTTCTGCTCCTTGACGAGCCGGTGGCCGGCATGACCGACCGTGAGACCGAGGAGACCGCCGCCCTGATCCTCGACCTGGCTCGCGACCGCACGATCGTTGTCGTCGAGCATGACATGGCCTTTGTGCGCAGCCTCGGTGCCAAGGTGACGGTGTTGCACGAAGGCTCGGTCTTGGCGGAAGGCTCGGTCGAGCACGTGCAGAATCACCCCCGCGTCATCGAAGTCTATCTCGGGCGCTGAGCGATGCTGTCGGTCGAGGCGGTCGATCTTTATTACGGCGCGAGCCACGCGCTGCGCCGCGTGAGCCTGACCGCGAAGAAGGGCGAGGTGACCTGCATCCTCGGACGCAACGGCGTTGGTAAGACGAGCCTGTTACGGGCGATCGTCGGTCTGAACCCGATCCGCTCCGGTCATATTCGCTGGGAGGACCGCGAGCTGACCCAATTGCCGGCGCATCAGCGCGCCCGCGCCGGCCTCGGCTTGGTGCCGCAAGGCCGCGAGATCTTCCCGCGATTGTCGGTCTTGGAAAACCTGATGACCGGCTTTGCGACATTGCCGCGCCATCTGCGGCACATCCCGGATGATGTCTTCGCGCTGTTTCCGGGGCTCAAGGATATGCTGAACCGTCGTGGCGGCGATCTGTCGGGCGGGCAGCAGCAACAATTGGCGATAGCGCGCGCGCTCGTCGCGCGGCCGCGCCTCTTGATCCTCGACGAGCCGACCGAGGGGATCCAGCCCTCGATCATCAAGGAGATCGGCCGCGTTGTTGCGATGCTCGCCGCACGTGGCGACATGGCCATTCTGCTCGTCGAACAGTATTTCGAATTTGCCCGCGACCTCGCCGCCGCTTATTGCGTTATGCAGCGCGGCGAGATCGTGCTGTGCGGCCGCCGGGCCGATATGGACGAGACCGCGGTGCGCGGCTACCTCACGGTCTGAGCCCCAAATCAGCTCAACACGCCGAGCTTCTTCCGTTCGACCAATTCGAAATCGATGTCGGCGCCGAGACCGGGCGCGGTCGGCGCGTGCACAAAGCCATCGCGGTCGGGGGTGATGTCCTGTGCCAGCCCGTATTTCTGCATCGCGTCCGGCAGCAAGACCTCGAAGAACTCGGTGTTGCGGATCGCCATGATGACATGCAGGTTTGCGACATTGTTTAGCGAGTTGCCGCCGTGATGCGTTTCGAAATTCATGCGGAAGGCCTCGGCGAGATGCGCTGCCTTGAGGATCGTCGTGATGCCGCCCTTGACCGCGACATCGCCGCGCAGAAAATCGGTGGCGCGCTCGGTGACCCACGGAATGTAGGAATCGAGGCCGCCGATCGGGTATTCCGTCGCCAGGATCGGGATGTCGAGCTTCTGCTTCAACTTGACGTAGTTGTAGAGGTCCTGGTCGGCGAGCGGGTCCTCGTACCAATAGAAATTCATCTCCTCGATGGCGCGACCGACCCGGAGCGCCTCCTCATAACGGTAGCTCCAGGTGGAATCGAGCATGACCGTGTAATCGTCGCCGACCGCTTTGCGCACCGCCTCGCAAACCTTGATGTCGTCCCGCCAGCGCTGCGGCGGGTGGATTTTGTAGGCGGCCCAGCCGGTCGATTTGTAGTGCTGCGCCTGTTCGGCATATTGCTCCGGCGCAGCGTGGATTTCGGAGCTGGCATAGGCCGGGATTTTGTCCCGGCAGGTGCCGATCAGGCGATGGATCGGCAGCCCGGCCTTTTTGCCGGCGATGTCCCACAGCGCGATGTCCATCGCGCCGATCGAGCGCACCGTCGCGGCGCGGGCGCGTGCCCAGAGGAGCCGGTTGAGGCGCTCGCGGTCGAGCGGGTCCTGGTCAATGACGACCGGCTTTAGAAAACGGATCAGCGCCGGCCCGTCGAGGCTCGCCGGGTTCGAGGAGGTGCCCAGAAACGCGTGACCCTCGATCCCCTCATCGGTGATGATCCGCAACAGGCCCAGATCGCTCTTGCCGGTCGGCCGCGCCGTGTGGTGGCCGTAGCTTGTCGGCGGGATGCTATCCCACGAGAAGAGCGTCAGCGTGACCTCGGTGATCTTCATGTCCGGCTCCTCGGTGATCCCAGGCGAGCCGGCATCAAATCGCCATCGCGCTCCGTGCTTCAAGCGGTAATATCTCGGCGCACCGCTCGGAGGCGGGCGAGCCATGCGGTTATCCCTGACAGTTCTTGCATTGGCGATCGCAGCAGCAATGCCGGCGGAGGCCGGCCAATCCGGCACGACCGTTGATCTATGGAGCCCGCTAGCTGATTTGCCGCGGGCCCGACAGTGGCAAGCCGGCCATCTTTACGCCGCCGGTGATGCCGAGAGTCACCGACGATTGCCCGCGCGTCATGCCTTGCGGCGTGCATTTGCTCGGCACCGTGCAGCGGAATGGCGCTGTAGAGGTGCGGGTCCCGGCTTTGCAATGGTGAGCGCGGCGGCTCACCGACCAAGCGTCAGAGCGGCCGGCCCTGGCTGTCGAACATGACCGAGAACCCGAGGATCTTGTCAACGCTCACGCCGTCCGTCGCGAGCGGCGCGATGCACGTCTCGATGATCCGGTGCTCGGGGTCGCGCGTCCACAGCGGCGGACCGCGCCGCCAGGTCGCGTGGCCGGTCTCGGTCATATAGCGGAAACGCTCGCGCGATTGCGGGTTCTCGCTCAGCTGCGGATGCGCATCATCGAGCCAGAGACCGGTCACCTCGCGCCCGAGCGAGCGCACCATTTCGGTGCCGCACAGGCGATAACGGTAGCGCAGAGGGCTGCGGTGGACGTCGAGCATCCACATTCGCGACCACAACACCGGCACTTCTTCGGGCGCGATGTGCTGTCGTCCCGGCAGCCGGCCGGGCGGCGAGACCGACAGCCAATATTCATAGAAAGACCGCACCAGCGGGTGCCAGTCCGTGCGGTTCGCTGGGATCCGGTAACCGGTCCAAGCCCCGTACTCGCCGCTGTCCGGCGCCGCGACGGCCTTGGCATATTTCGAGGTATCGCGCGCCAACTGCAACATAGGTCAATTCTCGGTCACAATGGTTTGCAAAGGATTAAACCGGGCGTCTTTTGCTCGTTTTGGTTGTACTCCTCGGCTGCGAAGCGGCGCTGCGGGCCCTTGGATACGCGGCCGCCGCCGGGCATGCTGCGGCGGAAAAACAGGAGGGTGCAGATGGCGGAAGTGGCAATCGCGAAGCGGTTCGAGATCGAGGCGCGTGACCTCGAATATCAGCGGGCCAATGGCGTGCCGCTGCTGGCGCGTTTGTACCGTCCGGTCGGCCCTGAAAGTTCCGGCGGCCCGTTCCCGGCAGTGATCGATGTGCATGGCGGCGCCTGGGCGTCGGGCGACCGGCTCAACAATGCGCCGCTCGACGAGGCCCTCGCGAAGAGCGGCATCGTCGTGCTGGCGATCGATTTCCGCATGCCGCCGCAGCACCGTTATCCCGCTTCGATCGCCGACGTGAATCTTGCGGCACGCTGGCTGAAAACCCATGCCGAGGAATTCGGCAGCCGGCGCGAACTGGTGGGCGGATTAGGAACGTCGAGCGGTGCGCACCAGCTACTGCTCAGCGCGTTGAAGCCGAGGGATCCGCGCTATACGGCCTTGCAACTTGCCGGTGCGCCCGCGGAGGACGCGAGTCTTCCCTATCTCGTGCTGTGCTGGCCGATATCGGACCCGCTCGCCCGCTATCGCATGGTGCGGGAGAAGGGCAACACGCGCCTCGTCGAGTCGCA
>JBKOVT010000099.1:0-7594 GCA_046724035.1 Pseudomonadota bacterium | reverse complement strand
TCCAAGTAAAACCGATCCCGCAGCCGCGAGGACCAGTATTTTATGCATCACGAACCTCTTGGCGCAGCTGGTGATGCAATAGAGTCCGCCCCTTTACCACCGCCGCGCAAGATCGTGATCGTCCCGCCCTCGGAATTATCGCTGCCGTGCAAAGACTTGGGCAGCAACGGGCTGATCTCGCTATCGATTGTAAAGGTTGGGCTGGGGGTGCCGTCGGACGAATCGGCAACGGTCGTCGCCCCAGGGCCGGCATTGGGATCCGGAGAGCCCGCGGCGTCAGCGACGGCGGGCACGAGGCTGCGCAGGCTGAGCGACAGCTTCCCGATTTCGCCGGCCAAAGCGATGATTTCGCTCTGCTTGGGCGTGACTTCCATCGTGGCCGTATGAGCCACGACCGCCTCGCCCGCCTTGCTTTCCAGCCGCTGATCGATAGCGATCACCCGGACGTCGTGCAGCACGGTCTCGGCGGCCTTGTGCTCGTAGCCACCCGTCGCGCCGGCCGTGTTTTGAGAGGGCACTTGATAAGTGATCAGCAAATCGACCTGGTCGCCGGGAAAGATAAAGCCGGAAATTCCCGAAGTGATCGTCACCGGCACAGAGATCGCCCGCATGCCGGGTCGCAACACGGCGGCGAGGAACCCGCGATTGGCCGGCGAGATGATTTTCGCCTCGGTAATCGGCTCTCCGGCCGCGACCGGGTTGCGCGCGACCCAACCGGCAAAGGATTCGGGCGTCCGCGTGCCTAGGACGACGTAGCTCTTGTCGATGCCGCCTTCCGGCCAGACCTGCCACATCATGTCCTCGGGCTTGAGGATCTGTCCGCGCCTGACGTCGGCGCGCGCGACAAGGACCGACTTGGCGGGCGTCGGCAGCGCCAAGGGCGCCGCCTCGGCGATCTCCGCCGCACGTTGCGCGGCGAGCCAGGCGCGAGCCAGCATCGCGGTGCCGCCGGCAAGACCGACGGCGATGAACAGCAGCAGGACGGTACGAAGGCGCATGGCGGTTAACCGAGGTAAGGTGAAAGGACGACGATGAGCGCGGCGCCGGCGATCGCGACGCCGTAGGGCACCGATTTGGCAGTGTCATGCTCGGCGGCCATCGCTGCCGAGCCGAGCAGGACCCGACCGGCGGCCGCGAGCTGCGCGCCGAACGGCAACAACAGAAAGAGCGTTAGCACCCCGCCCAGAATGCCGGTCAGCACGAGCAAGGACGGAGTGCCGGCAGCGCCGCACCACAAGGTCGCGGCGGTCAGGAGTTTGACGTCGCCGCCGCCAAGAAAGCCGCGTGCGAACAGCGCAGCGCCGACGATGAAAACCGCCAACGCGCAGCCGATCGCGGTGAGCGCCCCGAAGAGGCTGGGCGCAGCCGCGAAGTGCACCGGCCATGCCACGCAGAGGATCGCCGGCAGCAGGTTTGGGATAACCAGCCGGCGAAAATCCTCGTAGGCGGCAATCGCCATCACAGCGGCGAATACCGGCAGGGCGATGGTGTCGGGATGGAGAAACATACGACCGCTGGTTGCGGGTTAAGCTGTCCACCATCTTGCGGCGGGTTGGTTAAGGAAGGCATAACGCAAAGGCCTCGGGCGCGCGGATCGGCTGAGGATGGCGGCGCTTTCGGGCGCGTCCGACAGAATTGGCGTGGCGAAAATGTTAAAATGCCGAGGGATCGCGAGCCGCCGGAGTTTCGGTCTGAGCTTCAATCCGACTCAGTCCAGCGGCCGGCGGTAAATGATCCGGCGCGCGCTCGGAGCGGTGCTGTTCCTCGCCATCGTGATTGTCGGCGTGATTGTCGGCGGCGGCGCCCTTTACCTCCTCTCCTCGTTGCCGCAGCTCGACGGTCGGATCGCTGTCGATGGCCCGACGCACTCAATCAACATTGCCCGCGATGCCGATGGCGTGCCGCTGATCGATGCCGCAAGTGACGAGGATGCCGCGTTCGGGCTTGGGTTTGCGCATGCGCAGGATCGCCTGTTCCAGATGGAATTGCAGCGGCGCTACGGCGCCGGCCGCCTCTCCGAAATCTTCGGCGCCGAGGCGGTGCCCGTCGATCGGCAGATGCGCGTACTGGGCATTTACCAAGCGGCGGAAGGAGCATTCGCCTCCTTGCCGGCTGGGGTACAACGCAGCCTGGAAGCCTACAGCGCCGGGGTCAATGCTTTCCTTGCGCATCGACGCGGCGCACTGCCGCCGGAATTCGCGATGCTCCGCTTCCGGCCGGAGCTATGGCGACCGGCGGACAGCCTCGTCTGGGGCAAGCTGATGGATCTGCAACTGGGGTTCAACTACCGCAACGAGCTGGAACGGGCGCGGCTTGCCCGAACGATATCGGCCGACGATCTCGCCTTTCTCTATCCCGAATACCCCAAAGCTGCGCCGACAACCCTCGCCGAACTGAGCGCAATCTATCGCCGGCTGCCGCTCGATCAGCTCTATGCCGGACTGCCGTCCACAGAGGTGCTCGGGCCGATCTACGCCTCCAACAATTGGGTCGTCGATGGCGCGCATAGCGCGAGTGGCAAGCCGCTCGTCGCCAATGACCCGCATCTCGGCTTCTCGGCGCCGGGCGTGTGGTATCTCGCGAGGCTGAAGACACCGCAGCGCGAGGTAGCGGGAGCAACCGCTCCAGGGGTGCCGCTGATCGTTATCGGACACAACGAACGAATTGCTTGGGGCTTCACGACCACCACCGCCGATATCGAAGATGTCTTCATCGAAAAGATCGATCCCGCCGACCCGAGCCGGTATCTGACGCCGGATGGAACCGCCGCGTTCGAGACGCGGCAGGAGTCGATCGCGGTACGGGGCGCCTCCCCTGTCACGCTGACCGTGCGCAGCACGCGGCATGGCCCTGTCGTCTCCGACATACTGCCCGGCAATGCCGAGCCGGGTTATGCTCTGGCTCTCTCCACGACCTATCTCGGGCCACAAGACACCAGTGCATCGGCGCTATATGACCTTGACCGCGCCGAGGATGGGGCGGCAGCGCGCGCCGCGCTCGCCGACTTCATCGGCCCGCCGCAGAATGTCGTCTATGCCGATAATGTGGGCGCGGTCGGGTTCATCATGGCCGGCCGCGTGCCAACCCGGCGTGCGGGCAACGGTTGGATGCCGGTCCCGGGCTGGACGGGAGAGTACGATTGGACCGGCTTTGTCCCGCTCGCTGAGATTCCGGAGGCGCAAAACCCGTCATCGGGCTATTTCGCCAGCGCGAACAATAAGATCGTGCCGGATAGCTATGGCTATTTCATCAGCCGCGACTGGGACGCGCCTTACCGCATTAGCCGCATCGAAGCGTTGCTCGAAGACGCCTCGCCGCAATCGCCCGAACGCAGCGCCGCAATCCAGGCCGACGTAGTGTCATTGATGGCGCAGCAGCTTGTTCCGCTCATGACCGCGATACAACTCGACGACGAGCCCGCGCGAGAGGCGCTCGAACGTCTGCGGGCGTGGGATTTCCGCATGGATGCCGATCGGGTCGAGCCCTTGCTGTTTATTGCTTGGCTGCGCGAATTCGCGCATTCGGTGTTCTTCAACCGCCTTGGACCGGCCGCAGCAGAATATTGGAATCTCAGGCCTATGGTGATCGCGGCGATCTTGACGCAGCGGCAGGATTGGTGCGGCAGCAAAGAGAAGCCGGAGGAGAGCTGCACCACCCGGCTCGCCGACACGTTGCGAAGCGCGCTGGCAGCTTTACAGAGGAGCTATGGGCCCGACATGGCGCAATGGACATGGGGACAGGCCCATATCGCATCTTTCCCAAACCGGATATTCGACCGTATTCCGTTGCTCCGAGATTGGTTCCATGTCGCCGTCGCGAATGCCGGCGGACCCGACACGATCGATGTCGGCCCGATCTCCACGCGCGACGATGCGCACCCCTATATTCAGCGCTTCGGGCCCGGCTTGCGCGTCGTGACCGATTTGGCCGCGCCCGCCGACTCGCAGATGATGACGGTTCCCGGCCAGTCGGGGAATCCGCTGTCACCGCATTTCTCGGATCTGCTGCAGCGGTGGCGGCAATTCGACTGGCTCGTCCCCGGCCGTGCCGCCGCGGTCAACACCCTGGTTCTGGAGCCCGCCCGATGACCGATCTGCCGGTCAGCATCGCCGACATCAGAAAGGCCGAGGCGGCTATCGCCGGCACGCTCACGCGAACGCCGCTGGTCCGCGCGGCAGAGCTGAGCGATCTCTCGGGGTGCGACGCGTATCTAAAGCTCGAGACCCTGCAATCGACCGGCTCCTTCAAGGAGCGGGGCGCGCTGAACAAGCTCCTGACGCTCGGCAAAGCGGAGCGAAAAGCGGGGGTGGTCGCGATGTCGGCCGGCAATCATGCCCAGGGCGTCGCCTATCATGCCCGCCGCCTCGGCATCCCGGCGACGATCGTCATGCCGGCCGCGACCCCTTTCACAAAGATCGACCGCACCGAGGCGCTCGGCGCCCGGGTCGTGCTGCGCGGCGAAAGCCTCGTCGAGGCGCGCGAGGCCGCCGACCGGCTGGCGCGCGAGAGCGGTCTCGTGCCGGTGCATCCCTATGACGATGCCGAGGTTATCGCGGGCCAGGGCACGGTCGCGCTCGAAATGCTCGCGGACGAGCCTGGCCTCGAAATTCTTCTCGTGCCGGTCGGCGGCGGCGGGCTGATCTCGGGCATTGCCGTCGCCGCCAAGGCGCTGTCGCCGGCAATCGAGATCGTTGGCGTGCAGTCGGCGCTTTACCCGTCGATGTACCGCGTGCTGCGCGGCATCGACCCGGGCTTGCCGATTGAAGGGACGACTTTGGCGGAGGGAATTGCCGTCAAGGAGCCGGGACAGTTGACCCGCCGCATCGTCGCCGCGCTGGTCGGCGCGGTGCAATTGGTGACCGAGCGGCAATTGGAGTCGGCGGTCGAATTGTTGATCGAGCGCCAGAAGCTCATCGTCGAAGGCGCCGGCGCGGCGGGCGTCGCCGCGCTGCTGGCCGAGCCCGAACGCTTCCGCGGCCGCAAGGTCGGCATCGTGCTGACCGGCGGCAACATCGATGCGCGACTATTGGCCTCGCTGCTGATGCGCGGTCTCGTGCGCGGCGGGCGGCTTGTGCGGCTGCGCTCGGAGTTGCCCGACATTCCGGGCGTGCTGTCACGGGTCGCCGGCGTCATTGGCGGGCTCGGCGGCAACATCGTCGAGGTGCATCACCAGCGTCTGTTTCACGACACCTCGGTCAAGCGCGCCGAACTCGATGTCGTTGTCGAAACGCAAAACCGGCGTCATGTCGCCACGATCATCGATGCGCTTGTCGCAGCTGGCTTTCCGACGCGCCTGCTGTCGGCGAGCGAGGATGCACCGGAGGCTAGCCCAGCCGGCTCTGCATCTTGACGGGCGCGACGAGCACGCGGTCGACGCGGCGGCCGTCCATCTCGACGATTTCGAAGCGCCAATCGCCGGCGGTGACCCGGTCGGCGACCATCGGCACGCGGTTCAGCCGCGCCATCAGATAGCCGCCCACGCTGTGAAAATCCGGGTCCTCACCCGGCAACTGCGTTACGCCCAGTACCTGCTTTAGCTCGTCGAGGCCGACCATGCCGTCAATGAGCCAGGTGCCGTCCTCGCGCTTGACGATGCGCGGATCGGTCTCACCCGCATCCGGCAATTCGCCGACCAGCGCCTCGAGAATATCGGTCAAGGTCACGAGTCCTTCGAGATCGCCGTATTCATCGACGACCAGCGCCATCGGCTCGCTGCTTGTCTTGAACACCTCGAGAGCGCGCAGCACCGTCACGGTATTCGGCAGAAACAAAGGCGGGCGCAGCGCGGCGCGCAAGTTGAATGGCTGTCCGTCGAATGCGGCGGCCAGGAGATCCTTGACCTGAACGATGCCCGTGAGCTGGTGCGTGCCGCCTTGCACGACCGGAAAACGCGAATACGCGCTGTCGCGGATATGCCGCCGGATCTCCTCTTCAGGGTCGTCGAGGTCGAGAAATTCGATCTGCGTGCGCGGCGTCATGACAGCGCTCACCCGGCGATCGCCGAGCCGCAGCGCCATCTCGACGATCGCGGTCTCGCCCTGCGCGATGTGGCCGGTCGCCACGCCTTCGCGCAGCATAAAGCCGATTTCCTGGTCGGTGACAGGCGCGGGCTCGCCGCGCAGCGGCAACAGACGCAGCAACAGGTCGGTTGTCGTGCTCAACAGCCATTCGATTGGCGCGCCGATCCGCGCGAGGCTGCGCATGAACCGCGCCAGCGCCGCGGCGATGCCCTCCGGGTGGATCATCGCGACGCGCTTCGGGACCAGCTCACCGAGTATCAGCGAGACATAGGAAATCCCGAGCACGACGGCCGCCATGCTGATCGCGTGCGCATAGTGGCCGAGAAACCCGGTGTACCCTTCGAGATAATCCTGCAGATCCTCGCCGAGCGTCGCCTCGCCAAAGCTGCCGAGCAGGACCGCGATGATCGTAATGCCGATCTGCACGGTGGCCAGCAGACGCGAGGGATCGGCTTTCAGCTCGAGCGCCGCATCCGCGCCGCCATTGCCGTTCGCCGCCATCGGCTGCAGCCGGGCCGGCCGCGCCGACACCAGCGCAATCTCGGCCATCGCAAAAAAGCCGTTGAGCAGGATCAGCAGCAGGACGATCGCAAGATTCAGGGTCAGCATGGTGGCCCCTCATGGCCGGTTACGCTCTCCGGCAGCGCGGAGAGGGTGCCTGAGGGCCAAGCCCAAGGCGGGTGAGGGAGGTCGGACAGGCCTCACCCGGCCGTCGCGGTCGCGCCGGCCACCCTCCCCCGCACAGCGGGAGAGGGTTAGAAGCGTCGGTCAGCGCGAATAGTATTCGATGACGAGGTTCGGCTCCATCGTCACCGGGTAGGGGACATCGGTCAGCTTCGGAGCCCGGATAAAGCGCCCGCGCATGCGATCGTGATCGATCTCGATGTAATCCGGGACGTCACGCTCGCTCGATTGCGCGGCTTCGAGCACGAGCGCCATCTCCTTTGCCTTCTGCCGCAGCTCGATCGTGTCGCCGTCACTGAGCTGGTAGGACGCGATGTTGACCCGCTTGCCGTTGACCAGCACATGGCCATGATTGACGATCTGGCGCGCCGCAAACGGGGTCGGCGCCAGTTTCATGCGATAGACGCAGGCATCGAGCCGCCGCTCCAATAGCGCGATCAGATTTTCGCCGGTATCGCCGCGCCGCCGCACCGCCTCTTCATAGAGGCGACGGAACTGCCGCTCGCCGATATTCGCGTAATAGCCCTTCAGCTTCTGCTTGGCGGCGAGCTGGGTCCCGTAATCGGACGGCTTCTTGCGCCGCTGGCCGTGCTGGCCCGGGCCGTATTCGCGGCGGTTGAGCGGGCTTTTCGCCCGGCCCCAGAGATTGACGCCGAGACGGCGGTTGATCTTGTACTTCGATTCCTCGCGCTTGCTCATTTCAGCCCGACTCGCTTCAGGTTGTTGTTGTCCCAATAGGGCCATCCGTTGCACAAACGCGCGGAGGCCGGGGCGAAGCGCCCACGTTCTTGGGAAAGGCGGTGCACTATATTCAGCGGCTCGGCCAAGTCAAACCGGCGGCTTCTCGCGCCCGATCTTTCGTCAACAGCGGTTCTCCCGGCGCGTCCCAT
>JBKOVT010000240.1:0-8562 GCA_046724035.1 Pseudomonadota bacterium | reverse complement strand
GGCGGCACGGCGGGCTGGCTGCACCGCGATATCGTGCTGCAACGGCGCTGGATCCATGAGGCGGCGTTTCTGCAAATGCTGACCGTCGGTCAAGCATTGCCCGGCTCCAACGGCACCAAGCTGACGGTGCTGATCGGCCAGCATCTGCGCGGCACGACCGGGGCGGCGGTCGCACTGTTTGCGTTACTGGCGGGCCCATTTGTCATCGTGCTCGGGATCGCCGGTGTCTATGCAGGACTGACCGGCAACAAAACCCTGCACGACATGCTCGACGGCGTGGCCGCCGCCGTCGTCGGGCTTACCTTCGCAACCGGGTTGCGCAGCATCGCTCATGGCGCCCCGGGCACGACGGCGTCGGCGGTCGCAGCAGCGACAGTGCTGAGCGTCGGCGTATTGCGCTGGCCGTTGATCCCGGTCGTGCTGTGCCTGGGGCCGCTCAGCATCGGACTGGCCTGGCTGCAGGCAAGGCGGCGCTGAGATGCGCGGCGGCGACACGCTGATCGCGCTCGGGCTCGTCTTCGCGCCGCTGTCGCTCTTATCTTTTGGCGGCGGCAATGCGGTCATCGCCGACATCGCTCAGCAAGCAATCCAGGTGCAGGGCTGGACCAGCGAGCGCGAATTCGCCGACCTCTTCGCACTGTCGCGCGCCGCGCCAGGGCCGGGCTCGATGCTCGCGGCGTTGATCGGCTGGAAAGCCGCCGGGATCGGCGGCGCCGCGGTCGCGACACTCGCCTTCTATGTGCCGTCCGCGGCATTGGTGCTGGGGGTCGCACGGCTATGGGGCCGTTGGCGCGGCTCGGTGTGGCATACGGCGGTGGAGCGGGGAATGGCTCCGGTCGCGGCGGGGCTCTTCCTGTCGGGCGGGATCGCGGTGTTGCGGGCCTCACCCGGCGGGCCCGCCGTCTGGGTCGCGGCGATCGTGACGACGCTCGCACTGCTCCGCTGGCCAAAAATGCATCCCGTGCCGCTATTGCTCGGGGCGGCAGTGCTGTTTGGAATGCTCGGCGCGTTGTAGCGGTATCGATGCGAACGCCCGAACGAGGAGAGAGGGATGAATGCGCTGCCTGCTGGATTGCCGGAGGATTTCGCGGCTCGGCTCGTCGCGGGCTGCCCAGAGGCGGTCATCTATGCCGACGCGCAAGGCCGGATCCGGTTCTGGAACGCGGCGGCGACCCGCATCTTCGGTTTCGCCGAAAGCGAGGCGATCGGAGAAAGCCTCGACCTGATCATCCCGGAGCGGCTGCGCCCTCGCCATTGGCAGGGCTACGACCAGGTCATGAAAGGCGGCGAAAGCCGCTACGGCGCCGGCGATCTGTTATCGGTGCCGGCGCGCCACAAGGATGGGCGGCAGCTCTCGGTCGAGTTCACGATCCTGCCGCTTCACGACGATGCGGGCGCGATGCTCGGCATTGCCGCCTTTCTGCGCGACGTGACGGCTCGGTTCGAAGAAATGCGCGCGCTGCGGCGCGAATTGGCAGCATTGAAGGCGCAGGGCTCGGCCGCGAACGGCACGTAGGCCATCGAGCCATATCGCGGGCACGGCATCGACGCTTGGCAACTTCGGGTTGCCGATGCCGAGAAACGCCCCGCCGGCCTCGTTTCTGCTTGGAGAAATGCGAGCGACAAGGGCGGTACGAAATGTTCCGCAAAATCTGGAATCTGATCAAAGACACCGTTTCCGGCTTTTCGAGCCATGAGGCGATGAGCCATGCGGCGGCGATCGCGTATTTCACGATATTTTCGATCGCGCCGTTGCTGCTGATCGTCATTGCGATCGCCGGACTGGTATTCGGCCGCGAGGCGGCGCAAGCCGCGATCATGGGCCAGTTCTCGGGGCTCATGGGCAAGGGCAGCGGCGATGCGCTGAGCTCGATGCTGCAGAGCGCTGGAAGCCAAAGCCAGAAATCCGGAACGATCGCCACGATTATCGGGCTCGTCACATTGCTGATCACCGCGAGCGGCGCTTTTGGCGAGATCCAATCCGCGCTGAACAAGATCTGGAACGCCGAGCCGAAAGCCGGGCTGAGCCGGCTGGTGCGCGCCCGCATCGCCAGCATGGGGCTGGTCATGACGCTCGGCTTTCTGCTCGTTGTGTCCCTCGCGGTAAGTGCCGGCTTGGCCGCGCTCGGACACTGGGTCGAAGGTTTCTTCCCCGGCGCCAAGGTGCTGATGGCCGTCGTCAATTTTGTGATCACGCTGGTGCTGCTGTCGGCCGTCTTCGCGGCGATTTACAAATTCCTGCCCGACAAACAGATCGCCTGGCGCGATGTGATCGTCGGCGCGGTCGCCACAGCGGTTCTGTTCACGATCGGCAAATCGCTGATCGGCATCTATATCGGCCGCATGAATGTCGCCGAGAGCTATGGCACGGCGGGGTCGCTGATTGTGATCCTGTTATGGATCTACTATTCGACCGTGACCTTTTTGTTGGGCGCCGAATTCACCCGCGCCTATGCCGAGTGCTTCGGCAGCCATGCCGAGCATGCGGCGGTTGAAACCGAGCGAGCCGCGCCAAGCCGACCCCGACCGGCGCCGGAGCCGAGGCCGGCACTCGCCGCCTCTCCCGATGCCCTGGCGCGCCGAACCGCATCGACCCGCGCCGAGATCGATCAGACCTGGCGCGTTATTCGAGAGCAGGTGCCCGAACCGCCGGTCTGGCGAACTGAACGAGCAGCGGATGGGGCGGCCGAGCGGCCGTCTTGGCTGCAGATCGCGGTGGCCGGGCTGGCGGTCGCCATCCTGCCCGCTCCAAAGCGGAGCGCTCCGACCGCGTCTTGGCATGTCGCGCGCGACGGCGCGCGCATGCCGCCCGCCGAAGCAGTGGTCCGGAGGCCCGCGCGGGCGGTTCCGGCCGAATAGGCCGGCCGCAGACTGCACTATCGAACGGGTTGCGGCAGACCAGTGGATTCCGCTAGCGTCGGTCCAGCCTCTTCCCGGATCCGAGCGCACCGATGCTTCACGCGACCACCGTCCATTTTCCGGCAACAACACTCCGGGCTGCGCTGCCCGCGCTGATGGCGATCCTGTTCGGCGCGTTTGTGATCTACGGCGTCGGGTTTGCGGGACCGGCGACGATCCACAACGCGGCGCATGACGTCCGGCACGCTTTCGCGTTCCCGTGTCACTGAGCGCCGGGTCACCGCGGGTCACTGACGGCCGGCGCTGACGCCCAATGCTTCGGCGGATTTTTCTCACCGCGCTGATCGCCGGCACGATCGCCGGTCTCTTTGCCGCCGGGCTCCAGCATCTCAAGCTCATTCCGCTGATCGCCGCGGCCGAGGTCTATGAGGCGGCCGGCGCGCAGGCCGATCATCAACACGGCGCCGCACCGGCCCACGATACCGTCACAGTGGAATGGGAACCGGCCCCCGGGATCGCGCGCGCCTTCTATACGCTCATGGCCGACCTCTTGGCCGGTATCGGGTTTGCGTTGCTGCTGGCCGGCGCGGTGGCGCTGGCGCGATCACGCGGCTATGCGATCGACGCGCGCAGCGGGCTGCTCTGGGGGGCCGCGGGATTTGCCGTGTTCGCCTTGGCGCCGGCGATCGGATTGCCGCCCGAATTGCCAGGCATGTCGGCCGCCGAATTGGCCGCCCGCCAGCAATGGTGGCTCTTGACGGCCGCAGCGACCGCAGCCGGTTTGGGCCTCGTGATTTTCGCGCGACCTACGCCGCTGCGGGTCGTGGGCGCCGCGCTGATCGTAATGCCGCACCTGATCGGGGCGCCGGCCGCGCCGCATGGCGCAACGGGTGTGCCGGCCGAGCTCGCCGCCGAGTTTGCGACCGCCTCTTTGGCGACCGCCGCCGCGTTCTGGCTGTTGCTGGGCAGTGTCAGTGGCTGGCTGTATCGCCGCTTCGAATAGCTAGGCCGGTAAAGGCGCCACCGTCGGCTCAAGACGCCTGCGGCCGCTGCCGATAAACAGCACCGCCAGGGCCGCGCCGATGCACAACAAGCCGGACAGCATGAAAGCTTCGAGGTAGCTGCCAAACGAGATCCGCATCATGCCGCCGAGAAACGCCGCGCCGGCGCCGCCGACCTGATGGATGACCGTGATCCAGGCGATCATCATCCCGGTCCGCTCGATCCCGACAATGCCGCTCATCAGCCGCGCCGTCGGCGGACCGGTGGCGATCCAGTCGAGCCCATAAAAAATGCTGAACAGCGACAGGCCGTAAAACGACATGTCGAAGGCGAAGGGCAGGTACATCAGCGACAGGCCGCGCAGCCCGTAATACCAGAACAACAGAAAGCGGTTATCCCACCGGTCGCTGAGCCAGCCGGAGGCGGTTCCACCGAGAAACGCGAACAGGCCGGTGGTCGCAAGCAAGCTGGCGCCGGCAATCTCCGTCAACCCGTGATCGACGCAGGCTGGGATCAGATGCGTGCTGATCAGCCCGTTGGTCGAGGCGCCACAGACAAAGTAGCTGCCTGCCAGCAGCCAAAAATCGCGTGACCGGGCGCCCTCGCTCAATCCCCGAAACGCCGCCATTATGGGGTTGCCGACCGGCGCCGCAGGCGGATCGGCCTGCGTCGCGCCGTACGGCGCAAGACCGAGATCCTCGGGCCGGTCACGCATCAGCCACAGCAGGACCGGCACGAACCCGACGACGATCGCGGTCACCACGAGGCACATGGTCCGCCAGCCGGCATTCGCGGTCAGCCACGCCATGGTCGGCAGAAAAACCAGCTGGCCGGCCGCATTCGACGCGGTCAACACGCCCATCACGACACCCTGGCGGGCGCGGAACCAGCGGGCCGCGATATAGGCCGACAGATACCAGCCGAGAAAACCGGTCCCGAGACCCACGACGACGCCCCACAGCAGCAGAAGCTGCCACGATTGGTGCATCGTAGGCGTCAGAGCGACACCGCAGCCGGTCGCCGCCATGGCCAGGCTCATCGTGCGCCGCACGCCGAAGCGGTCCATGATCGCCGCGGCAAACGGACCGACCGCGCCGTACAGCAACAGATTGACGCCGATCGCGAAGGAGATCGTGGCGCGCGACCAGCCGAATTCCGCTTCGAAGGGCACAATCAAGACACCGGGCGCGGCGCGCACGCCCGCGGTCAGCAGCGCGACGACAAAGATCACCGCGGCGATGACCCAGGCGTAATGCAATCGGCCGATCGCGATGCGGCTCGGGATGACGGTCAAATCGTCTCCTTCACGAGTGCCTCACGGGCTGCGTGCCGGTCAGCAATCGATCGCCCGGCGCGGTTGGCGCGTCTCTTTGATAACGAGCTTGTGCCCCGAAGCCTCCTCTAGGGCCTCGGTCGACTCGATCTCGATGCCGAAGCCGGCGAGCCCGACATAGGTGCGCGAGCGCGTTGCGTGCAGCTGGATCGAGCTGACTCGCAAATCGCGCAGGATCTGCGCGCCAAGCCCGATATCCTTCCATTGCCGGCTGCGCTCCAGCTCGGCCGGAGTCGTGTCCTCGGCGATCGCGGTGGTCGGCACGCCCGAGGTGCCATCGCGCAGATAAACAAGGACGCCGCGTCCCGATTTTTTGAAGCGGCCGAGCGCAGCATGAATCGTCTGGGCGCCGCCGAACACATCCTCGACGACATTGGCGCGGTGCAACCGGGTCGGCACATTCCGCCCGTCGCCGATCTTGCCGTAGACAAAGGCGTAATGATGCACCTTGTCGAACGGCGTCACATAGGCATAGCCCGTGAATTCGCCGATTTCGGTCTCGATCTTGAACTCGGCGACGCGGGTGACAAGCTTTTCGCGCGCTTGCCGATAGGCGATCAGATCCGCAACCGAGATCCGCTTCAATGTGTGCTTCTTGGCAAAGGCGGCGATCTGCGGACCACGCATAACCGTGCCGTCGTCATTGACCAATTCGCAGATCGCCGCGACGGGCTCAATCGCCGCGATGCGGCAGAGATCGATCGCCGCCTCGGTATGGCCCGACCGCATCAGGACGCCGCCGTCTTTGGCGATCAGCGGAAAGATATGGCCGGGCCGGACAAAATCGGCGCGGCCGGTATTGTTGTTGGCGAGCGCCCGGATCGTTGCGGTCCGATCGTCAGCCGAGATGCCGGTCGTCGTGCCGTGGCGGTAATCGACCGAGATCGTAAAGGCGGTGCCGTGGATCGCGTCGCTGTCGGCGACCATCGGAGCGAGATGCAGCCGGCGCGCGATCTCGCCAGTGACTGGGGCACAGACGATGCCGCAGGTGTGGCGGATGATAAACGCCATCTTTTCGGGCGTCGCATGCATCGCCGCAAGGATCAGGTCGCCTTCGTTCTCGCGGTCGTCATCATCGGTGACGACGACGATCTCGCCACGGGCAAAGGCGTCGATGGCGTCGCGCACGCTATCCTGAGACACGTTCTTTGCTCCCGGCCCGATCGGGCCGCAATTCCGTCACGCGAAGCCATGGGTAGCGAGGAAATAAGGATTTGCCTCGCGCAACCGGGCGATCGCGATCCGCCATAATATCACGCGCGCCGCGCATTCCTGCGAGGGGCAGGTTTCGAAGGCTCCGTTGCGCAGATCGAGGGCGAAGCGACGGAGGCCCTCATCCGGACCGCGGCCGTCCCGGCCGCATAAAGGCGGGCGAGACGCCGGCGGTCCTGATTGGGCAGATCCATAAAAATTGGCCAACTGGCTGTGAAGCTCCTGGGTCGACGTCTCCCTTGCAGTGCTCTCGCGGGCCGCGATGGCTATCGCCGTCGCGACCAGATGCCCCTCGCGGTGGCGCTCGGGCGGCAATAGCGGGATGAGTTCCTCCAGCAACAGCCGACGGCCGAGCTCGGCCAGTTCGAGACCACTCGGCAGGTCGCGGGTGGGGGGCGAAGTGCCGTTGTCTGATTGCGGGCGAAACGCCCGCGGTCCCTGTTCCGGGGCGCCGGCAGGGTCGAGCAGCAGCAACAGCTCCAATTCGCATTCGGCGGCGCGCCGGCCGATGATCGCGGTCGAGAGGTCGCGCGCGCCGCCGATCAGGTACCGGTCGCTCTGCTGCAACGCGATGATCGCCCAGCGGAGATTTGCGAATACCTCCCAATACCGGATGCGTTCGGGATCGAGGCGGCGGCCTGACGCGGCCTCGTAGGCGGCATAGAATGGCGCACGCGCGGCGATGCCGCCCGCCTCGCGGTCAAGCCGCGCGAAGCGCCAGCCCTTGCAGCAGAACCAGCCGATATCCTCGTCCGGGTCGCCCCAGCCGGCAAATTCCCAATCGAGAATCCCGGTCAGCTCAGCGCCCGCCAGCAGGTAATTGCCGGTGCGGAAGTCGCCGTGGCACAGCACCGGGCCGAGCGGCGGCGGGAGATGGGTTTCGAGCCAGCGGATGGCCCATTCGAGAACCGGGCGCGGGTTCGGGTGCGAGTCGAGATAGGCTCGAAAGCCGGCAATCTGTGCCGCCGGGCCGTTCTCCTCCGGCGACCCGAGGAACGAGAGGTCGGACCGCGACGGCCGGATCGTCTGGATCCGCGCCAGCTCCGCGCCGAGCCGATGCGCGATCTGCGGTAAAGCCGGCTCGAGCGCCGGATCGTTGGTGATCTGGCGGCCCTGCGCCGTGCCGGCGAGGCGGCGCATGACAAAGAACGGCTTGCCGATGACCTCTGGATCGGCGCAGGCGAAGAGCGGTTCGGGAACCGTTACACCGGCCGCGAACGCCGCCTGAAGCACGGCGAACTCGTCGGGCCGCGACAGGCTCGACGGGACGCCGCTCGCCGCGTTCGTGCGCAAGACGAGGCGCTGCGCCCCCGCGAGGCGGCCATCCGAGAAAATGGCGTCGAGTCCCCAATTCTCCTGGATCGCACCGCCGGGGAGCAAATCGCACGCCGCGATCTCGACTTTTTCGGCGCCGCTCGCCTTTGCCAGAAAGCGCGACAGCGCGGCGAGATCAAATGGCGGCAACGCCGTGGCCGCCATCGACCGAGATAACCGCGCCGGTCACATAGGCGCTGGCGGGCGAGGCCAGGAACAACAGCGCGCCGTCGAGATCCTCGGACTGCGCGATCCGCTTCAGCGGGATGCGGGCGATCAGCCGCTGGCCGGCCTCGGTCTTGAAGAATTCGCGGTTGAAATCGGTCTCGACATAGCCGGGCGCCAGTGCGTTGACGAGAATGCGGTGGCGTGCCAGTTCCATCGCCAACACATGCGTCAGATGGATGAGGCCGGCCTTCGCCGTGCAATAGGCCGGCACCTGGCCAATTGTCCGAAGCCCCAATACCGAAGCGATGTTGATGATGCGGCCAGGACGCTTGCGCTCGATAAGGTGATGCGCAAATTCGCGCGCCGCGAGCCAGGCGCCCTTCAGGTTTGTGTCGACGACATAATCCCAATCCGCTTCGCTGTGCTCGAACAGCGGCTTCGACACGACGACCCCGGCATTGTTGACGAGGACCGATAGCGGCCCGAGTCGGTCTTCCGCGTTGGTGACAGCCTCGCGGATGCTGTCCTGTTTCGTGACATCGCAGGCGAGCGGCAGGCATGTGCCACCGCGGCTTTCGATGTCGCGGGCGAGTTCGGTCAGACGGTCGGCGCGGCGTGCCGCCGCAGCGACCTTGGCGCCGGCTGCGGCGAGCACCTCCGCAAAATGCCGGCCG
>JBKOVT010000373.1:0-4922 GCA_046724035.1 Pseudomonadota bacterium | reverse complement strand
CGCGGCGTTCGGTGCGGCGGCCGGGGGGGGATCCGGCGCGGCGCTGGGCGCGGCGATCGGCGGCGGGGTCGGAGCCGGGACCGGCGCCGCGACGACACCGCCACCACCACCGCCAGGCTATTATCCGCCGCCGGGTTACGGCGGGTACTATGGCGGACCGCCGCCGGGTTATGGCGGCTATCCGCCACCGCCGCCGCGTTATTAGATTATAATGGCCGGGACGGCGCGCCTGTGCCGTCCCGAGCCAACATAAGGCCTGAGCCGACCAAGGCCTGACTGGAGAAGACGATGGCCCACCCGCTGATCTCGTGCGACGACCATATGGATTTGGGTCAATTGCCGGCCGATTTGTGGACGACGCGGTTGCCGCCAAACCTGCGCGACCGCGCACCGCATATCGAAGAGCGCGACGGCCAGGCCGTGTGGATCTGCGACGGCAAGGTGTGGGGCACCTGGGGTGGCAAGGCGCCGCCCACCGGCGACAAGCGCGCGGTGAAGCCGATCTACAACGCGTTCGACCGCGGCGGCCTTTACGATCAGAGCGAACGCCGCCCGGCGGTGGCCGAATTGCGCCTGCAGGACATGGACCGCGACGGCGTCGAGACGCAGATCATCTTCGGCCCGATCTTCCAGATCTCGACCGACGACCCGGTGCTGCGTACGGCGTGCTACCGCGTCTACAACGACTGGCTGATGGAATTCTGCAGCGCCGCGCCAAACCGGCTGATCGGAGTGCCGATGCTGCCGGAGACCGACCCGGCGGCCGCGCACGCCGAATTGCGGCGCCTCGCCGCCAAAGGCGGAGTGCGCCAAGTCTGCCTGATGTGCGCTCAGGCCAACCCGAAATTCGACGATCCGGCCTGGGAGCCGCTGTGGTCTGCGCTCGAGGAGACCGGCATCATCCTGTCCTGGCACATCACGGTGTTTGGCGTGAAGCCAAGCGACCGCGCCGCCGGCAAAGCCGCCAGCGTCTTCGCGAACACAAAGGGCTTCCTCGACAATTTTCTCGAGCCCTTTGTCGATCTGTTCGCCTGGGCCATCCTCGAGCGTCACCCGAAGCTGAAGATGGTCATGGCCGAGGCCGGCACCGGCTGGCTCCCGTGGCTGGTGCAGGAGCTCGATTACCGCCATTGGCGGCTGTGGGAAGCCAAGGAGTTCTGGGGCGACAAGGGTGGCAGCGCGCTCGAAACCAAACCCAGCGAACTCTTCAAGCGACAGATCTGGGCGACGTTCCAGGAAGACTATGTCGCGATGGCCCTAATCCCGTTCTTCGGCGAGGGCCATCTGCTGTGGGCGTCGGATTACCCGCACCCGGATAGTGTGTGGCCCAATTCGCGCGCCGCAATCGAGCGGCAGATGCGCGATCTGTCTCCCGAGATGCGCCGCAAACTGACGCACGACAACGCCGCCGCCCTCTACGGCCTGGGCTGATCTCGATGCCTAGACAATCGGGCCGGTCATCGTCTGCGCGATGTCGGCGCGCACGCCGGGCGAGCGCCGGTAATACTGGTGCGATGTCTGAAAATCATACGCGTAGTCGCGAAACCCGGTGCAATCGAACATATGGTAGAGCGCCAGCGGAAACCGCACCGGATCATGCCGGTTGCGCGGCCCGTCCTGGCCGAGCCGCTCGGCCCCGAGATTGACCAGCTCGCTGACTTTCAGCACCAGATCGGCATCGCTGAAATAGATCGAGATATGGCTCGCTAAGCGATGAAGGCTGCTGAGCCGTCCGGGCTCGGGGAAATCGAAGGTGTCGTAGCGCTCGTCTGCCGCCGCGAGGATCGCCTCATCGAACAGGACGGCATCGCCATTGCCGTGCGTGAACCAACTCTGCACCGCGGCCTGCAGCGCGTAATTCCCCATGCTGTGCGCCAGCAGAAAAATACGGTTACGCTTGGCGCGGGCCCGCGTCAGCAGCGGCTGCAGATTAGCAAAAAAGCTCATTAAGTGCAGACCGGATTGCCCGGCCATGATCTGGTCCTTCTGGTAGTCCTCCCAAGGCAGCGGAAAGGAAATGAGCTTGCCGAGCGAGGGCCAGCTGAATGCGACGACAGTCGTGTCGGCCGCCGCAACGCGCGATGCGGCAAACCATTCGCGATTGAACGCCGCGCGGGTGATGGCGGCCTCGAAGCTGTTATCGAAGCCGTGAATAAAGACGAGCAGGTTGCGCCCGGGATTGGACAGATCGTCCATCGCCGATTGGCTGAATCGGCCGGTCGAGACATTCTCGATCTTCTCGATCGCGCCGGTCTTGTCGGCGGTCAGATCGGTATTGTCGACAAACGCCGTCGCGTAAGTGATCTGCGACGGATCTGACGGCGCCACGATGTGTGCGGTATAGCTGGTCCAGTCCGCCGCGGGACCTTCCAGCGCGCGGTTTGTCGCGAAATAGACCGTCGTCAGCATGTCGCCCCCCTCTCAATACGAGGCAGGGCCGCAAGCCACTGCCTCAGAAAAACGCGAGCGTGCGGATCTCGATGCTCTCACGCGGCCGCGCATGCGGCGGCATGTGCGGGTCGGCGAAGGCGGTGTGCGCTGTCCAGCGCGCCCGCCCATCGCGCAATGACTCGTACACTTTGAACACGAGCGCCTCGTCTGGCCGCATACGCGGGAACCAGTACCAGCGCTGCGCCGGATCGTAGGTAATCGCATAGGTCTGCCCGACCCGGTCCTGATAGTGCCGCTCGTTGACGACCAGCGTCTCGGGGCGCACGGTCTGCGCGTCGCAGATCGCCAGCGGATGGCTCTCGACCGGGTGGTTGATCGGGCGCCACACCTGGATGATCGCAAAGCGGCCGCGCAATAGCGTCTCGGCCTCCTCGCCCATGACGTCGCGCACGCGCTGCGGCCCGGACCATTCGGTGTAGTCGTTATGCACGCGGCTGACGATGTCGCGGATCTTTTGGGTCTCGCGCTGCGCATCGCTAGCGGTGCGCAAGGTATGATCGAACACCACGACGCGCTTGGCGCCGCTGACTTGTTTGATCAGCGCCTCGCATTCCGGGTAGTAGACCCGGCGGATCTCGTCCTCGTTGTAGAAATTCCGCACCTGGCTCTTGTCGCCAAGGAAGCGAAAGCCCTCGCGTTCGAACTCGAAGCGGTCGGCGAGCGGCCGGCCGTTTTGAATCCTGACCCGATGGGTCTCATTCCCGCCGCCCTGGCGTTGGTCGCGCCCGCCCGGATCGGCGACCTGCGTGACAAGCTTTTCGCCGCTATCGGCGAGATAGATCAGCTCCGCCTCGATCGTCTCGGGAGCGGTATCGAGCGTACCGATATCAGCCATGGGAACCTCCGCGGCAGTTCCTCGATGATAGGCGCCCCCCAGCGCCGCGACAACCGCCGGACGCCTGAACTTTTATCCGTTTCGTATGAGCTTTGCGCAACCGAACGACATCAAACCACGCCGGCGTCGCGCAATTTCGCGACCTGGTCCGGATCGACGCCGCACAATTCCCGCAACACATCCGCGCTGTGCTCGCCAAGCAAGGGCGGCCGCGTGATCTCGGCCGGCGAGTCCGACAATTTCACCGGGCAACCGACCGTCTTGTAGGCGCCGCGCGTCGGGTACTCGACATCGACGATCATGTCGCGCGCTTTGAGATGCGGGTCGGCCAAGACCTCGCCCGTATCCTGCACCGCGCCGCACGGCACCCCGGCATCGCCGAGGATGCGCATGACGTCGTGCTTGGTGCGCGCCCGCGTCCATTCCTCGATGATCGCGTTGAGCGCGCCGCGGTTCTCCCAGCGCGATGCCGGATCGGCGAAGCGCGCATCGTCGGTCAATTCCGGCCGGCCGATCGCGCCGGCGAAGGCCCGCCACATCGGCGGCTCCCAAGCATTGATGTAGACATAATCGTTCGGCCCGCCCGGTCCACCGTCCAACCCCGCGCAAGGATACGTCGAGCTGGGGATCGTCTGGCTTCCTTGGTTGCCGCGCCTCGGCATCGGGTAGCCGAAGCGCTGGTGGTCGCGCAAGCTGACGCGGATGATGTTGACGACCGCGTCCTGCATCGACACCTCGACATGTTGGCCGCGCCCCGTCTGGTGCCGCTGCTGCAACGCCGCGAGAATGCCGATCGCCATGTGCATGCCGGTGCCGCTGTCGCCGATCGCCGGTACGACAAAGGTCGGCGGGTTTTCCGGAAACCCGGTGACGCTCATCGCGCCGCCCATTGCCTGCGCGATCGGCTCGTAGCTCTTGTAATCGCGATAGGGGCCGTACGTGCCAAAGCCCTTGATCGTCGCGTAGATCAGGCGCGGGTTGATCTTGGCGAGCGCGTCGTAGCCAAGCCCGAGCCGGTCTAGCGCGCCCGGTCCAAAATTCTCCAAGAGCACATCGGATTTCGCGATGACCTCGCGGAACAGGCGCTTGCCGTCATCGCTCTTCAAATTGAGCGTCAGGCTGCGCTTGTTCGCGTTGAACAGCAGGAAAAACAGGCTGTCCGAGTCCGGCTTGTCGCGCATGTTGCGGCGCGCGACATCGCCACCCTTCGGCTCCTCGAGCTTGATGACGTCGGCGCCGAGAAACGCCAGGATTTGCGCGCAAGCCGGCCCTGCCTGGTTGTGCGTCATGTCGATGATGCGAATGCCGTCGAGGGCCTTAGTCATCGCTATTCTCCGATGTCGCTCAGCGGGCGCAGCGTAGCACCGATCAGCCCGTTTTTGTCTTCAGGTAATGGCGCCGGGATTTGGCGCGGTTGCCGCAGGAAGACATGTCGCACCAGCGGCGCGTTCCGGCCTTGCTCTCGTCGACGAAGAGCCAGAGGCAGGCATCATTCGCGCAACGCCGCACACGGCGGCGATGGGCATGGGTCAACAGATCGGCGGCCGACCACAACACGGGCGCCAGAAATCCCGCCGCCGACGCGTTGATCGTCTTCACCTCCCAGGCATAACCGTCCTCGCCTTGCGCCAGCGTC
>JBKOVT010000265.1:0-25106 GCA_046724035.1 Pseudomonadota bacterium | reverse complement strand
TAGACGATCAGCGCGATCGCAATGACCGACAGGATGCCGGTCGCGATGAGCCCCTTATAGAGCGCCCGCATAATGCCGTTATCGGGGCCGAGCCGGACAAAGAAGGTGCCGATGACCGAGGTCACGATGCACACCGCGCCGATCGCCAAGGGCAGCACGAGCAGTCGGTCGAGCAAAGGCGGCGCGAAGAAGATCGCAGCCAGCAGCATCGTCGCGACAATCGTCACGACATAGGTCTCGAACAGGTCGGCGGCCATGCCGGCGCAGTCGCCGACATTATCGCCGACATTGTCGGCGATAACGGCGGGGTTGCGCGGATCGTCCTCCGGAATCCCGGCCTCCACCTTGCCGACGAGATCGGCGCCGACATCGGCGCCTTTGGTGAAGATGCCGCCGCCCAACCGGGCGAAGATCGAGATCAGCGACGCGCCGAAGCCGAGCGCGACCATCGCCTCGAGTACACGCCGCAATTCCTCGGGTGGAAACCAGGCGCGCAGGATAAAGTAGTAGATGCCGGCTCCGAGAATACCGAGCCCGACCACCAGCAGCCCCGTGACGGCCCCGGCCTTGAAGGCGATGTCGAGGCCGGCGCGCAAGCCGCTGCGCGCCGCTTGCGCCGTCCGCACATTGGCGCGCACAGACACGTTCATTCCGATGTAGCCAGCGGCGCCGGACAATACCGCGCCGATCAAATAGCCGATCGCGACGTGGAGTCCGAGCAGCACACCGAGGATGATCAGGATCACGACGCCGACGATCGCGATCGCGCGGTATTGGCGGTTGAGGTAGGCGCTGGCACCGAGCTGCACTGCGCTCGAGATTTCCTGCATCCGGGCGTTGCCGGCATCGGCCGCCAGCACGAGGCGGCTGGTGATCAGGCCATAGGCCAGCGCCAGCACGCCGCAGGCAATGACAAGAATATATGCCCACGACATCCCGCAGTTCCCTCAGTAGCAGTCGGAAAGAAAAAACCTGCCGCGAGCGCGCGCCCGGCGCGGCGGGGGCAGGTCACCGCCGCAACATGCCAGAAGCCCCACAATGAGGCAACCGCGCGATCTGCCGCTGGCTCCCTTCAACCAAAAGGATTGGAGGATTGCACCAAACCGGGGCTGCGGACGGGCTCGTGTTCAGAAATGCCGGTACCCCGTTTCAACCAGCGGAACGTCCTTACCGGCGCCATCGACGAGGCGAACCTCGGTGCCCTTCTCGACCCTGCCGATTGCGGTGATCGGCAGTCCAAGCTCCTGCGATAGGTGCCGGATCTGGTCGGCGGCGGTGGGCGGAGCGGTAAACAGCAATTCGTAATCATCGCCCGCTGTCGCGAACCGGGCCGGCAGGTCGGGGTCGGCGGCCGCGAGTTGTTGCGCGGCCGGTGATAACGGCAGTTGCGGCAGGCTGATCGTCGCGCCGGCGTCCGACGCCTCGCAGATATGCCCAAGATCGGCGACAAGCCCGTCGGAGACATCGAGCATCGCATGGGCTATTCGACCGAGACGCGGCCCCAGCTCGACCCGCGGTTCCGGCAGCTGGAAACGCCGGATCAACGCGGTTCGCGCGTCGGCCGCGAGCGAAGGGTAAGCGCCGCGCAACAGGGCGAGGCCGAGGAACGCATCGCCGATCGTGCCGGTGACCCAGATCTGGTCGCCCGGCCGGGCGCCGCTGCGGCGGATCTCAGCCCCGATGGCGACGTCGCCAATGGCGATTAGCGACAATACCGCCGGCCCGCCCGTCGCGACCGAGTCGCCGCCGAGGAGGTCGATCCCGTAGAGGCGCTGATCCTCCGCGAGCCCCCGGGCAAATTTCTCGACCCAATCGTCGCCGATCGCCGCCGGCAAAGCCGTCGTCAAAAGATAATGGCGCGGCCGGGCGCCCATCGCCGCGAGGTCCGACAGATTGACGCGCAGCAATTTGCGCGCAACCAGATCGGGCGGGTCATCGGGCAGGTAATGCACACCGGCGACGATCGCATCGACGGTGAGCACGAATTGGCGTCCTGCATCGCATGGGATCAGCGCCGCATCATCGCGAAGCGCGAGCCCGCCGGGCCCGGCGAGCGGCGCGAAGAAATGCCGGATCCGGCCGAATTCGCCGAGCCCACCGCCTTTCACCGACCCCTACAATTCGCTGCCGCGCAGCGTGCGCGCGAGGTGGTCGAGAACCCCGTTGGCCAGCCCCGGCTCGCTGCCGGTGAAGAAGGCATAAGCGATGCCAACATATTCGCTCATTGTCACACGCGGCGGGATGTCCGGACGGCGCGCCAGCTCATAGGCGCCGGCCTCCAGGAGCAGCCGCAATATCCTTTCGAGGCGATCCAACGGCCATTCCTCGCTGAGCGCTGCCGAGAGCGTCTCGTCGAGCCGCTCGCGGTCGCCGCGGACGCCGCGGACGATATCGGCAAACAGCTCGGCATCGGCTTCGCCATAGAGCTCACCATCGATCTCGCGGCCGAGCCGGTCGCGGATAAATTCGCGGATGACCGCCTCGGTGCCGAGCCCGGGATTAAGCTCCAGTTGATAGAGAGCCTGCACTGCGGCAAGGCGCGCGAAGCGCCGCCGGCTCGCGCCGCCCTGCCGTCCGCCGGAACCGGTCACCTCAGGCGCTGTTGCGCTCACCGCCCGCCCTCGGCGAGCCGGCGCTTCAATTCGACAAGAGCGAGGCAGGCGCGGACGGCGCGGCCGCCCTGATCGCGGCCGCCTTGGTCCAATGCGGGCGAGGCGCGTACCAGGGCCTGCGCTTCGTCCTCGCAGGTCAGGATGCCGAACCCCACGGCGAGACCGTCGCGCGATCCCAAATCCTGGATAGCGCGCGCGGTCTCGTTGCAGATGTGGTCGTAATGGGTCGTCTCGCCGCGAAGCACGCAGCCGAGCGCGACATAGCCGTCATAGCGGACGCCGGCCTTCGCCGCCATCGCGATCGCCACCGGCACTTCGAAGGAGCCAGGGACCGATATGACCTCGCAGGTCGCACCCGCCTCGGCGACGGCGCGCTCGGCGCCGCGCCGCAGATCGGTGGCGATGTGCTCATAGAACAGCGCCTCGACCAACAGCAGATGCGGGCGTTTGGCGCTCATCGGTTTGTCCTTTCCGCGCCGGGGACGTCGAGGAGACGGGCGACGTAACGGGCGATCGTATCGATTTCGAAATTCAGGCGCTGACCCGGTCGGGCCTCGCCGAGAGTGGTATGGGCCAGCGTGTACGGGATGATGTTTACCCGGAAGCGCTCCCCTTCAACCTCATTGACGGTGAGACTGACGCCGTCGAGCGCCACCGATCCTTTTGGCGCGATGTAGCGCGCCAACTCCGGCGGCGCTTCGATCGTGAAGCGGATCGAGTCGCCCTCCGGCCGCCGCTCGAGAAGCCGCGCGACACCGTCGACATGGCCGGAGACGAGATGACCGCCAAGCTCGTCGCCGAGCCGCAACGCGCGCTCGAGATTGACCGGCGTGCCTTCGGTCCAGTCCCCCAGGGTGGTGCGCGCCAGTGTCTCGGCCGAAGCCTCCACCGTGAAGGCGCCGGGCTCGACGGCGATGGCCGTCAAGCACGGGCCGGAACAGGCAATCGAGGCGCCGAGCACGATCTCCTCGACCGGATATGCGGTCGCGATCGTCAATTCGCAGCCGCCCTCCGGCCCTGTGCCGCGCCGCAAGCGGCGCACCCGGCCGAGATCGGTGATGATCCCCGTGAACATGGCCCTAAGCTAGAAGCGTGCTCGCACCTGCGCCAGCCCGTTTCACGAGCTGGTTTGACGGGCGCGATTTCGGCACGATCGGCGCGACGCGGTGTTTCTACAGACAAAGCACCTGATTTCAAACTGATAGCTCGGCGAATTCGTCGAGCGGACACCATCGACCTGTCGGCCGCGCGAGCGGCCACGGCTTGTGGAGGTAGTGCGCATGAAGAAACATCTGTTTGTCGCCGCTGCGGCCCTGCTGCTTGCCGGCGCAGCCGCCGGTCCGGTCTACGCGCAGGCGTCCGTCAATGACGCTGACGCGACCGCCGTCAATTGCGGCGCCTTCCAGCGCTGGGGCGCCGGTGGTTGGACCGTCACCAGCCCAACGAGCATGACCCTCGACAACGGGTCGGCGATCCGCTTGACGCCGGGCATGAGCTTTGGCCCGGGCACGACCCAGGGCGGTGTTGCGATCCCGGTCATTCTCGACCGGCACTGCGGCAACCTGTAAGCCGATCCTCGCTACCGATGTTCCGGCGTGCCGTCGTCGGTAGGGCGGCGCGCCCGGAACATCGTCATGACGTCTTCACCGACGAGTTCAGTTGCCAACCGTTGGAAACGCGGCATGGCGGCGAGCACACCGCGATCGAGCCTATCCACCGCGGGTATGCCGTCGCTTCCGAGCAAGAGCGGCGCGTGAAACCAGACCAACCGATCCACCAGATCGACGCGCAATAGCGCTGCGGCCAAGCGGCCGCCGCCTTCGACCAGCAGTCGCGTCAAGCCACGATCCCCCAAGAGCCCGAGAGCCGCGGAGAGGTCGATCAAGCCTGCCGCATCGGGCTCGGCGGCGATCACCTCGATGCCGGCCTTGCGCAACGGCTCTTGGCGCGCCGGGTCGGACGAACCGAGCGTCACGAGCCAGGTCGGGACCTGCCGTGCCTCGGCAATGAGGCGCGCGGTCGGCGGAATGCGCAATTGCCGGTCGAGGATGACGCGCACCGGCGAGCGGCCCGCAAGGCCCGGCAAGCGACAGGTCAGCTGAGGATCGTCCGCGAGCACCGTGTCGGTGCCGACGAGGACCGCGTCATGCGTCGCGCGCAGCAGGTGCGCACGCTGACGCGCGGCGGAACCGGTGATCCAGCGGCTCTCGCCGGACGCGGTAGCAATGCGGCCATCCAGCGAGGCGGCGAGCTTCAAAGTCACCAGCGGCCGGCCCAGCCGAATCCGCTGCAGAAAGCCCGCATTGAGCTCAGCGGCTTCCGCCGCGCACAATCCGACCTCGACCGCGAGCCCGGCCTTCCGCAAAGCTTCGATGCCAGTGCCGGCCACGCGCGGATCGGGATCTTCGAGCGCGATCACGAGACGGCGCAGCCCGGCGGCGATCAGCGCGTCGGCACAGGGCGGCGTCTTGCCCCAATGGCTGCACGGTTCGAGCGTCACATAGGCGGTAGCCCCGTGCGCCGCCGCCCCGGCGAGCCGCAAAGCCTCCGTTTCGCCGTGCGGGCGGCCGCCGCGCCCGGTCCGGCCCCGGCCGGCCACGTGACCATCTTTCACAATGACGCAGCCGACCGAAGGGTTCGGCCAGGTCGTGCCGCGGCCGCGCCGCGCCAGGGCCAGCGCGGCGCGCATCATGGCGAGATCGGTCGAGGCGTTTTCTCTGAGGGAGGTCGCGGGCGCCAGGCCGCCCTCAATCGTCATCCGCGGCAATCCGCCCGACAAATTCGCCGAAATCCTTGGCCTCGCGGAAATTCCGGTAGACCGAGGCGAAGCGGATATAGGCGACCTTATCGAGTGTCGACAGCGCTTCCATGACCAATTCGCCGACGTCCTCGCTCGGAATCTCGGTGTCCCCCGAACTTTCAAGCTGACGCACCAAGGAATTGATGACGCGCTCGACGCGTTCGGCCTCGACCGGCCGCTTGCGCAACGCGACGTAGATCGAGCGGGCCAGCTTGTCGCGATCGAAAGGTTCGCGTTGCCCGTTCTTCTTGACGACTGTCAGCTCGCGCAGCTGCACTCGCTCAAACGTCGTGAAGCGCGCTGCGCAGTTCGGGCAGAAGCGGCGACGACGGATGGCGCCGCGATCCTCGGTTGGGCGCGAATCCTTGACCTGGGTGTCGTCGGCGCCGCAGAACGGACAGCGCATTTCCTCCTCCTCGTCCCCCGCTGCCCTCGCGGCGGGCGTTCATCTCATCTCGACCGCATGCGCCGGTCCATGGCCGGGTAGATCGGAAAACGGGCGCACAACCCCTCGACGGCGCGCCGCACGCGCTGCTCCGTCGCAGAATCGCCGCCAGGATTCTTCGCCAGGCTCCGCAGGACTTCGCCAATCCACAACCCGACCTGGCGGAATTCCGCGGTTCCGAAGCCGCGCGTCGTCGCGGCGGGTGAGCCCAAGCGGATGCCTGAGGTGACGGTCGGCTTCTGCGGGTCGAACGGGATGCCGTTCTTGTTGCAGGTGATGCCGGCGCGCTCCAGGGCTTGCTCGGCATCGCGCCCGGTCAGCCCCAGCGGGCGCAGATCGACAAGGAGAAGATGCGTATCGGTGCCGCCAGAGACGATCGCGAGGCCCATCTCGGCGAGCGTCGCCGCTAGCGTTTGCGCATTCGCAATGACCGCGCGGGCGTAGGCCGCGAATTCCGGCCGCAACGCCTCACCGAGCGCCACCGCCTTCGCGGCGATGACATGCATCAACGGCCCGCCCTGGAGCCCGGGGAAGACCGCGGAATCGATGCGCCGTGCGATGTCACCGTCGTCGGAAAGAATCATGCCGCCGCGCGGCCCCCGCAACGTCTTGTGGGTGGTTGTCGTGACGACATGCGCATGCGGGATCGGGCTCGGATGAGCCCCTCCCGCGACGAGGCCGGCGAAATGCGCCATGTCGACCATCAGAGAGGCGCCGACCCGGTCGGCAATCGCGCGGAACCGGGCGAAATCGATGATCCGCGGATAGGCGCTGCCCCCCGCGATGATGAGCCGCGGCCGATGCCGCTCAGCCTGGCGCTCCACCTCGTCGAAATCGATGCGCGCATCCTCCGCGCGCACCCCGTAAGTCACGGCATGAAACCACTTCCCCGACAAATTCGGAGGCGCGCCATGTGTCAGATGGCCGCCAGCAGCGAGCGACATGCCGAGAATCGTCTCGCCCGGTTTCAGCAGCGCGAGAAACACCGCCTGGTTCGCCTGCGCGCCAGCATGCGGCTGAACATTGGCAAAACCGCAGCCGAAAAGCCGCGTCGCGCGCTCGATCGCGAGGCGCTCGGCGACATCGACGAATTCGCAGCCGCCGTAATAGCGACGTCCGGGATAGCCTTCGGCGTATTTGTTGGTGAGCGGCGAGCCCTGCGCAGCGAGCACCGCTTGCGAGACGATGTTCTCGCTGGCGATCAGCTCGATTTGCGATTGCTGACGCTCAAGCTCGCCGTCGATCGCCGCGGTGAGCTCGGGATCGGCGGTGGCGACATCGTCGCTGAAAAAACCGGTGGCGCGTGGGGCCAATGACGAAACAGCGGAGGAGATCGCCAGGACAACACCTCTTGTGATCGGGGTGGCGGCACGGAGGCGCCAATCCTGCCCGAGCCTACCATATGTCGATTGTGCGTGTCAGCGGGCTACCATAAATCGCGTATCGCAACGGTCCCGACGAATTGCACCGCAGCCAAATCGGCGGCTGCCTTAAAGTCCTCGATCTGATGGCGATTAATACTGTCGGTGTCGGAGGCGATCCCTACATAACAAAGCGACGGGTCGATTCTTGCACAGGTCAAGTCGTGCGCGACTCCTGCCAAGAATTACTCCGCTTATCGCAATGGTTTCGGTTGACAGCGAAAATTCGCTCTGAAATTATGACGCTTTAGTGAACCCCCAACCGATCGAGGCAAGCACATGGCGGAATCAGCCGCGCCGAAAACCCCGGAGGACGATTTGCTGCGGATGACCGCCGATGTCGTGGCGGCGTATGTCAGCAACAATACGCTCGCGACGGCTCAACTGGCCGATGTCATCAACGCGGTCTACAAGTCGCTGCGCGGCCTCGAAGGCCAAGTTTTGGACGTGCCCTCCGAGCCACTGAAGCCGGCCGTGCCGATCCGCAAATCGATCACGCCCGAGTATCTGATCTGCCTTGAAGACGGCAAAAAGCTGAAGATGCTGAAGCGCCATCTGCGCTCGACCTACGGCCTGACACCGGACGAATATCGCTCGAAATGGGGACTATCGCCGGACTATCCGATGGTGGCGCCGAAATATGCTGAGCAGCGCTCGGAATTTGCCAAGAAGATCGGTCTGGGACGCGGCACCGGCCGCCATTCCGCCCGCGGCGCCGCGAAGAAATAGCACTCGGCCTGCCGCTCTCGCGGCGGACAAGAAAGGGCGCCCCGCGGCGCCCTTTTTGCTGCGCGAGATGGAAAGCCGCCGCTCGCATCGCGGGCGCGCTACATCGCATTATATTAGGCAAGATCACGAGACCGAGGGCTTGATGAGCCGCATGCACGAAAACCCGACCTTCGATTGGGCCGATCCGCTGTTCCTCGAGGACATGCTGAGCGAGGAGGAGCGCCTCATCCGCGACAGCGCGCGCGCCTATTGCCAGGAAAAACTGATGCCTCGCGTGTTGACCGCAAACCGTGAAGAGCGCTTTGACCGCGAGATCATGAACGAGATGGGCGAACTCGGTTTTCTCGGCTCGACGATCGAGGGTTATGGCTGCGCGGGCGCGAACTATGTCTCTTATGGGCTCATTGCGCGCGAGGTCGAACGCGTCGACAGCGGCTACCGTTCAGCGATGAGCGTGCAGTCGAGCCTTGTCATGTACCCGATCTGGGATTTCGGCACCGAAGCGCAGCGGCAGAAATACCTGCCGAAGCTGGCGACCGGCGAATGGGTCGGCTGCTTTGGCTTGACCGAGCCCGATCACGGGTCCGATCCCGGCAGCATGGCGACCCGCGCCAAGAAGGCGCCGGGTGGCTATCGCCTGACCGGCAACAAGATGTGGATCACCAACGCGCCGATCGCCGATGTAATTCTCGTCTGGGCCAAGACCGAAGACGGTGTGATCCGCGGCTTTATCCTCGAAAAAGGCATGGAGGGGCTGCGCGCACCAAAGATCCAGGGCAAGTTCAGCCTGCGCGCCTCAGCAACCGGCGAGATCGTCATGGACGAGGTATTCGTGCCGGAAGAGAACCTGCTCCCCGGCGTCTCAGGGCTGCGCGGCCCCTTCTCTTGTCTCAACAACGCGCGCTATGGCATCGCCTGGGGGGTGCTCGGCGCGGCTGAATTCTGCTGGCACGCAGCGCGGAACTACACGTTGGACCGGCGCCAGTTCGGCCGGCCCCTCGCCGCCAACCAGCTGATCCAGAAAAAGCTCGTGGATATGCAAACCGAGATCACGCTCGGGCTCACCGCCTGTGTACGGCTGGGGCGGCTCAAGGACGAGGGGCGGTGCCCGCCCGAGGCGATCTCGATGCTGAAGCGCAATAATTGCGGAAAGTCGCTCGATGTCGCGCGCCTCGCCCGCGACATGCATGGCGGCAACGGCATCCATGACGAATTTCATGTGATCCGCCACGTGATGAATCTTGAGACGGTCAACACCTATGAGGGCACGCACGACATCCATGCGCTGATCCTCGGCCGAGCCCAGACCGGGATTCCGGCGTTCAGCAACTAACGGTTTCTTGGCCGGCTACCCTAACCTTGCGGCGATTGCCGGCAGCGCGGCGATGTCGATGCCGTAACGCGCCGCCGTCGCGATCAGCGCATTGGCATCAGCGCCGTCGTCGAGGCGCGT
Organism: Pseudomonadota bacterium; assembly: GCA_046724035.1. Classification (GTDB taxonomy): domain Bacteria; phylum Pseudomonadota; class Alphaproteobacteria; order ATCC43930; family CGMCC-115725; genus DATARH01. The sequence continues at coordinate 15,646 of JBKOVT010000265.1, read as the reverse complement.
CAAAGCCCAGAGCAATGTCGAACGGGTGCCGCTGCGGCAATGCGCCACCATCGGCTGCGCCGCCGAGCGCAACACCGCGGCAAAAGCTTCGACATCGGCGCGCGACAAGGTCGGGCCGGTGACCGGGATGTGGTGGTAGGCGATGCCGTGCGCCTCGGCGAGGCGGCGGGCTTCGTCGGCCGGGAGTTGACCCGGGTCTTCGTTATCCGGGCGGTTGTTGACGATCGTGCGAACGCCGGATGCGGCGAGAGCTTCGATGTCACCAGGCCCGAGCGCACCGGCGGCGCTCAGCCCGGGAGCGAGCTCGGCGAGAGGCGGAAGCGAAGGCATAGGGCGGCTCCTGCGAAATCTCCCCCGAGACTCGCAGGCAGACGCCGCCCGGTCACCCGAAAAATACCGTGGGAAAGATCAGGCGGCGAATTGCCCCGGCCGCTGCACAAGGTCACTGGCGCGGATCCAGAACCGCTCGAGCCGGCGCAGGGTCGTCACGACGGTCTGCAGATCGGCCTCGGTAATCGTCGTTTGGCCGAGCATCTCGATGTGCCGGCGATGCATGCCGGACAGCCGGTCGCGCAAGGTGCGCCCCTTATCCGTGAGCCGGACATGGATCGACCGGCGGTCATGCACCGAGCGCTCCTGCACCAAATAGCCGTTCTCGACCATTTTTTTGACATTGTAGGAGACGTTCGAGCCGAGATAGCAGCCGCGCAGCGTCAGCTCGCCGACGGTCATCTCGGCATCCCCGATATTAAACAACATCATGCCTTGCACGTTGTTGATGTCGTGGATGCTCAGCCCGTCGAGTTCGAGCTTAACGACTTCGAGAAAATGTCGGTGAAGCCGCTCGACCAGCGAAATCACCTCTAGGTAACCGTTCGTCATAAGAAGCCTCGTTTGGCCACCGCTCGGAACAGAGGTTAACAGGAGTTTCGTTAAATTTTCGTTGTCATCGGTTGGACTGTTGCAGGTTTATGAACCGCATGATGCCGGAGAAATCGAGCCCGCCGGCGCCGCTGTCGACGAACATCTGGTAAAGATTGGCCGCCGCCGCGCCGAGCGGGGTGGCGCTGGCGGTGGCGCCGGCCGCCTGCTGCGCCAGGCGCAGATCCTTCAGCATATTGGCGGCGGTAAACCCTGGGGCGTAGCCGCGATTCGATGGGGCCGCCGGGACCGGACCCGGGGCCGGGCAATAGCCGGTCATCGCCCAGCACTGGCTGGTCGATTTGCTGCAAATGTCGAACAAGGTCTGGACCGAGAGGCCGAGCCTTTCGGCAAGCACGAACCCCTCGCAGACCGCGATCATCGAGGCGCCGAGGATCATGTTGTTGCAGATCTTGGCGCTCTGGCCATTGCCGGCGGGACCCGCGTGGACGATCGTTCGGCCCATCGCCTGGAGAATCGGCTCGGCGCGGGCATAGGCGGCGGCTTCGCCCCCGACCATAAAGGTGAGGGTCCCGGCTTCGGCGCCGATGACTCCACCCGAGACGGGCGCGTCGAGCATCAGGAGTTGCGATTCGCCCGCATTGGCGGCGACCGCGCGCGCCGTCTCGACATCGATCGTCGAGCAATCGATCAACAGCGCGTTTGGGTTGGCGCGGGCGATGATCCCGTCCGGGCCGAGATAGACCTCACGGACCTGCGGTCCCGCCGGCAGCATCGTGATGACGATCTCGCCGGCCACCGCGGCTTCCGCCGCGCTCGCGACAGCGCGGCCGCCCCTCTCTTCCAATGCCGCGCGGGCGCTCGCGACGAGGTCGTAACCAATGACCTGGTGCCCCGCTTTGAGCAGGTTCGCCGCCATCGGCGCACCCATATTGCCGAGGCCGATAAAGCCAATCGTCGCCATGCTTGTCCCCCTTGTGGGTGTGCGTCCGCGCGATATCTCGCGCAAGTGTCAAACTTTAGACAAATCCTGGGACAAGGCGAGAGCGCGCGTCATGCAATCGCGCGTCAGTGGAAACGCAATTCCGCCTCGCCGAGCGGCGCGAAATAGGACTCCACCATCGCCTCCTCGACCGCCGCAAGCGTCGGCGGATCCCAGCGCGGCTGCTGGTCCTTGTCGACCAGCGCCGCGCGCACGCCTTCGTAGAAATCGTGGCCGGCCATGACATGCTGGGTCAGCCGGTATTCGAGAGCGAGCGCATCCTCGATCGCAAAGCCGCGGCCGGCGATCAGTTGGCGCAACGTGATCTTCAGGCTCGTCGGCGATTTCGTCAGAAGGTCGGCGTGCGTTTGCGCGGCCCATTCGGCATCGGGGCCGCCATCCGCCGCCTCGCGTTCGAGCGCATCGAGGATCGCCTCGACCGTGTCGCCGGCAAAGCAGCGGTCGATCGCGGGCTGGCGAGCCGCCATCGGCGACGGCCCGGGATCGGCGGTAAAGCCGGCAAGGATTTCTTTGACTCCGTCGCTCCCGGCGAGCGCCGCGACGAGCGCGGGCACCCCATCGCGCGGCACGAAATGCGTTGCGAAACCGCAATAGAGCGCGTCGGCGGCGCCGATCCGGGCGCCGGTCAGGCCGAGATAGATGCCGATCCGGCCGGGGCAGAGGTTCAAAAAACGCGTCGCGCCGACATCGGGAAACAGGCCGATGCCGGTTTCCGGCATTGCAAGCATTGTGCGCTCGGTCGCGACGCGATAGGCGCCGTTGACAGAGACGCCGGCGCCGCCACCCATCGTGATGCCGTCGATGATCGCGATATAGGGCTTCGGATAGCGATGGATATGGCGGATCAGCTCGTATTCCTCGCGGAAGAAATCCGCGGTGAGCGAGCGGTCGCCGGAGAGGCCGCGGCCGGCCTCGTAGATCGCCCGGACATCGCCGCCGGCGCAGAAGGCGCGCTCGCCGACGCCGCGGATCAGCACGGCGTTGACGCCGGGGTCCTCGGCCCAGGCGCGCAATATCGGGTCGAAGCGGCGGTACATGTCGAGCGTGAAGGCGTTCAGCGCCTGCGGCCGGTTCAGGAGAACCGTCGCCAGCCCGCCCTCACGCCCGAACAGAATGTCCTCGTCGGCCATTCGTCACAGCGGGAGGACGAGGAGGGTGTCGACCTTGCGGCTGTCGAGGATGACGAGGCGCTCGACAAAGCGAAACGGCGTCTCACCCACCGCGATCTTGTCGAGATAGCGGCCGGTCGCGAAAAGCTGGCTGTCGCCGTTGTGCATGATGCGCACGGCGAGAAAATTGCTGCGCGCCTCGGCGATCCCGTCGGCGACCCGGCCGATCTGCGGCGGGCCGACAATATGGCGATAGCGGTGCGGCTCGAAGATGTTGGCCTTGCGCATCGCCATGACACGGTCGGTCAGCATGCCTTTTGAAGCCCCGTAGATGATGCCGTGGCGCAGCCCGGCCTCGTGGCTCTGGCGATCGGTAATCAGATAGCGGCAGTTCTCGACAAAGAAATCGGGCCAGTCCTCCAGCCGGTCGTCATCGATGCAATCGGCATAGGCGGCATTGAGGTCGGCGACCGCGAGGCGCAGCGCGAGATCGTCCATGCCGTTGTCGCGCGGCTCAGGCGCCCATCAGCGCGCGGTATTTCTTCCAGAAGCCGCGGATCGCCGCCTCGCTGGCGCGGAAGGTTTGCGACTGCGCGTCGTGCCCGCCCATCATGACGATGCCGGCGTCGTCGTCGTTGTATTGCAAGGCGCGCTGCACAAAGCCGCCGACGCAGCCATCCTCGAGCGCGATATAGCCGGCCGGCCCGACGAGGTTGCCGTGGCGCAGGCGGCGCTCGGTCATGTCTTCGTCGTCGTCCGCGAAGCCGAGATGGATCCAGTCGAGCTCGGATTTGTCGACGCCGCGCGGCCGCAAGACGCGCACTGCGATCGTGTTGCGGATCTGCTGCAGCACCATGTTCGGGAACACGGTCAGAATCTGCACCGAGACCTGATCGCCGTATTCGTCGATCGGATCGATGATCGAATTGTCGGCGAGCTTCATATCGGTGTCGGAGCGGAGCTGCTGCGCCTTGTACTCGGCGTCCTCGGCGGCATAGTCCATCTTTGCCTGGCTGAAGTGATTGCCGCCGCTGTCGTCGATATTGATGCTGCCGGGCTGCGACAGGCGGTTGATGCGAAACGTCGTCAGAAAGGCGTGCAGGATCGAGGCGTGATAGGTGTCCTTGACGTTCTCGGCGTAGAGCTTCCAGTTGTTCGGCAGGATCTGCGTCGAGCGGCCGATGATCGCCGCGGGCCGGTTCAGGACGCGGCGGATGCCTGAGACGACGAGCGGCCCGAGATAGGTTTCGACGTCCTCGACCTCGTCGGAGAAGGTGCCGAAGACGAGGCCCGAGATTTCGCCGACCCGCAACCGGTGCAGATGGTGCTCTTCCTTGCGGAATTCGGGCGGCATGCCGCCCTGCCGCTTGATGCCGCGCTCGAAGGCGACGCCGGTGAGCTTGCCGGCAAGGTCGTAGCTCCAGCCGTGATAGATGCAGGTGATTTCCTTGCCGTGGCCCTTCTCGGTCAGGCACAGCAAATTGCCGCGATGGGCGCAGCGGTTAACAAAGGCGTTGACCGCGCCGTCCGGGCCGCGCGCGACAATGATGGCCACCTCGCCGATCGTCGTCGCGACCCAATCGCCGGGCACCGGGATCTCCGCGGCGAGGCACAGATAGCTCCAGGTCGGCCCTTTGAAGATGCGCTCCTGCTCGAGCCGGTACTGCTCCGGGTCAGTGTAGACGCGGAAGGGCACCTCGCTGAGCGCGTTCGACGGAAAGCGCACGCTGGGCTCGAAGCCGGCATCCTGGACGGACATGGGGTCAGCCCTCTTCGCTGAGACGATCGGGTTAACGAATATGCGCCCCGCTCCGGGGTTCGTCCACATCATGCCGCCCCGCTGCTCACCGCGTGCCGCATCAACCTGCGGTCACATCGGCCAATTTCGGCTGGCTGCATTTGCAGCGCCTTTTGCAGCCAGAGCTCGCGCATAGGCTGAATAGCCCACCCGAGCACTTGGCAGCAGCCCATTCTCCGGAAGCGTGCCCGCGCGCGCCGGGCAAAATTCCCTCAGAACAGGGTAATTTTGAAAACAGCAAAGAATTTCGCTAAGCCCATTTGTTCCTGATATGTTCTCAGAATCCCTATGTGGGGCGGCAGCCGCGACGATCAAGCTTCCACCGGAAATTTTCCCGGAAAGCGACTTTCATTACCGCTTCGGTAATGGGACGGCTCTGTTGGCGGGCTGCGCTGGGCTGCGCGGCCTAGGGGGCGTTTGGGATCATTATTGCCGGAGGAGGTGGCGGGCGATGATGACGCGCATGATCTCGTTGGTGCCTTCGAGGATCTGATGCACCCGCAAATCGCGGAGATAGCGCTCGATCGGGAAATCCTTGAGGTAGCCGTAGCCACCATGCAGTTGCAGCGCCTCGTTGGCGACATGAAAGCCGGCATCGGTCGCGAGGCGCTTTGCCATCGCGCACTCTTTTGTTGCTTCCGGTAGCCCGCCATCGAGGCTCGACGCGGCGCGCCACAGCATCAGCCGGGCCGAGTCGAGCTCGGTCGCCATGTCGGCGAGCTTGAACTGCAAGGCCTGGAAATCGGCAAGGCGCTGACCGAATTGGCGGCGCTCCAGCATGTAATCGCGCGCGGCCTCCATCGAGGCGCGCGCGCCGCCCAAGGAGCAGGCGCCGATATTGAGGCGGCCGCCATCGAGCCCCATCATCGCGATCGAAAAACCGTCGCCCTCGGCGCCGAGCCGGTTCGCGACCGGCACATGGCAATCCTCGAAGATGACCATCGCGGTCGGCTGGGTGTTCCAGCCGAGCTTTTTCTCCTTTTTGCCGAAGGAAAGGCCCTTCGATCCCTTCTCGACGACAAGGCACGAAATACCCTTCGGCCCGGCCGCGCCGGTGCGCACCATTGAGACGTAGATATCGCTGCTGCCGCCGCCCGAGATAAAGGCCTTGGTGCCGTTGAGGACGTAATCGTCACCGTCGCGCCGGGCGGAGGTCTGGAGCGCCGCCGCGTCCGAGCCGCTGCCCGGCTCGGTCAGGCAGTAGCTGGCGAAATGCTCCATCGACATCAGCTTTGGCAGAAGGCGGGCGCGTTGCGCCTCGTCGCCAAAGCGGTCGATCATCCAGGCCGCCATGTTGTGGATCGAGAGATAGGCGGCGGTCGAGGCGCAGGCGGTCGCCAATTCCTCGAAGATCAGCGCAGCGTCGAGCCGCGACAGGCCGCTGCCGCCGAATTGATCCTTCACGTAAATGCCGGCAAAGCCGAGCGCCGCGGCCTTGCGCAGCGCCTCGACCGGGAATTCCTCGCGCTGGTCCCAGCCCGGCGCGTGAGGCAGCCATTCGTCGCGGGCGAATTGGCGGGCGGTTTCCTGGAAGGCCCGCTGCTCGTCGGAGAGGGTGAAATCCATGGGCGAAATCTCGGGGCTGAGGCGCGGTGGGGCAATGGTTCCGGGCAATGGGTTTGGCCGATGCTAACCGAAAGCGCGGGTTTTGCGGCGGGCCGCGCATGCTAGGCTCGCGCGAGAACAGGGAGGACAAAAATGCTGAGACGAGCGGCGGTGCTCGCGGCGGCTATCGGGCTGCTGGCGGGTGTTGGAGCCGGGCCGGCGGTCGCGCAAAAGAGCGGCGGGACCTTGCGCTTGTTTCACCGCGACAGCCCCGCGAGCGTCTCGATCCACGAGGAGGCGACGATCTCGGTCGTGGCGCCGATGATGGCCGTCTTCAACAACTTGATCCGGTTCAACCAGCACGAAAAGCAGAACCGGCCGGAATTCATCGAGCCGGAATTGGCCGAGAGCTGGTCGTGGAACCCGGATTTCACGCGGCTCACCTTCAAATTGCGCCAGGGCGTCAAATGGCATGACGGCAAGCCCTTCACCGCGGCCGACGTCAAATGCACCTGGGAGCTCCTGCTCGGCAAAAGCCAGGACAAGCTGCGGCTCAACCCGCGGAAAGCCTGGTACCGCAACCTCGACGGCATCGCCACCGAGGGCGATTCCTCCGTCACCTTCATCCTGAAACGGGCGCAGCCGGCGTTTCCGATGCTGCTCGCCTCGGGATTCTCGCCGGTCTATCCCTGCCATGTGCCGGCGGCGCAGATGCGGCAGCATCCGGTCGGTACCGGCCCCTTCAAATTCGTCGAGTTCAAGCCCAACGAATACATCAAGCTCGCGAAGAACCCGGATTACTGGAAGAAGGGGCTGCCCTATCTCGACGGGATCGAGTGGACGATCATCCCGAACCGCTCGACGCAGACCTTGGCGCTCATCGCCGGCCAGGTCGATATGAGCTTTCCGTACGAGATGACCGTCCAGACGATGCGCGACATCCAGAGCCAGGCGCCGAGCGTCATTTGCGACCTCGACGACACGATGGTTTCGATGAACCTCCTGGTGAACCGCGACAAGCCGCCCTTCGACAACGCCGATATCCGCCAGGCGATGCAATTGGCGATCGACCGCAAGGCGTTTCTCGACATCATCATGGAAGGGAAGGGCACGATCGGCGGCGCGATGCAGACGCCGCCCGCCGGGCTGTGGGGGCTGCCGCCCGAGATCCTGAAGACCCTGCCGGGATATGGGCCCGATGTCGAAGCCAACCGGGCCGCAGCGCGTAAGCTTATGGAGAAGGCCGGCTATGGGCCGCAGAAGCGGCTCCCCGTGCAGGTGCAGACGCGCAACATCGCGCAATACCGCGACCCGGCGGTCATCCTGATCGACCAGATGAAGCAGATCTATATCGACGGCGATCTCGATGTCGTCGAGACCGCCAACTGGTTCCCCAAGATCGCGCGCAAGGACTATACGATCGCCGGCAATCTGACCGGCAGCGGCGTCGACGACCCCGACGCCTATTTCTACGAGCATTATGCGTGCGGCTCGGAGCGCAATTACACGAACTACTGCAACCCCGAGCTCGAAAAGATGTACGAGCAGCAATCGGTCGAGCCCGACCAGGAGAAGCGGAAGAAGATCGTCTGGGAGATCGACAAGAAGCTGACCGAAGACGCGGCGCGACCGATCGTCTACCGCTATGCGCTCGCGACCTGCCGCTATCCGCGGGTGAAGAACGTCACGACGATGGTCAACAGCATCTTCAACGGCTGGCGTTTCGAGGACACCTGGCTCGACCAGTAGCGAAGCACGCGGGGACCTAACGGCTATTCCGCGGCGGCGCGTCCCTCGTCCTCTTCCAGGGCGGTTGCTCGGTTTGGCCCGAGGACAGGGATTGCGTCGTCTTCCCATTCCGCTTCGGTGATCGCTCCGCCATCGACCAGGATGTGCGGGAAGGCCTTTGCCTTGACGCCCAACCTGCGAATATGCCCCCCGATCGCCAGCGCGTTGCCCCGGCCGGTCGAGAGCTTTTTCATCGCCTCGCCGTGAGCGATTGCCGCATCGGCCAGCTTGCCGGCCACCTTGTTAAGATCGTCCAGCCCCGCGCTGATTTTGTCGAGCAGGTTGCCGGCAAGCCGGGCAATCTCCTGAGCATTCTGGTTCTGCAGTTCATAATCACGCAGCGAGGCGACTGTACGCATGGTCATCAGGAGGGTCGACGGCCCAACAAGAACGACGCGGCGGCTCCAGCCGTATGAGAATAACTCCGGATCGCAGGTCAGCGCGGCGGCGACCGCGCCTTCGATCGGCACGAACATCAGCACGCAATCATGTGCAGCCAGCTTGCTGTTGTCCTGGTAACTTTTGCTCGAAAGCGAGTCGATGTGACCTTTCACGTCACGGGCAAATTGCGCGCCGACTGCGTTTCGCTCCCCCTGATCGCTCACCGCGGTCAGCCGCTCGTAGCCGATCAGCGAGACCTTGGAATCGATAACCAGCGTGCGCTTTTGAGGGAGTTGGATGATGACATCCGGCTTTTGCAGTCCGCCATCCTCGCTGCGCAGGCTTAAGCCTCGCCCTTGCACGATGTAGTCGCGGCCTTCGCTGAGCCCAGCGGCTTCGAGAATTCTCTCGAGCACGACCTCTCCCCAGCGGCCCCGAACGTGCGATTGTCCACGCAGCGCATTGGCGAGGCCATCGGCCTTGCTGCCGACCGCGTGACTGGTTTCGATCACCAGCTTTATCTGCTCTTTCAGAGAGAGGACCTCACGCGTCTCCGCCTGGTAGGTCGTCTCCACCTTGTTTTGAAATCCCTGAAGTTGCTGACGTAGCGGTTCCAAAATTGAGTTCAGTTCGGTTTGCGAGCGCGTGGAAAGTTCCGAAGCGTTCGCCTTTAGAATGCGATTGGCAACGTTCTCGAATTCGCTGGTCAGCCGGGTTTGCATTTCGGCCAGTTGCGCGGTGAGGTCGATCGCGCGCTGCGTGAGCCGCGCCACTTCATTCGTGGCGGCTTTTGCCTCCGCTTCCGCCAATTCCCGGTTCGCGGACTGATCTGCGAGGTGGCGTTCTAGCCCTGCAGCGCGCTCGGCGAGCCGAACGACCTCTTTTTGGGCATCGCTCAGCGCGGTCGCATCGCTGACCCGAACCGCCGGCCAGATATAGCGCCCCAACCCGATCCCAAGCAGAAGCGTGAGCAGGCCGATGACGACGGCGAACGCAATGGGCTCCATGCTTTCCCTCCGGACAGCGGCTCCCGGCCCGGTAGTTTGTTCTCCTGATGTTCACGCTAATGCGAGTGGCGGATCGAGAGAAGACTATTCGATCAGCGCGCGGTTTTTGGCTCGTTTGGCACGGTGGACGGGGGCGGGCGGGTCGGCGCGGTCCCGAATCGGAGCGGGTTCGCTAGGTGCTGCCGCCTTCGACCGGGTGGCCCTCGGCGCGCCAGCGCAGCATCCCGCCGGTCAGGTTTGCTACTTCCTTGAAGCCGGCCTGCTGCAGGATGACGGTCGCCTGCGCGGAACGGCCGCCGGCGCGGCAGACCGCGACGACGGGCCGGTCGCGGGATAATTCCCCGGCGCGCTCGGCCAACTCGCCGAGCGGGATCAGCCGCGCGTCCTGGATGTGACCGAGGGGCCCGGTGAACTCCTCGGGCTCGCGCACATCGAGGATCTGCACGGCGGGCGCATGCTCCTCCAGCCCGTGCGGATCGATTTCCCACACGCCGGCAAAGCTGTAGCGCAGGGGGGCCCAGCTCGGGTCCAGACGGGTCGCATCCGCCGGCGCGCTTTCTGCCGCTTCGTCGATCTCGGGCCGGCCGCAGCGCAGATTGGCCGGCACCGCGATGTCGATCATCTTGGGGTGCGCGAGGCGCAGGTTTTTCATATAGCCGGTGAAATCGCCGAGGCTGATCTCGCCGCCGATGCGCGGGTTGAAGCGGCGCTCCTCGGCGACGCTGGTGACGGTCAGCCCGCGGTAGTCATGCGCCGGGTAGAGCAGGCAGTCGTCGGGCAACGTGAAGATCTGCTCGTGGATCGAGCGGTACATCGCCGCCGTGTCGCCTTCCTGAAAGTCGGTGCGGCCGGCGCCGCGAATGAGCAGGCAATCGCCGGTAAAGGCCATGCTGCGGTCGTCGAGCACATAGGTGAGGCAGCTGTTTGTGTGGCCGGGGGTCGCGCGCACCATCAGCCGGCGGCCGCCGAACTGCACCACGTCGTCCTGGCTCAAATAGCGGTCGGCGCCGGCCGCGCCGCTCGCCTTCGCGACCATGATGCGGCTCCCGGTGCGCTGCTTTAAGAGCCAAGCGCCGGTGACGTGATCGGCGTGGACATGGGTTTCCAAAGTCGCCACGAGCTTGAGGCCGAGCTCTCCGAGGAGGGCGACATCCCGCCTGACCTGCTCGAAGACAGGGTCGATCAACACCGCCTGGCCGCTCGGCCGATCGCCCAGCAGATAGGTGTAGGTCGAGGATTGCGGGTCGAACAGTTGACGGAATACCAGCATCTAAGCCCCCGGCCTTCAGACCGCCGCGGCGCTATCTTGCACCGCCCTTCTTATTTGCGACATGCTGCAATCGGCTGCCTAAAGAAACAAGCGCCGACAGGCGATAACCGCATGGCGCTGAAACACAGGTTGTCGCGCGTCCGGCGGGGATCTCCTATCCTGGCGCGACGTACAAAACCGAGAATCGGGGCAGCAACAGCCCCGGCGTGGTCGTGCCTGGGGAGACCGATTGGATGGCGGCGGACGATAATGGGTTGCGGCGGTCGGTGGGCCGCACGATCGCGTTTATGCGCCTCGCGGCGATTGAATTGCGGCGCATCGCGGAACGCGACCCAGATCTGGCTGGGGAATTGCGCCGGATCGCCGACCAACTGAACGCCGATGCCGACGATCTGGAGCGGACCGCTCGCCCGGGCGGGCCGTAATCTACCCCGCTGCCTCCGGCGGAGGCGCGCCGCCATCGAGCTGAGCGGCCATCGTCTCGAAGCGCTCCGCCAGGTTCAATAATTCGCGGCGCGTACCGGCAAACCGGGTCTGCCGCGCCAATTGCCGCAGCTTTGCGGCGGTGTCGCGCAATTCTTCGGCGCTTCGTTGTACGTCTTCATCGACCATTCCCGTCTCCGAAGGAGGCCCACCGAACAATGCGCTGCGGATCAATAATGCGCGGCGAGTGCGCGGGGTTCCGCACGGCACGACCCCGCCATGCCATCGGGCCTGTTACAATCGCACGAAGAGACGCATCGGCCGATGGCGGGAGCCGCGCTATCGGTATTGGTGCCGATCGGGTCGGGTCGCGCCAGGGTTGGGAAGCCCGGCCGAGCGCGTTGGCCGAGCGCGTTGTAAGCCGGCCGCCGCGGCCTTATTTTCGGCCAACGCCGCTATCCCAAACGCCGCTATTCGGGTGATCCCGTGACCGCATCTTACCTGCCGCCGATGGCGTCCTATCCGACCACCCGCTTGCGCCGCAACCGGCGCGACCCCTGGTCGCGGAAGCTCGTTGCCGAAAACGTCCTGACCGCCGCGGACCTGATCTGGCCCGTCTTTGTGCATGACGCAGAGGGCCGGGCGCCGGTGCCGTCGATGCCCGAGGTGTACCGCATGTCTCTTTCCGCGCTGGTCGACGCGGCCGGCGAGGCCGCCGCGCTCGGCATCCCGACGATCGCGGTTTTTCCGGCGATCGAGCCAGGCTTGAAGGACCCGGACGGCTACGAGGCGCTCAACCCCGACAACCTCGTCTGCCGCGCCGTCGCTGCGGTGAAAAAGGCGCTTCCGGATCTCGGCGTGTTGTGCGATGTGGCGCTCGACCCGTTCACCTCGCACGGCCATGACGGGGTCATCCGCGACGGCTATGTCGCGAACGACGAGACCGTTGCGATCCTGCAGCGCCAGGCGGTGATCCAGGCCAAGGCGGGCTGCGACATCATCGCGCCCAGCGACATGATGGATGGGCGGGTCGGCGCGGTCAGAAAAGCGCTCGATGAGGCCGGCTACGAGCGCGTCAGGATCATGTCCTATGCGGCGAAATACGCCTCGTGCTTTTTCGCGCCGTTCCGCGACGCGGTCGGCTCGGCAACGGCGCTCGGCAGCGCCGATAAGCGCACTTACCAGATGGACCCGGCGAATGGCGACGAGGCCCTGCGCGAAGTTGCCCTCGACATCGCGGAGGGCGCCGACATGGTCATGGTGAAACCGGGCCTGCCCTATCTCGATGTGTTGCGCCGGGTGAAGGACGCGTTCCGCATGCCGACCTTCGCCTATCAGGTTTCGGGCGAATATTCGATGATCCATGCCGCCGCCGAGCGCGGCTGGCTCGACGGCGAGCGCGCGATGATGGAGTCGCTCCTCTGCTTCAAGCGCGCCGGCGCCGACGGCATCCTGAGCTATTTCGCCGTCGACGCCGCCAAGCGGCTCAAAATCGGGTGATGCGGGTCAGCGGAACCACTGGCGCAGTTCGATCGAGTAGCCGTTTGGGTCCCGGATCTCGGCGCGGGCATAAGTCGGCGCCTTGCGCGGGCCCCAGGTGATGCCGACACCCTTTGTCTTCAGATAGTCGACCGCGCGATCCATGTCCTCGATTTCGAGCGCGATCAGACGGTAGCCGAGATGCTCGTTTTGCGGCGCCGGCTCGACCGTCGCGCCGTCGAAGGTAATCAGCTCTACCGTCGTGCCGCCCAATTCGAGATAGACCAGATCGAGCGGCACGCCCATGCCGGAGTTTGGGATCCGGTCGCGCTCGCGGACTTTGAAGCCGAGCACGTCGGTGTAGAACGCGATGGTCTCAGCCGGCTTGTCCGTGACGATTTCGACGTGGTCGATACGCTTGAACATGTATGCGTTCCTCTAACTAGCTTGCATTCCGAGGAGCGGAGCGACGAAGCGATCCCCGTCGGATTGAAGCGCAATTCGATCGAGAGATTGCTTCGCTTCGCTCGCAATGACAGTTGGGATTAAAGGGCGGAACGGCGGCTGCCGCCGCCGCCATCGATTGTGACGATCGTTCCGGTCGTGTAGCCCGAGCGGTCGGAGGCCAGAAAGGCGGCCATCCAGCCGATCTCCTCCGGCTTGGCGGCGCGTCCGAAAGCATAACCCTGCATCAGCTCCTGCCACCGCTCCGGATCGCCGAGCTGTGTCTGCGCGCGATGCCGGGTCAAGGTGATCAGCCGCTCGGTCATGACGGGGCCGGGGTTGATGCCGACGACGCGCAGGCCGTCGCGCGGCGCGGTGCCGCCCATCGCGCGCGTAAAGGCCATCAGAGAGGCGTTGCCGGAGGAACCCGCGATGTAATTGAAATCGGGGTTCTCCCCAGCCGCGCCCAGAATGTTGACGATGACGCCCTTCTTGCGCTCGGCCATCAGCGCGTAGAAGCGCCGCGTCATGTTGATGTAGCCGAAGACTTTGAGGTCCCAGGCTTCGCGCCAGCGCTTCTCGTCGATCTCGGCGATGTTGCCGCCGGGGATCGCGCCGGCATTGTTGACGAGGAGATCGATGTCGGCGCATTCGGCGGCGAGCTTATCAATATTTTTGCTGTCGCTGAGATCGAGCGCGTAATAGCGCACCGCGACATTGTGCTCGCCGGCAATCTTGGCGCGCACCTTGTCGAGATCGGCGTCGGTGCGCGACACCAGCACGACATCGCACCCCTCCTCCGCCAAGATTTCGGCGCAAGCCTGCCCGATCCCCTTCGAGGCGCCGGTCACCAGCGCCTTGCGGCCGCGCAATCCCAGATCCATCACACCCTCCCGATCATTGAATTACCGAGCGCCGAACTTGAATCTAGGGCCGGGGGTCGAGCGGCGTCGGCATCGGCGCCCGCGCCTCGATAATTTCGGCAGCATCCAACAGCAGATCCTCGCGGAAGCGGCCCGCGATCAATTGCACGCCCATCGGCAGCCCGGCGGCAATGCCGGTCGGCACCGAGATGCCGGGCAGACCGAGACAGGCGGCCGGAAATTGCGCCCGCTGCGCCGTCACCAGGCGATCGAGCGTGTCGTCGTCGCCCTGATCGTGACCCGCCGGGAAGGGCGGCTCGCACGAGACCGGCACCAAGACCAGCGGATACTCCTCGAAAAACAGCATCCAGGCACGCAGCAGGGTCGAGCGGCTGGCCAGTGCCTTCGCGAAACTCGGCAGATCGAGAGACGGCGTCAGCTTGTCGAAATAACGCGCCATGTGCCGGACCGCCTTGTCGCCGTATTTTTCGATCATCGGCAGCATGCCGATGCGCGTCTCGGTGCCGAGAATCGTGCGCCAGGCATCGACCGCCGCCATGAAATCGGGCGGCTCCTTTTCTTCGACGACGTAGCCGGCCTCGGCGAGCCAGCCCGCTGCCTGGCGGATTGCCGCGGCGACCGCAGGCGCAACGCCGAGCCCGCCGGGATCGGCGCTGACCGCGACCCGGATTGGCCGCGCGACCGGTAGGCCCTGCAATGGCGCGGGCACCCACCAGGGGTCGCGCGGATCGAACTGCGCCATCGCCGCGAGCCCGAGCCGCAGATCCCGCACGCGCCGCGCCAGCGGGCCCTGCACCGACATCATCTGCGCGCTGAGCGGCCGCTCCTCGGGAGCGCTCGGGTTGAAGCTCGGGACGCGGCCAAAGCTTGGGCGAATGCCGGCGAGGCCGCAGGCATAGGCCGGGTAGCGGATCGAGCCGCCGATATCATTGCCATGCGCCACGGCGCCGATGCCGGCGGCAAGCGCCGCCGCCGCACCGCCGCTCGACCCGCCCGGAGTGATCGCGCTGTTCCAGGGGTTCAGGGTCGCCCCGTGCAGATCGTTGTCGGTGAACCAGCGCCATGAGAAAGCCGGCGTGTTGGTGCGGCCGATGATAATCGCGCCGGCCTTTTTCAGATTGGCGGCGACCGGCGCGTCGTCCGGCGCGATGACATCACGGAACGCGACGATGCCATTTGTGGTGGCATGGCCGCGCTGGTCGGTGTTGACCTTGACCGTGACGGGGACGCCATGCAGCGGGCCGAGCGGCTCGCCGCGACGGAGCTGCTCGTCGGCATCAGTCGCGGCGGCGAGCGCCTCGTCACCGAGCGTCTCGACGATGGCGTTGATGCGCGGGTTGACCGCGGCGAGACGGTCGAGCGCGGCAGAGACGGCGTCGCGCGCCGAGATCGCGCGGGTGCGGATCGCCTGCGCCAGGTCGGCGGCATCCCATCGCCAGAGCTGTCCCTGCATCGAAGTTCTCCTTCCGGCGCGAGGCCTTGCCCGGAGGCTTTGATAGCAACCCGGCGAAACTTAGGCGAGCTTGATCCAGGTCAGCTCGTGCTTGTTGTGAAAGAGGTGGCGCAATTGCGAACCGGGGATTGCGGCGAAGCGCGCCGCGGTGGCGTGGTCGGTCTCGCCCTGGAATTTGAC
>JBKOVT010000275.1:0-7098 GCA_046724035.1 Pseudomonadota bacterium | reverse complement strand
CCGCGATCGTCAAGGCGCTCGACGCGATCCCGCATGTCGCGGTCATTCGCTTTCACACGCGCGTGCCGATTGCCGATCCGCGCCGCGTGCGTCCGGCGCTCCTCGCGGCGCTCGCTACCGAGAAAGCCGTCTATGTCGTCGTGCACGCGAACCATCCGCGCGAATTGACCGATACGGTGCGCGGCGCGATCGGACGGCTAACCCGCGCCGGCATTCCGGTGTTGTCGCAAAGCGTGCTCTTGCGCGGCGTCAACGACGATCCCGCGGTGCTCGAAGCGCTGTTCCGCGGGTTGGTCGCGATGCGGGTCAAGCCCTATTACCTGCATCATCCGGACCTGGCGCGCGGCACCGCCCATTTCCGGCTCGGGATCGACGAGGGGCAGCGCCTTGTCGGTGCGTTGCGCGGCCGCGTCTCGGGGCTGTGCCAGCCGAGCTATGTTCTCGACATTCCCGGCGGCCACGGAAAAGTGCCGATCGGCCCGCATTATGCGACGCCTGGTCCGGCGCCGGGACAATGGCTCGTCGAGGACCCGGCTGGCGGCACGCACTCATATCCGCCTCCGGCAGACGAAACCGGCTGACCGGACTGCGCATGCCGCCGGACAGAGATCTCCTGATGATCATCGTCGGCGGCGATGCTTTGGCGCTCAGCACGGCGCGCGAACTCTCGTTGCTGCAAGGCCGGCGCATCGTCGTGCTGTGGCCGGCCGATCTGGAATTCGCCCGCGCTGTCGAGGCGGTCGGCGCGCAATTTGTCGCCGGCCGGCCGGATAGCCGCGCCGGTCTCGAAATGGCCGGCGTTGCCGAAGCGGTGACCATTCTGGCGCTGTCGCATAATGACCAGCTCAATCTGCAAGCGGCGCTGCGGGCGCGCGACGCCAACCCGCGCATCCGCATCGTGCTGCGGCAGTTCAACCGCACCCTTGCCGCGAAGATCGAGCAGAACCTGGCGGACTGCTCGGTGCTCTCGCTCGCCTGGCACTCGGCCGCGACCTATGCCGCCGCCGCGCTCGACCCGTCCTGCTTCCGCGGTCTGCAGTTTCCCGAACCAAACGGACCGCTGACCGGCTTTGCCGTCCGCACCGCGGCGGACCGCCTCAGCGGCCAGCGTGTGGCGGAAGCCGAGCACGCACTCGGAGCCCGCATCGTCGCGATCGACGGCGCGACCGAGATCGACGGGGACGATGTCGTGCCGACCGGGGCGGAGCTTGTCGTCTACGGCCGGCTGGACCGGCTCCTCGCATCGACACCGCGCCAATCAGTGCCGGCAGATCGCCCCTCGATCGAGCAGCGGCTGCGGCGCGGGCTGCGGCGGAGCGATCGGCCGATGCACCGGCTCGACCCGTACCTGATCGGCTTTGTCGTCACGGTGATGCTGCTGTTTGCGGCCGGCACCTGGTATTTCCACGGCTCTTTCGGCACCGATTGGCTGACCGCCGCGTATTTTGTCATGTCGACGATGACGACGACGGGCTTTGGCGACATCTTTCCCGATCACAGCCGATCGCTCGATCTATGGGCCACGATGGTGCTGATGCTGCTCGGCACCGTGTTCACGGGCCTGTTCATCGTGTTCGCGGCGGCGCGGCTGACTCGCGCGCAATGGGTGCGGATGCAAGGTCTACGGCCGATCCATCGCCGCGGTCATATCGTCGTGTGCGGCTCGGGGAGCATCGGCACCGGCGCCATCGACCTGCTGCTCGCTTTCGACAAGCCGCTCGTTGTTGTCGAAGCGAACCCCGACGCCGCGCTCGTAGAGCGGGCGCGCGACCGCGGTTTCGACTTGCTGACCGGCGATGCGAGCCGCGACGACACGCTCGATCTGTGCAATCTCGGCGCGGCGCACAGCCTGATCGCGCTGACCAATGTCGACACGCTGAACCTCGAAATCGCGCTCGGTGCGCGCGCCCGCAACCCGAGCATGCCGGTGGTGCTGCGCATCGCCGAGGCGACATTCGCGCAATCGATCGCGCGTCATTTCGATTTGCAGACGACATTTTCGGTCGCGGCCTTGGCCGGTCCGGTGTTTGCCGGGCTGGCGCACGTGCCAGGGGCACGCGGCCAGATCGCCTTCGGCGGCGGGGAATTCGCGATCATCGAGACCGAGTTGGGCGATGGAATCGAGGAGCGGTTGCCACCCGGTTCTATGGCGCTGGCGGCTGGCGAGGAGGATGGCGGGTTCCAGCTGATCGCGGATATCGCCGGGCTCGACCGCGGCATGCGCGTTCTCATTCTTGTGCCTTTGGCCCCGTTCCGGCGCGATGCGGACGAGGCGTTTGCTCCGCTTCGAGAGTGGGATCGGGAGCGCTACGCGGTCACGCCCGCCAGCGGTTCGTAATACGCCGCCGGCAACCCGGCGTCGTCCCGCGCCGCGCGATTGAACGGCGGTTTCAGAGCGCCTTTGAAATAGCGCCTTACACGGTCCTGGAATGCGGCTTCCGGGTCGAGGCCGCGCTCTCGGCACAGGCGCTCGAACCAGCGCGCGCCGACCGCCACATGGCCGATCTCGTCTTGGTAGATTCGGCGGAGAATGGCGGCGCTCGCCCTATCGCCGGCGCGTTCGAGGCGACAGATCATCTCAGGCGTCACATCGAGGCCGCGCGCCTCGAGCACGAGCGGCACTACGGCGAGGCGCGCCAGAAGATCGTCCGCGGTTGCCGCGGCGGCTTCCCACAGCCCGTCATGCGCCGGCAGCTCGCCATAGGCGGCGCCGAGCGCCGCGAGCCGATCGGCAAGCAAGGCGAAGTGCTCGGCTTCCTCGGCCGCGACATAGACCCAGTCATCGCAAAAAATGTGCGGTGTGTCATCGCGGGCAAACCGCGCGATGATGTCCCAAGCAAGATCGATTGCGTTCAGCTCGATATGCGCCACCGCGTGCAGCAGCGCGATACGCCCAGCCAGGCTACCGAAATTGCGCCTTCGCGGCATGTCGCGCGGCGGGCACAGCAGCGGCCGGTCGGGCCGCGCCGGGCGCGGTATCGCTATCGCAACGCCAATGACCATGCCGGCCCGCCAGCGCGCCGCCAGCTCCCGGCTGAGCGCGACCTTTCTCGCGGGATCGGCCGCCGCGAGGATCGCCGCCGCACCGCCCGTCAGGCTGGTGTCGGAGAGGGTCAGAGCGCTTTCGCCGCCTTCAGCACTTCGGCAACGTGGCCCGGTACCTTGACCTTGTGCCACACATTGCGCACGACGCCATCCTTGTCGATCAGGAAGGTACTTCGGTCGATCCCCATATATTTGCGGCCATACATGCTCTTCTCGACCCACACGCCGTATTTCTCGGTCACCTTGCCGTCGGCGTCGGAGGCGAGAATAAACGGCAGCTCGTGCTTCTTTTTGAACTTGTCATGCGAGGCGACCGAGTCGCGCGACACACCAATGACGGTGGCGCCGGTCTTGCCGTAATCGGGGAAGGTGTCGCGAAAACCGCACGCTTCTGCCGTACAGCCCGAGGTGTCGTCCTTGGGATAGAAATACAGCACCACCGGCTTGCCGCGCAGCTTCGATAGCGTGACACTGCCATTGCCGTCGGTGGGCATCGTGAAATCCGGGGCCTTGTCGCCGACCGAGACGCTCATCGCGCCGTCTCTCCTGTCCTTTGATCGAGGGATTGCGATACGCGACGCGCCGGCCGGGCGATCAGCCGCTCGTACCAGGCGCGCACGCAGGCGCAAGCAGCAACCATATCCGCGTCGAGCCGGGGGAAGTCAACCGCGCCAGCACAGCGCGCCAAGGTCGCGCCGGCCGGACCGGCTAGCGCCTGTGCATCGGGTGTCCCGTCGAACAGCAAGGCGAGCAGCGCGCGCAAATGGCGCAGCAGCGCGAGGCCTTCTGTCAACTCGCGCACGCCTTGCGGCGGCAGGATGCCGGCCGCGCCGAGCGCATCCAAGGCGGCATCGGTTTCGCGGCGCAACACATCCGGCCGCCGCGCCGCCTCGCGCAACATCAGGTATTGCACGGTGAATTCGAGATCGATGAGCCCGCCTCGCCGGTTGCGCAGATCCCACGCGGAGGGGCGCGGTGTGTTCTCGGCGATCCGCCGCCGCATATCGGCGACATCGGCGACCAGCTGCCGCGGATCGCGGGGCCGGCACAACGCTATGGCGATCGCGTCGCGGACGCGGCGCTGCAGGTCCTCGTCGCCGGCGATCGGCCGCGCCCGGGTCAGCGCCATATGCTCCCAGGTCCAGGCCGAGTCGCGCTGATATTGCGCAAAGGCCGCGAGGCTCGACGCGATCGGCCCGGACTCGCCCGATGGCCGCAGCCGCATATCGACTTCGTACAATTTGCCCTCGGCGGTCGGCGCCGTGATCGCCGAGATCAGGCGCTGGCTCAGCCGCGTGTAATAGGTGCTGACCGGCAGCGGCCTCGCCCCGTCCGAAACGGCACTCTCCTCCGGAGCGTCGTAGATCAGGATCAGATCGAGATCGGAGGCGAGGCTCATCTCGCGACTGCCGAGCCGGCCCAGCGCGACGACCGAAAAGGCGCCGCCCGGCACCACGCCATGCACCCGGGCGAAATCGGCCATGACCGCCGGCAGCAGCACGGCGACAGCCGTTTCTGCGATATCCGCAAGCGCCATGCCGGTACGCGCTCCGTCGAGATCGCGACGCAGGAGTTGCACGCCGACCTGAAAGCGCCGCTCATTGGCCCAGCGCCGCACGATATCGAGGACTTCCTGGTAATCGCGCGCCCCTGCGGTGACTGCCGCAAGATCGACGGCGAGATTCTCGCTATCGGGAATGGCGGCGGAAAATTCGGCGGTCAGCACCGCGTCGAGCAGGGCCGGGCGCTGCGCCAGATTTTCCGCCAATCTCGGCGCTTCCGCCATGATGTCGGCGACCAGCGACAAGAGGCTCGGGTTTGCGTGAAACAGCGAAAACAGCTGAACCCCGGCCGGCAGGCGGGTCAGGAAATCGTCGAAGCGGATTAGCGCTGTGTCGGGGTTGGCCGTGCCGCCGAAAACGCGCAGCAGATCGGGCACCAGCTCGGTCAGGATCTCGCGCGCCCGCTGGCTTCGGGTTGCGCGGATGCGGCCGTGATGCCAGCCGCGCACCATCGCGGCGACGCGCGGCGGATCGGCAAAGCCGAGCCGCGCCAGGGTCGCCAGCGTCTCCGGATCGTCCTCGGTGCCGGTGAAGACGAGGTTGCCCGGTCCGGAGAGGCTCGGCGCCTCCTCGAAGAGCTCGGCATAGTGCCGCTCGACCGAGGCGAGATGGCCGCGAAGATCGGCGGCGAACTCATCTGCTTTGGAATAGCCAAGAAAGGTTGCAAGGCGCCCGACGCCGTCGCGATCGGCCGGCAGGCGATGCACCTGGGCGTCATCGACCATCTGCAGCCGATGCTCGACCCGGCGCAGAAACCGGTAATCCTCGGTCAGCGTCTCGGCCGTCGCCGGGTCGATGCGGCCGGTTGCGGCCAGCCCCCGCAAGGCGGTGCAGGTCGGCCGAACGCGCAGCCTGGGGATCCGGCCACCCCAGATCAGCTGCTGGGTTTGGGCAAAGAATTCGACTTCCCGGATGCCGCCGCGGCCGGTCTTGATATCGTGGCCCTCGACGGCGATTCGTCCGCCGCCCTTATGCGCCTGGATCTGCCGCTTGATCGAATGAATATCGGCAATCGCCGCGAAATCGAGGTTCTTTCGCCAGATGAAGGGCTGTAATTCGGCGAGAAAGCGCTCGCCGGCGGCCCGATCGCCGGCGACCGGACGCGCCTTGATCAAGGCGGCGCGTTCCCAATTCTGCCCGACGCTTTCGTAATAGGTCAGGGCCGCTGCTGTGGACAGCGCCAGCGGCGTCGAGCGCGGATCGGGACGGAGCCGCAGATCGGTGCGAAAAACGTAGCCATCGCCGGTGCGCTCGTCGAGAATGCGGACGAGATCGCGCGCCAGCCGGGCAAAGAAGGCTTGCGCGCCGTCCGGTGCGACGACCCCGTTCTGCGCCGTGTCGAACAGAAGGATCAGATCGATATCGCTCGAGTAGTTGAGTTCGCCGCCGCCGAGCTTGCCCATGCCGAGAACGACGAGCCCGCTGTCCGGCTCCGGCCGTTGCGGATCGGCGAGCCGGATCGCGCCGCGTGCATGGGCGGCGCTCAGCAGATGACGCAGCGCCGCACCCAAGGCCGCTTCGGCGAAGCGGCTCAACGCGTCCATTTGCTGTTCGAGGGTCCAGCTCCCGGCAAGTTCGGCGATGCCTGCGACGAGAGCGACGCACCCTCTGGCGACGCGCAGTCGTCGCATCAGGAGGGCCTGGTTGTCGTTCCCGCCGATGCCGGCTTCGATAGCGCCGACGGCCTCCCGGAAGACCGCATCGGGGCCGTGCTCGACCAGGCGGAGCAGGAGGCGCCATTCCTTGGTGGCGAGTCCGCTCAGAAAAGGGCTGTTGCCGAATACGGCGGCAAGCAGCCGTCTCCCCGGCTCGCTCGCCGCCCAAGCGCGAGCGCGATCCGCGTTATCCCGGTCCGGTGCCTCGGCGAGGGCCATCTCCCAGGCCGCGAAGCCCAGCTCGCAAAGCCGGGGATCGGCAGGCTGTGGCGGGGCGATTTCAGATCGGGAGAGGTCCAATAGCACTCCCATCGCACGATCCCGGCGAGGCGGGCGACACTCGCGCGCCGCCTGAACCCGGTCAAGACCGCCGGGCCGGGCGCGGGCGTTGGGTCGTGCATCACCGCGCGGCACGGCGCGTCGGGCGGGGGGCGCATCATTTTCTTCGGTGGCTTGGCTCTTTCGCGGCGATCCTGATCCTGCTCGTCGGATTTGTGCTCTGGCGCCTGATGGACGGGCCGATCGCGCTCGATTGGCTCGCGCCTTACCTTGAGGCGGCATTCGACCGCGCGGGCGTCGGTTTCAAGGTGACGATCGCTGGCGTTCGGCTCGGCCTCGATCCCACGACGCATCATCTCGATCTGCGGGCGCACGACGTGCGGATGGCGCTGCTGGATGGCGCGCCGCTGGCACGCTTTCCGGAGATCTCGACGACGTTCGGGATCGGCGCCTTGCTGCAGGGGCAGTTGATGCCGGCTCAGCTGATCATCGAGCGCCCCGTCGTGCATTTGGCGCGCGACCGCAGCGGCGCGATCACGGCGCGGCTTGCCGGTCCC
>JBKOVT010000262.1:0-5723 GCA_046724035.1 Pseudomonadota bacterium | reverse complement strand
GACGCCGATTCTGTTGCCGGTCGTCATGAAATTCGGGGTCGACCCCGTGCATTTCGGCATGATCATGCTGATGAACCTCGGGATCGGCCTCTGCCACCCGCCGGTCGGCGCGACCTTGTTTGTCGGCTGCGCCGTGGGCCGCGTCCGCATGGAAGACGTCATGCGGCAGATCTGGCCGTTCTATGGCGTCATGTTTCTCGTACTAATGGCGGTCACCTACATCCCGGCGATATCGCTGTGGCTGCCGCGCGCGCTGTCGCTCTGACTCTTGGCGCTCTGAGGAGCGGCGGCGCGAATATTGAAAAATTAACCGTCTCCGTGATAAGCAGAGGCGGGGGAAGAACAGCAGCGGGGGCATGTCGATGATGCCTTTCCGCCCGAGCCGCCGAGCCTTGCTCGCTGCGGCTCCGCTATTGGCCTTGCCGCTGGGGGGCGGACGGGCGATAGGCGCGGAAAGCGATTTCAGCAGTTTTCTCGCCGGACTGCGGCGCGATGCGCTCGCGCAGGGCGTCCGGCCGGGGACGGTCGATCTCGCTTTCCGGTATATCCAGTTTTTGCCCAAGGTCATCGAGCTCGACCAGCGTCAGCCTGATCGCACGCTGACTTTTGCCGACTTCATCACGAAGGTGGTCAATCCGCAGCGTATCGAGGATGCGCGGCGGAACCTGGCCGAGAATTTGGGTCTGCTGCAGCGCGTGCAGCAGCGCTTCGGCGTTCAGCCGCGCTTTATCGTGGCGCTGTGGGGCGTCGAAAGCGATTTCGGCAAGACCCAGGGCAGCTACTCGGTGCCGGCGGCGCTCGCGACCTTGGCCTATGAGGGGCGGCGCGGACCGATGTTCCGCAGTGAGGCGATCACCTCGCTCAAGATCATCGATCAGGGCCATATCCGCGCCGACAACATGCTCGGCTCCTGGGCGGGCGCGATGGGGCAATGCCAGTTCATGCCCTCGACCTTTCTCAGCTATGCCGTCGATTTCGACGGCGACGGACGGCGCGACATTTGGAACAACCGCGGCGATGTCCTGGGCTCGATCGCCAATTACCTGGCGCGTCTGGGCTGGCGCGGGTCCGAGAGTTGGGGCCGCGAGGTCGCGGTGCCGGGCAATTTCGACAGTCGGCTCGCGGGGCTCGAAAGCCGGCGGCCGCTCGGCGACTGGATGCGGATAGGCGTGCGCTCGATCGGGGCGCCGTTGACCGGGCGCGAGGCGGGCGAGGCGTCGCTCCTCTTGCCCGATGGTCCAGGCGGACGCGCGTTACTGGTTTTTGACAATTTCCGCGCGACGATGAAGTGGAACAAATCGGTCAAGTTCGCCGCCTCGGTCGGCATGATCGCGGACGGGATCGAGAGAGGCTAGACACCGGGACATTGACATGCGCGTCCAGGGGGGAACGGGGCGCCAGAACAGCCGGCCGGGGGAACTCGCGCTTCTGGTCGCGCTCGGCTTTATCCTTGCCGGCTGCTCGTCTTCCGGCCCGCAATCCAGCGACCATCACAGCGCGGGCTATCATCGCGGCCAGCCTTCCTACAAGGTCGGCTCGCCTTATCAGATCAATGGCAAATGGTACACGCCGCAGGTCGATTACAGCTATGACGAGACCGGGCTGGCCTCGTGGTATGGCGCGGCATTCGACGGCCAAGCGACGGCCAATGGCGAGGTCTTCAATTTGAACGAGCTGTCGGCCGCGCATAAGACATTGCCGCTGCCGAGCGTCGTCGAGGTGACTAATTTGCAGAATGGCCGCTCGCTGCGGCTGCGCGTCAACGATCGCGGGCCCTATGTCGAGCGCCGGATCATCGACGTCTCGCGTCGGGCCGCCCAGCTGCTGGGTTTCGAGATGGCCGGCACGACGCCGGTCCGCGTCCGCATCCTGAAAGACGAGAGCATTCAGGTGGCGGAAGCCGCGAAGCGCGGCCAAAGCGGCTCGGTCCAACTCGCCGCCGCCGTGGCTGCACCGCCGCCCCGGCCGTCGCCTCCGCCACCACCCCTGGTGACATCGCCGTCACCGCAATTTGCTGCGGCACCGCCCCCGATGGCGCCACCGGCACCGCAATTTGCTGCGGCACCGCCACCGGAGCCTGCTCCGCCGCCCATGCGCGAGTTGCCGCCGCAAGTCGCGATGGTCGCCGCCCCGCCCCCGCAAGAATTGGCGGCGCCGCGCGCCCATTGGCCCTCGCTGATTACCCCAGCGCACGCCGAGACCTTGCCGCCGGCGGCCGCCGTGCACCCTCGCGCAATGGCGATAACGGGATCGACTTCCGGCCGGATCTTCATACAAGCGGGCGCGTTTGCGATGCCGGAGAATGCGCAGCGCGTCCGCGCCCGGATCGCCGCGCTCGGCAATGTGCAGGTCGTGCCGGCGCAGGTGAACGGATCCGCCCTTTACCGCGTTCGCGTCGGACCCTTTACGAATGAGGCGGAGGCGGACCGGTTGTTGAGCAAGGTTGTCGATAGCGGTTATCCGACCGCGCGCATTGTCTCTGAGTAACCACACCCCGCTGCGGGAGCCCTTTATGACATCTCGTTGGTTTCAGCATCTGGCCGCCGCTCTGGGAGTGGCGGCATTGCTCGGCATGCCGGCGTCCTCGACGGCGCTGGCCGCCAAGGCGAAACCGCCGGCAGAATCCGGCAAGGCTGTTCAGAAGAAAGAAAACGCGCTGACCGCGCCGCTTCAACCGATGGGCGGCATCGACACCGAGGCGAAGCACGCGCTCGTGCTCGAAGCGGATACCGGCCAGGTGCTGCTCGACAAAGGCTCGGAGGAGCGCATCCCGCCGGCGTCGATGAGCAAGGTCATGACGGCCTATCTGGTGTTCAGCTACCTGAAGGAGGGCCGCGCCAAGCTTGAGGACGAATTGCCGGTCAGCGAGAACGCCTGGCGCACGCAAGGCTCGAAGATGTTTGTGCCGCTCGGCTCGCGCATCAAGATCGAGGATTTGCTGCAGGGCATGATCGTGCAATCCGGCAACGACGCCTGCATCGTGCTGGCCGAAGGGCTGGCCGGGAGCACCGGCGCTTTTGTCGAGCAGATGAATCAGAAGGCCAAGGAGATCGGCCTCAAGGACAGCCATTTCGCCAATGTCGATGGGCTGCCCGATCCCGATCACTACATGACGGCACGCGATCTGGCGACCTTGGCGCTACGGACGATCCAGGACTTTCCGGAGTACTACCACTACTACAGCGAGAAGGAATTCAGGTTTCATACGGTGGCGGCGAATTACAAAGAGGTCGACATCAACCAGGGCAACCGCAATCCGCTGCTGTACAAGGATCTGGGCGCGGACGGATTGAAAACGGGCCATACCGACGAGGCGGGATACAGCCTTCTCGGCTCGGCGAAACGCGGCGACCGGCGCGTCATCGTCGTGCTGAGCGGTCTTCCGTCGATGAAGGCGAGGGCGCAGGAAAGCGAGCGGCTTATCGATTGGGCATTCCGCGAGTTCAACAATTACCAATTGTTCGCAAAGGGCGA
This sequence comes from Pseudomonadota bacterium, assembly GCA_046724035.1. Lineage (GTDB taxonomy): Bacteria > Pseudomonadota > Alphaproteobacteria > ATCC43930 > CGMCC-115725 > DATARH01. The sequence goes on along the minus strand of JBKOVT010000262.1, from coordinate 2,249 downwards.
TAAGGTCGAGGACGCGGAGGTCTGGCTCGGCTCGGAGGCGAAGGTGCCGCTGACCGTCGACAACAATCTCATCGTCACGATCCCGCGCAAGGCACGCCGCGACATGAAGGTGAGTGTCTCCTACGACAAGCCGGTGCCGGCGCCGGTCAAGAAAGGACAGCCGGTCGGCAAAGTTATCGTGACCGTGCCCGATATGCCGTCGGCGGAAGCGACGCTGGTCGCCGGCGCCGATGTCGGGCGCATGGGTGCGCTCGGCCGGGTCGCCATGGCGGCAGCGCATCTGATCTGGAGCGGCTGGCACTGAGCAAATCGCGGACGGCGGCGCGCGGCCGCTTCATCACGATCGAGGGCGGGGAGGGGGCCGGCAAGTCGACCCAGCTCGATCTCTTGATGACGGCCTTGGCGCGCGCCGGAATCGCGGCCGAACGCACACGCGAGCCTGGTGGCTCGGAGGGAGCCGAGGCGATCCGGCGGCTGCTGCTCGAAGGCGCCGAGGAGCGCTGGGATGCGATCAGCGAAACTCTCCTGTTCCACGCGGCGCGGCGCGAGCATGTGACGCGGCTGATCCAACCGGCGCTCGAGCGCGGCGTGTGGGTTATCTGTGACCGGTTTGCCGATTCGACGCTCGCCTATCAGGGGTATGGGCGCGGTTTGCCGATCTCGGAATTGAAGGCACTGCACGATTTTGCGCTCGGCGATTTCGTGCCCGATCTCACTCTGATCCTCGATGTGCCGGTCGCGGAAGGGCTCGCCCGGGCGGCCAAGCGCTCCGGCAATGCCGATCGCTTCGAGCGGCTCGATCCTGGTTTTCACGAACGCTTGCGGCATGGCTTTCACGAGATCGCCGCCGCCGAGCCGCAGCGTTGTCTGGTGATCGATGCGGCGGGCGATCTCGAAAGCGTGCATCGCGCGGTGCTGGCCGCCCTCACAGAGCGGCTCGGCGTCGTTCTTAAATCATGAGCCGCAGTCAGGCGCGAGAGGCCGTCGTCGAACCGCTCGCGCCGCCGCCGCGCGAGAACCCCGACCTTCTCGGTCATGAGGCGGCCGAGGCCGAGTTGCGGCGGCTGTTCGATAGCGGGCGCATGCCGCATGCGCTGCTGTTGAGCGGGCCGCGCGGCATCGGCAAGGCGACGCTCGCCTTTCGGCTCGCGCGCTTTGTGCTCGCGCAAGGCGGCGCTGGAGAAGAAGCCGGGCCCTCTCTGTTTGGCGACGACAACGGCGGTGGCGAAGACGCGGGCAGCACCGGGCTGGCAATTCCACCCGAGAGCGGCACGTTTCGCCGCGTCGCCTCGGGCGGCCATGCCGATCTCCTGACCGTCGAGCGCGCCTACGATCCGCGTCGCCGGCGGCTGCGCGGCGAGATCGTCGTCGGCGACACACGCGAGATCGGCGCGTTTCTGCGCCTCACTCCGGCAGAGGGCGGCTGGCGCGTCGTCGTCGTCGACGGGGCCGACGAGATGAACCGCAACGCCGCGAACGCGCTCCTCAAAATCCTCGAAGAGCCGCCGCGGCGCGCGCTGCTGCTGCTCGTGGCGCACAGCCCGGGAAAGCTGTTGCCGACGATCCGCTCACGCTGCCGGCGCTTTCCGTTGGCGCCGCTGCCGCCGACGATCGCCCGCGAGCTGCTGCATCGCTACCGGCCCGAGCTCGACGCGGAGACGGCCGCGACGGTGACGACCCTCGCCGAGGGCAGCATTGGCCGCGCGCTCGACTTGGCCGCGGCCGAGGGCGTCGCGCTGTACCGCGCCGCCCTGGCCCTGCTGAGCCGCGATGCGGGGATTGATCCGGCGGCATTGCACCCCTTTGCCGACCGGCTCGCGCGGCCGGAAGCGGAGGAGGCTTACCGGGTTGTCGAGGTGGCGCTCAGCCAATTGCTCGCCCAGCTTGCCAAGGCCTCGGCAGGAAGCAGCGGCGAGCCCGAAACGCTTCCCGAGCGCGGCGCGGTTTTGCGCCGGCTCGGCGGCCGCACCCCGGCAGCGCGCTGGGCGGCACTCCGCGGCGAGATCGAGGAGAGCTTCGCCCGCACTGACTTGCTCAATCTCGACCGCAAGCAGACGATCCTGGGCGCGTTCTTTGCGATCGAGCGGGTGGCGGGGTAGAACCCGGCCGCGCCGAGCGGGCGAGGGCTGCTGGATCGCGGCCCGGTTCGGTCCCATATCAGCGCCGTGGAGAGGATGATGACCGCCGCCCGGCCCTATTTCCTGACGACGCCGATCTATTACGTCAACGACCTGCCGCATCTCGGCCAC
>JBKOVT010000180.1:0-4411 GCA_046724035.1 Pseudomonadota bacterium | reverse complement strand
CTCGCCAAGCGCAAGAGCCTCCTGCGCAGGGCTGCCAAGGCGACGTAGCGACACGGTGCGCTGCTCTGCCTCGCGCCGGCCGACCGCGAGGATCAGCGGCACCTTGGCGAGGCTGTGCTCGCGGACCTTGTAGCTGATCTTGTCGCTGCCCGTGTCGGCGATCGCGCGCAATCCGGCATCGGCCAGCGCGCGCCCGACCTCTTCGGCATAGGCCGCAGCATCGTCGGTAATCGACGCGACGACCGCCTGCACCGGCGCCAGCCATAGCGGAAAATTCCCGGCGTAATGCTCGATCAGAATTCCGATAAAGCGCTCGAAGGAACCGAGGATCGCGCGATGCAGCATGACCGGCGCGCGCCGCGCGCCGTCCTCTCCGATATAGGACGCGCCGAGCCGCTCCGGCATCTGGAAGTCGAGCTGCAAGGTGCCGCATTGCCAATCCCGGCCGAGCGCATCGCGTAATACGAATTCGAGTTTGGGACCGTAGAACGCGCCTTCCCCCGGATTGAGCGTATATGACAGCCCGGCCGCCTTCACCGCGTCCTCAAGATCCTGCTCGGCCAAATCCCAATAAACGTCGCTACCCATGCGCTGGGCCGGCCGGGTAGCCAGCTTGACCGCCACCTCGTCAAACCCGAAATCGTGGTAGATCGACATCAGCAAGTCGCAGAACGCGACCGCCTCCCGTTTGACCTGACTATCTTCCTTGCTGTTGGGGTCCGGCTGCTCGCAGAAGATGTGTGCATCGTCCTGGGTAAAAGCACGCACGCGCATGATGCCGTGCAGCGCGCCCGAGGGTTCGTTGCGGTGACAACTGCCGAATTCGGCGAGGCGCAACGGCAACTCGCGATAGCTCCTGAGGCGGTTCCGGAAGATCAGCACGTGACCGGGACAATTCATCGGCTTGACCGCGAGCACCCGCTCGTCGCGGCTCTCGGCGATGAACATGTTCTCGCGAAAGTTCTCCCAGTGGCCGGTAGCCTCCCACAGGCTGCGGTCCAAGAGTTGCGGCCCCTTGACTTCCTGGTAGCCCGCCGCGTCGAGCCGGCGGCGCATGTAATCCTCGATGATGCGGAACAGCTTCCAGCCTTTGGGGTGCCAGAAGACGCTGCCAACCGCCTCCTCCTGCTGATGAAACAGGTCGAGCTCGCGCCCGAGCTTGCGATGGTCGCGGCGCTCGGCCTCCTCGAGCCGGAAAAGATATTCCTCGAGCTCCTTCTGGCTCGGCCAGGCAGTGCCATACACACGCTGCAGCTGCGCATTGTTCGGGTCGCCGCGCCAATAGGCGCCGGCGACATTCATCAGCTTGAACGCATGCCCGAGCCGGCCAGTCGACGGCAAATGCGGACCGACGCAGAGATCGACGAAATTTCCCTGGCGATAGAGGCTGATCTCCTCCTGAGGAGGAATTTCGCCGATATATTCGGCCTTGTAGCGCTCGCCGATGCCGTCGAAGAACGCGACGGCCTTGTCGCGATCCCACACTTCGCGGGTGATCGGCTCGTCCCGCCGCACAATATCGTGCATCCGCTCTTCGATCCGCGCGAGATCGTCGGGGGTGAATGGCGTTGCACGCGCGAAATCGTAATAAAAGCCGGTCTCGGTCGCCGGGCCAAAGGTGACCTGCGTTTGGGGATAGAGCTCCTTGACCGCCTCGGCCATGACATGGGCTGCGTCGTGGCGCAGGATCTCGACGCCGTCCGGCGCCTCGCGCGTGACAATCGCGACCGCGGCGTCATGATCGATCAAGGTCGCAAGATCGCGCGCCCGGCCGTCGATCTTGATCGCGACCGCTGCCTTCGCGAGCCCCGGCCCAATCGCGGCGGCTACCTCGGCGCCGGTCACCGGACCTGGGAATTCGCGGCGGCGGCCATCGGGCAAGGTTAGGGTCACTGGCCCCGCAGCGCCGGCCGGCGCTGCCGCCGACTGGCGAAATTCTTCGCGATGATCACTCATGGTGCCCTGAGCTCCATAGATGGCGCCGTTCGGGCGGGGCAGATGGTCATGAAAAAACCCCGTCCGTTGCCGGCGGGGTCCTCGGGTTGCAGCGATGCGGCTCAATCAGCGCGCGCGACCTCCGGACACCCCGCCAGGCGGGGTGGTCGTAGTCGTCAAAGCGATCCGGTTAGAGCCGCGCATGGGCGGAATATCGCGAGGCATCCCGGCCGCGTCAAGACAGCCCCATCTGCGCATCGGTCATCGGGCCAGGCTCGTGCCATGTCGCCATCGGCTGAGCACGGTTGACGACAACCGTCGCGGTTTCCGGGAACAGGAGCTCCTCGTAAACCTCGATCGTGCGGGCGCACATGATCTCGCGGGTATAGGCCGCCGCGACCTGAGCCCGAGCCTGCCGGCCGAATGCGGCTCGTGCACCGGGATCGAGCGCCAGCGCCTCCTCGATTCCCGCCGCAAGCCCCACCGGATCGCGCGGCGGCACGAGCCAGCCGGTGACGCCCGGGACGACCGTTTCGCGCGCGCCGCCATGATCCGTTGCGACGACCGGGCGGCCCATCGCCTGCGCCTCGACGATGACGCGCCCGAAGCCCTCGGGATCGGTCGAGGCGGAAACCACGACATCGGCCAGCGTGTATGCCGTCGGCATGTCGCGGCAATTCTCCAGGATGCGGAACCGTTCGGCGAGCCCAAACCGCTCAATCGCCTCCTCGAGCTCCCGGCGGAAGCCGCTATGGTGCTCCCCGCCGACGAGCACGCCGCAAACGTCGCGGCGCCTGAGCCGCGCGATCGCCTCGATGAAGTCGAGCCCGCCCTTCCACCGTGTCAACCGGCCCGGCAGCATGACGACGGCGAAGCCATCCGGCACGCGCCAATGCGATGCCAGTTCGGCCACCTGCTGACCCCAAACCCGATCCGGATCGAAGCGGGCGAGATCGACCCCGCGCGGGATCGTGCGCAGCCGGTCAGGGCCAATCCCATAAACCTTGGCGACGTGCTCGGCCACAAAATGCGAGATCGCGATGACCCGGTCGCCGCGCGCCATGACCGCATTGTAGCGATGCTTCAACGGCAGATCGGCGTCGTAGGCGTTGTGAAATGTCGTGACGAAACGCCGTCCGGTCGCTCGCGCTGCCGACAATGCGCTCCAGGCCGGGGCGCGGCTGCGCGCATGCACGATGTCGATCCGGCAGCGCCGGATCAGATCGGCAAGCGCTTTCCGGTTGCGGCGGATCACGAGCGGGTTCTTCGAGGCGAGCGGCAACGTCACGTGCTGGGCGCCGACCCGCGCCAATTCCTTTTCCATCGGTCCGCCGGCCGACGCGACGTAGGCTGTCCAGCCGGCCTCGACGAGCGCTGCGGCGAGATCGCAGGTGCCGCGCTCGACGCCGCCCGAGACGAGGCTCGGGACGACCTGCAGAACGGCCGGCGGTCGCCCCCTCGCCGGCCCGGCTTCTTTCCGGCCCGGGGCAATGCTATCGTCGCTGAACATGCCTTGCTGCAATACCTCGAAATGCCCGTGCCGCACAGCGCATCGGCAACAGGCTCGGACCCCGCGAGTCTAGCACGCCCGGACGGGGCGGCAATCGCCTACCACCGCATCCAGGGGCGCGCACCCGGGATCGTCTTCCTCGGCGGTTTTCGCTCCAATATGACGGGCACGAAAGCGCTGTTTTTGGAGGATTACTGTCGCCGGCGCGGGCGCGCCTATGTGCGCTTCGATTATTTCGGGCATGGCCGATCGAGCGGCGATTTCGCGCAGGGCACGATCGGCCGCTTGCGCGAAGATGCGATCGAGGTCATCGATTCGCTGACCGCGGGGCCGCAAATCCTGGTCGGATCGAGCATGGGCGGCTGGATCATGCTGCTGGCGGCATTGGCCCGCCCGGAGCGCGTGGCGGCGCTCGTCGGCATCGCGGCAGCGCCCGATTTCACGACGGAGCTGCTGCCAAACCGCCTTACCCCGGAACAGCGCCGCCAGCTTAATGAGAAGGGTGCGGTGACCCTACCCTCCGACTACGATCCCGCCGGCTATCTCTATACCCGCGCGCTGATCGAAGATGGCGGCCGGCACCTGCTGCTCGGAGAGCCGATCCCGCTTGAGGTGCCGGTGCGGCTGTTGCACGGCCTCGCCGACGCATCGGTTCCATGGCAGCTCAGCCTTCGCCTGGCCGAGCGTCTGACCAGCCGCGATGTGACTGTCACGCTCGTCAAGGGCGGCGACCATCGCCTATCGACCGAAGCCGACCTCGCTCGCCTGGCGCGGGTCTTGGATACCCTGATCGGCGCGATTCCGACGCTTGCCTAGAACTCGTACTGCTCGACAACCATCGGCTCATTGCGCGCGGCAGCGATCCATTCCTGCATTTCCGGCATCGCCATAATCGTGTCGCAGTAGGTTTCCGCTTCGCGCTCGAGCTCGACCTTGTAGGTGCGGAAGCGGCTGGCGATGGGCGCG
>JBKOVT010000348.1:0-8241 GCA_046724035.1 Pseudomonadota bacterium | reverse complement strand
CGCGCTCCGACATGGTCGTCGATCGCTGCCGTGGACCGGCCCCTTTTCGGCTTTGCCATGCTCGTCACCTATGGTTGTGTCGCCCGCGCACAGCTACTCGCGCGCGGGCCATCCCGCCATTTCCGTCAACGCGAATTACCTGGGGAAATTCCCAACCCAGATGGCGCAGACGGAAGTTCTCGATGAATTGAACACCGCCGGTATCTGCTGATACCCAAAGTGGCGCGGTAAAATTCCAGTAATCGGCAAAGGCAGGCCAGCCGGCCGCATCATTGAGCGGCACGAAATCAACAACTTGCGGCGCATAACACCGCACACAAGGGTGCCGTTTCGCGCCGAACTCGACCGCGATCCGGAACAATCCGGTGCCGGCGCGCATTTCTTTTGTTGGACCCGGCTCTCGACGGCGAGGCGGCGTCGCACGAGCGCCCCATGCCTCCAGTGTCTCCTGCCAGAAGCAATGCGACGGTGAAGCGCCGCTGGAGCGAAGCGCTCTTCGGCGCCGGGCTGATGATCGCGCTGCCCGGTGCGGCCTTGGCGCAAACCGCGCCGGCGGTCTCCCACGGACACTCCGAGGCTGTCTTCGTCGCCCAGATCATCCTGTTGCTGCTGTGCGGTCGCCTGTTTGGCGAGGGGATGCAGCGCATCGGCCAACCGGCGATCATGGGCCAGCTGCTGGCGGGGGTGGTCTTGGGGCCCAGTGTTGTCGGCGTGCTGTGGCCGGCCGCCGAGCGCACCCTGTTCCCCGCGATCCCGGAGCAGAAGGCGATGATCGATGCGGTCTCGCAGCTCGGCATTCTGATGCTGCTGTTGTTGACCGGCATGGAAACCGACCTCGCGCTCGTGCGGCGCACCGGCAAGGCAGCATTAAGCGTGTCGCTGGCCGGCATCGCGGTGCCGTTCCTCTGCGGGGTCGCGCTCGGCGAGGCCATGCCCGACAGCATGCTGCCGCATCCCGACCAGCGTCTCGTCACGACGCTGTTCATCGGGACGGCGCTGGCGATCGCCTCGGTCAAGATCGTTGCGCTGACGATCCGCGAACTCGATTTTCTGCGGCGGACGATCGGTCAGCTGATTGTCACGGCGGCCATCATCGACGACACGATCGGCTGGGTCCTGCTGTCGATCATTTTGGGGCTCGCGGGTCATGGCACGATCGATCTCACCTCGATCGGGCAGAGCGTCGTCGGCACGCTGCTGTTTCTCGCCGTCAGCTTTACGATCGGACGCCGCGCGGTGGCGCTGCTGATCCGCTGGGCGAACGATTATTTCGTCAGCGATCTCATGGTCATCACGGCGATCCTGATCATCATGGGCGCGATGGCGCTGATCACGCAGGCGATCGGCGTTCATACCGTGCTCGGCGCCTTTGTTGCCGGCATCCTGGTCGGCCAATCGCCGATCCTGACCCGCCATATCGACGAGCAATTGCGCGGGCTGATCGTCGGGCTATTCATGCCGGTGTTCTTCGGGATGGCCGGGCTGCAGGCCAATCTCGCCGTGCTGGGCGATCCGATGATCCTCGGGCTCTCGGTGTTGCTGATCCTGATCGCCAGCCTAGGCAAGTTCAGCGGCGCTTTTCTCGGCGGCACGATCGGCGGGCTGAACTGGCGCGAATGCCTGGCGCTCGGCTGGGGCATGAACGCGCGCGGCTCGACCGAGGTCGTCGTCGCGACCATCGGACTGTCGATGGGAGCGTTGAGCGAGACCCTGTTCACGATGATCCTGGTCATGGCGGTCGCGACGACAATGGCGATGCCGCCGATGCTTCGCTGGTCGTTGGCGCGCGTGCCGCTGCGCGACGAGGAAGAGGCGCGGCTCGAGCGCGAGGCCTTTGAGGCCGAAGGGTTTGTCCCCAATGTCGAGCGGCTGCTCGTCATGGTCGACGACAGCCCGAGCGGCCATTTCGCCTCGCGCCTTACGGGCCTCCTCGCGGGGTCGCGGCGCATTCCGACGACGATCCTCGAAGCCCCGCCGCGCGCGCGCGCGCGTCAGCGGCGCAAGGCCGAGGCTGTCGCCAAGGCGACCGCCAGCACCGCCGAGCCCGATACGGTAGAGGCGGACGCGCCGGGGCCGGTCGATATCACGACGCGGCCGCAGAGCGACGTCGTCGAGGAGGCGGTCGCCCGCGAAGCGCGCAAGGGCTACGACCTGTTGTTCATCGGAGTCGAGCCAGTCGCGCAAGAGGATGCCTTCGACGACAAGGTCGCGCGCATCGCCGGCGAATTCAAAGGCCCCGTCGCGATCGCCGCCGCGCGCGGCGCGCGTCGCCGACCCGGGATCGGGCGCGCCCTCGAGATCCTGGTGCCGGTCACGGGCACCCTCTATTCGCGGCGCGGCGCCGAGGTCGCGCTGGCGCTGGCGCGCGCCGATAATGGCTCGGTGACGGCGCTCTATGTCGCGCAGCAGCGCCGCTCGTGGCGCCGGCGGGTGCCGACGCCGTGGACGATCGGCGCCGACGAAGAGGCGATCCTGCGTGAGATCGTTGAACTCGGCGACCGCAGCGGCGTCCCGGTGCGCACCGCCGTGCGCCGGGCCATCGCGGCCGAAGAGGCGATCCTCCGGCGGCTGCATAACGGGTCGTACAATCTCTTGGTCATGGGTGTCAGCCCGCGACCGGGCGAAGGGCTGTCCTTCGGCAATGTTGCGGGCGCCGTTCTCGAGCGCTCGGAGCGTTCGCTCCTGTTCGTGTCGAGCTGAGCTCAAGCCCCTCATCTGTTGCCTTCGTCACGCAGCGACCCCGCCGAGGGCCAGGGGCGATGCTAGAGCGCGGTTTAGGCGCTTGCGGCAGGACGGCGCGGGGCGGCAAGGTAGCCGCGAATTCTGCTTTGCGAGGCATCCATGACTGACCCCGTCGGCCTCGGCCGCGGTTTGACCAATTACGGCGACCCCGATTTCGCGCTGTATCTGCGACGCTCCTTTGCGCGCTCGATGGGCTATTCACAAGAGATGCTGGCAAAGCCGGTCATCGGCATCGCCGACACGCGCTCGGGCTTCAATAATTGCCATCGCCATTTCCCGGAATTGATCGAGGCCGTGAAGCGGGGGGTGCTCGCGGCCGGCGGATTGCCGCTCGTCTTTCCGACGATCTCGCTGGGCGAAGTGTTCCTCAACCCGACCAGCCTGATGTTCCGCAATTTGATGGCGATGGACACCGAGGAGATGATCCGCGCCCAGCCGATGGACGCGGTCGTGCTGGTCGGCGGCTGCGACAAGACCGTGCCGGCGCAATTGATGGGCGCCATCTCGGCCAACCGGCCGGCGATCGGGCTCGTTGCCGGGCCGATGCTGACCTCGCGCTGGCATGGCGAGCGGCTCGGCGCGTGCACCGATTGCCGCCGCTTCTGGGCGAAATACCGCGCCGGCGAGGTGACGCCCTCGGAGATCGACGAGATCGAAGGCAACCTGGCGACGACCGCCGGCACCTGCGCCGTCATGGGGACGGCGAGCACGATGGCCTCGATCGCCGAGGCGCTCGGCATGATCCTGCCCGGCAGCGCCGCGATCCCGGCCGTGCATGCCGACCGGCTGCGCGCGGCGGAGGCAACGGGGCGCGCCGCGATGCGGCTTGCTGCCGAGCGCGTGACCCCGGACCAGATCGTCACCCAAAAATCGGTCGAGAACGCCCTGCGGGTCCTGATGGCGATCGGCGGTTCGACGAATGCCGTATTGCACCTGACCGCGATCGCCGGACGGGCCGGTGTCGACATCGATCTCAAGCACCTCAACGAGATCAGCGACACGACCCCGGTCATCGTCGATCTGAAGCCGACTGGGCCGCATTACATGGAGGATCTGTTTGCGGCCGGCGGCATCGGCGCGGTGTTGCGCGAGCTGAAGCCGCTTCTCCATCTCGACTGCCTGACCGTCGCCGGTGAGACCGTCGGCGAGCGCCTCGACGCGTCCGGCGGGCCGGTGGACCGTGAGGTCGTGCGCCCCTTGGCCGAGCCGCTGCAGGCTCAGGGCGGCCTCGTCGCGTTGTTCGGCTCGCTCGCGCCGAAGGGCGCGATCTTCAAGCGCTCGGCCGCCGATCCCAAACTGTCCGAGAAGGAGGGGCGCGCGGTCGTCTTCACCTCGCTCGAGGATCTGTCGGCGCGTATCGATGATCCCGATCTCGACGTGACGCCCGACGATTTTCTGGTATTGCAGCATGCCGGGCCGCTATCGGCTTCGGGGATGCCGGAAGCCGGCTATCTGCCGATCCCGGCCAAGCTCGCGCGCGCCGGGGTCAAGGACATGGTGCGCATCTCCGACGCGCGGATGAGCGGCACGGCTTACGGCTCGATCGTCTTGCATGTGACGCCCGACGCGGCATCGGGGGGGCCGCTCGCGAAGGTGCGCAACGGCGACCGCATCCGGCTGTCGGTCAAGGAGCGCCGCATCGACCTGCTCGTCGCGCCGGAGGAACTGGCGCGGCGCAAGACGGCCTCGGCGCCTGTGCCGGAGCGCGGCTATGCCCGGCTCTACCACCGCGAGATCCTGCAAGCCGACCGCGGCTGCGATTTCGATTTCTTGCGCAAGCACCCGCTTGGCGATGGCCGCGCCTGAGCCGATGGCTGGGCACGATCTACCGCAGCGGGCCCGGGCGCTGCTCGATGTGTGGTTCGGGCCGCCGGGCGACCCGCTGCGCGAGGAACACCGCGAAATCTGGTTCAAGAGCACGCCCGAGCACGATGCGATGCTGCGCGAGATGTTTCTCGCGGATTATGAGCACGCCGCGGCGGGCGAGCTTGCCGATTGGGAAGAGATGCCGGAAAGCGCGCTCGCGCTCGTCCTGCTGTTGGATCAGATCCCGCGCAACATCTTCCGTGGCGACCCACGCACCTATGCGACCGATGCGATGGCGCGCGCCGTGGCTGAACGCGCGATGGCCGGTGGCTTCGACCGGGAGCTGCCGCACCACTGGCGCAAGTTTTTCTACATGCCGCTGCATCATAGCGAGAACCTCGCCGATCAGCTCCGCGCAACCGAATTGGTCGGCGCGCTGCCGCATGATGGCGTGTCGGAACACCGAGACCGCCGCGGCGGGGTGCGGCGCTACGGCATGCCCTACCTGGAGGTTATCGCGCGCTTTGGCCGCTTCCCGCACCGCAACGCGATCCTCGGCCGGGAGTCGACAGCGGAGGAGATCGCGTTTCTCGCCGAGCGGCAGCCGGACCACGAGGGCTGACGAGCAGCTTCTTTGTCTCCGGATTTTGGCGATGTAGCTTCAACGAAGCGATTTGGGAGGCGCGTCATGCCGATCACCGGGATCACGATCAACGCCGTCGAGCCGTTTGCCGAAGCCAAGGGGTTCGGCGAGGCGGGCGGTTATGTGCGCGTGCACGGCATCGCGCAGGGCGTGCTCGATCCGAACGCGACCGAGAATGCCGGGATCGTCGATCTCGATAAGGCGGCGCGCAATAAAGCGGGCGAGGTCGAATATTCGACCGACTTTTTTATCTTGCGCCCGGCCGAGCCGCGGCGTGGCAGCGGCATCCTCGTCTATGACGTGACGAACCGCGGCAGCAAACGTATCTTGCAGCTGCTCGACGATGTGCCGGCGAGTGATCCGATCTCGGTCAACGACCCGAAGACGGCGCGCGACGCCGGGCTCGGTTTTCTGTTGGGACGCGGTCATTCCATCGTGTGGTCGGGCTGGGATCCCGGCGCGCCGCGCGCCAATAACGGGCTCGGCGCCGATTTCCCGATTGCGCTCGATAACGGCAAGCCGATCACCGGCCGCATTCGCGACGAGTTCCAAGCCGGGACGCGCGGGCCGGCCGAATTGGTCGTGCGGCGGCTGAGCTATCCCGCGGCCTCGCTCGACCAGCCCAAGGCGCGCCTCGCCGTGCGCGACCGCGAGAGCGACAAGCGGCGCGACATCCCGCGCGCGGAATGGGAGTTTGTCGACAACCGCTCGATCCGACTGCTGCCGGAAGGACGCGCCTTCGAGCCGTTCAAGATCTACGAACTCTGGTACGAGGCGAGCGAGCCCAAGGTGCTGGGGATCGGCTTTGCCTCGGTGCGCGACCTCGTCTCGTCTCTGCGCTACGAACGCGCCGGCAACCCGCTGCTGGCGGACAACGCCGAGATCCGGCATGCGATCGGTTTCGGTGTGTCGCAGAGCGGCCGTTTCCTGCGGCATTTCCTCGAGCTCGGCATGAACCGCGACAGCGCGGGCCGCCGCGTCTTCGATGGTGTGATGAGCCATGTCGCCGGCGCCGGCAAGGTGTTCGCCAACCACCGCTTTGGCATGCCGGGGCGCACCGCGACACAGCATGAGGATCGGCTCTATCCCGAAAACTGGTTTCCGTTCGGCAATGCGGTCGCGACCGATCCGTACTCCGGCCAGACCGGCGCGATCCTTAAAGGCGACCCGACCGATCCGCTGGTCATCGAGACAAACACGGCGACCGAATACTGGCAAAAAGGCGCGTCGCTCGTGCACACCGATCCGAGCGGCGCGAAGGACGCCGAATTGCCGGCGAACGCGCGCGCCTATCTGATCGCCGGAACGCAGCATGCCGGACGGCCCGGCGCCGATCCGCGGCCGGGCCCCTGCGTCAACCCGCGAAACCCGCACAGCGCGACGCCAGCGTTGCGGGCATTGTTTCATGCGCTCGAAGAATGGGTGACGAAAGGCATCGCGCCGCCGCCGAGCCGCGTGCCTCGGCTCGCCGACGGCACGGCGGTCAAGGCGGAGACCGCGCGCATGCCGCGCGTCAAAGGGTTCGCGCTGGCTCCGGGCGCCAACCGGATCACGCCGCCGGTCGATTGGATTGATCCACCCGAGGATGGGTCGGCGAAAGACGGCGCAGCGCAGTTTTATGAGACCTTTGTTTCGGCGGTCGATGCGGATGGCAACGAGATCGCCGGCATCCGCTTGCCGCCGATCGCGGCGCCGCTCGCGACCTATACGGGCTGGAATGTCTATCGCGCTCAGCCGGGCGAACTCTGCGACCGCGACGGGTCGCGGATCCCGTTCGCCCGCAGCCGCGCCGCGCGCGAAGCCGCCGACGATCCCCGCCCGTCGCTCGAAGAGCGCTATGGCAACCGCGAAGCGTGTGTCGCGAAGGTTCGGGAGGCCGCTCGGGCGCTCGTTGCGGAGCGGCTGCTATTGCCGATGGACGCGGACGCGTTTATCGCCGCGGCGGAGGACAGCGCCGAGTTCGGCGAGTAGGGGGTCCGGATTGATTACTGCGGGGCGCAGGACAGATCGGTGCCGGTAAAGAGCGGCTCCAGCCCCGGCGCACCATTTGGCGGGCACATCACCCAATTAGCCCCGCTGCTGCTCGGCCCCGTCGCCGTTGCGGTCCCGGCGGTATTTCCGCCCCCAAAATTGGAACGGCCCGCGCCGCCGCGCGTTTGACCGGCGCCTCCGGAAAAACCCGCGCCGCCATTGCCGCCGGTCTGTCCCGTGCCGCCAATGGCGGGGCTGCCGCCAGCGCCGGTCGATAATGTCGAGGCCGTCGAAGACGAGAGCGCCGGGGAGGTTGTCGTTCCGGCGAGAGGGGTCGTCGTGGTCGTGCTCGAATTGGCGATGGACGGCCCAATGGCAGGGAGGGCGACCGCGCCGCCAGCGGCGGGGTAGCCGTTGCGCTGCGCGGCGCTGCCGACAGCGCCATTGGTCGGCGTCGCGGAGGGCGCGGCGGTCTGGGCGGCCGCCGCCGCAGCGAACACGGTCGTGAACAGCAAAGCGAGCCCGGCAAAGCGTATCGTCACCCGATAGATATGGGCATCGCCTGCTCCGACGCGATGGGGCGGATCAAACCGCGTGACAGGACGGCGCAATCGCGCGAGGCTTGCCGCCCGATTTTGCCGAACCGGAGGATCCCCCGCCATGTACGAAAAGGATGTCATCGTCACGACCAAATACGGCCAGATGCCGAGCTTTGTGGCCTGTCCGGATGCGCCGGGCCAGTACCCCGGGATCATCTTCTATATGGATGCGCCGGGCATCCGGGAAGAGCTGCGCAACATGACGCGGCGGATCGCGAAGCAGGGTTATTTCGCGGTACTACCCGACATGTATTACCGGCTTGGCACGCTGCGGTTCGACGTCAATCGGCGCGACGACGAGATGTTCCAGTGCATGCGCGCGGCGATGAACAGCCTGACCAACGCCAAGGTCATGGACGACACCGCGGGCCTCCTCGGCTTTATCGACTCACAGGATAAGGCCAAGCCGGGACCGGTCGGCTGTGTCGGCTATTGCATGAGCGGCCAGTACATCACGGCCGCTGCAGCCACCTTCCCGCA
>JBKOVT010000254.1:0-5076 GCA_046724035.1 Pseudomonadota bacterium | reverse complement strand
GTTTGGCACCTCGATGTCGGCTCATCACATCCTGGGGCTGGAGCAGGTCCCAAGGGTATGGCTGTTCGCCATTTAAAGTGGTACGTGAGCTGGGTTTAGAACGTCGTGAGACAGTTCGGTCCCTATCTGCCGTGGGTGTTTGAGACTTGCGAGGAGCTCTCCCTAGTACGAGAGGACCGGGAGGGACGCACCTCTGGTGTACCGGTTGTGGCGCCAGCCGCACCGCCGGGTAGCTAAGTGCGGACGGGATAACCGCTGAAAGCATCTAAGCGGGAAACCCCCCTCAAAACCAGGTCTCGCTGAGAGCCGTGGTAGACCACCACGTCGATAGGCCGGAGGTGGAAGCGGAGCAATCCGCGCAGCTGACCGGTACTAATCGCTCGATTGGCTTGAGCGTCCGCATCCAGCGGCAAGAATCACAGCTAGGAGAGGGCAGCAACCCTCGACGAAGACACACACAACTCGCTTCTGACCTTCAGCAAGGGGAAGGCCTGCACGGCCTGGTGGCCATAGCGAGGGGCAAAACACCCGATCCCATCCCGAACTCGGCCGTGAAAACCCTCAGCGCCGATGGTACTGCGTCTTAAGGCGCGGAAGAGTAGGTCGTTGCCAGGCCTTGCAGGCCTTCCCCCAGCCGACCGAATATCGCCAACGAATAACGCCCAGCCGAATAACGCGGGGTGGAGCAGCCCGGTAGCTCGTCAGGCTCATAACCTGAAGGTCGAAGGTTCAAATCCTTCCCCCGCAACCAATCCAAACGCCGGAACCTCCGCGGTTCCGGCGTTTCTCTTTGCGCGCAGGAGGATCGAACCGGAACCGGCTTTTCCGGCGTTTCGTTCGGATGGCAGATCATCCGAATGGGACTGTGACAATGCGCGACGACGATCCGAAAGACGCCGGCCCAAAGCCGCCCTTCAAAACGCCGCAGCAGGAGCCGCCCGGCAAGACGCGCGAGATGGCGCCGCAGCCCGATCACGGCGAGCATTCCTACAAAGGCAGCGGCAAGCTCGCGGGCCGCGCCGCGCTGATCACCGGTGCGGATTCCGGCATCGGCCGGGCGGTCGCGATCGCCTTTGCGCGCGAGGGCGCCGATATCCTGATCGGCTATCTCGAAGAGCACGAGGACGCGCAGGAGACCGCGCGGTGGGTCGAACAAGCCGGGCGCAAGCCTGTGTTGATGGCGGGCGACATTGCCGATCCGACGCATTGCAAGAAGCTCGTCGCCCGCGCCGTCGAGGAATTCGGCCGCCTCGACATCCTCGTCAACAACGCCGCCTATCAGATGACCTATCACAGCCTCGACGAGATCAGCGAGGCCGAGTGGGACAAGACCTTCCGCACCAACATCTACAGCATGTTCTATCTCGCAAAGGCCGCCGTGCCGCACATGAAGCCCGGCAGCGCGATCGTCAATACCAGTTCGATCAACGCCAAATCGCCAAACCCGACCCTCCTCGCTTACGCCACGACAAAGGGCGCCATCGCCAATTTTACCGCCGGTCTGGCGCAGCTCCTCGCCGAGAAGGGGATCCGCGTCAATTGCGTCGCGCCCGGACCGATCTGGACACCGCTGATCCCGTCGACGATGGCGCAAAAATCGGTCGAGAAATTCGGCGAGAACACACCGCTTGGCCGGCCGGGGCAGCCCGCCGAGCTCGCGCCGGCTTACGTGCTGCTCGCGAGCGATGACGGGAGCTATATGACGGGCGCGATGATCCCGGTCACCGGCGGGCGCCCGATGCTGTAAGGGCTCAGAGGCCCGCAGCCTTCCGCAAAGCCGCGTTGATGCGCGATTGCCAGCGCGGGCCGGTGCTGCGGAAATAGGCCAGCACATCCGGATCGAGTCTGATGTTGACGGCCTCTTTTTGGACCGGTTTTTTCGGGCGACCCAGAGCCCGGGCCGGACGGATCAGACGATCACCATCCCAAATCTCCGCGCGCTCAAACCATTCTCGCGTGAGGTGCGGCGCGTCGTCGGGATCAACCCATTTGCTCCCGGTAGTACGCTTCTTCGTCGGCATGCCCATGCCTCATTGAGATGATGTGCCGTCCATCGCCGCGCGGCGTCCAAACCACCACGACGAAGCGGTTACGCAGGTAGCCGGCGGTGATGAAGCGCGGTTCTCCGTAATCGCGCCGGTCGTCCACAACGGTAACTCGCAAGCCGGCGAACACCAGCTTCGCATCCGCGAAATCGAGCCCGCGCTCGGCAAGCGTTCGCCGGCGCTTCGCCTCGTCCCAACTAGTCCGCCATTTATGTATCCACAAAAATGCGGCTAACAAGATACGCTATGGTGAAATGAGCTAAGGGAGGGGGATCGTATGGCTGAGGGAGAAGGGTTCGACCGGCGGCGGCACCGCTTTCCGGAAAGCCGGTTTTTCGAGGATCTCGCCGTGGGCGAGTGCTTCTACATCCCGAGCCGCACGGTCACCGACGCCAATTTCGCGGCCTTTCAGACCGTCTCGGCCGACAACCACCCGATCCATTACGACATTGAATATTGCCGCGAGCGCGGTCATCCCGGTCCGCTGGCGCATGGCTTTCAGGTCTTGTGCTTCACCGCCGCGGGCGCCGGCACCTTCGCGCATGTCATCGGCGACTCGCTGATCGCTTTTATCGAGCAATCCTCGAAGTTTCTAAAACCGGTTTATCCCGGCGACACGCTTTATCCGAGCCTCGCCGTCGCGGCGCTCCAGCCGCAGCGCACGACCGGCGTCGTGACGATCGCGGTGACCGTGCACAACCAGAAGAACGAGCTCGTGCTGAGCGGCGAACAGAAATACCTGCTCAAAAAGCGCAATCCGGCGGCGGTCAGCCCCGGCGGATGATCGCGGCGAGGCGGTCGGCGGCGCGCTCGCAATCCTCGCGCGACACATCGAGATGAGTCACCGCCCGCACCGTGCGCAGGCCGAGCGCCGAGACGAGCACGCCCTCCTCCTTGGCGCGCGCGACGATCGCCGTGCCGTCGGGCAGGCCCTCCTCGAGCCGGAAAATGACAATGTTGGTCTGCACCGTCGCGAGGTCGAGCGACACGCCGGGGAGGCCGGCGAGCCGCTCCGCGATGAGCCGCGCATTGGCGTGATCCTCGGCCAGTCGCGCCACATTGTGGTCGAGCGCGCAGAGGCCGGCGGCGGCGAGGATGCCGGATTGGCGCATCGCGCCGCCGAACATGCGGCGGATCCGCACGGCGCGCGCGATGGTTGTCTTGTCGCCCGCCAGCACGCTGCCGACGGGGCAGCCGAGCCCCTTCGATATGGCGACTGACACCAAATCAAACGGCCGCGCCAACTCTGCCAAGCCGACCCCGCTCGCAGCAGCGGCGTTGAACAGCCGCGCCCCGTCGAGGTAGGACGCGACCCCGGCCTCGCGCGCGGCGGCACAGATTGCCACGGCATCCTGCTGCGGGAACACGACACCGCCGCCGAGATTATGCGTGTTCTCGATCGCGACGAGCCCGGTCGGCGGCAGGACGATATGGCCCGGCGGCTTCAGCGCGGCCCGGAATTCCGCCGCGGTAAAGAGGCCGGCCCGTCCGACGGCCGTGAACTGCACGCCCGAATTGGCGGCGCCGGCGCCGGCTTCGTGCCAGATCATATGCGCGTCTTCGCCGAGGATCACCTCGTCACCCGGCCGGGTCAGCAGCTTCAGCGCGATCTGGTTCGACATCGTGCCGCTCGGCACAAACAGCGCCGCCTCCTTGCCGAGCCGTTCGGCGATCCGCTCCTGCAGCCGGTTGACCATGGGGTCCTCGCCATACTGATCGTCGCCGACCGGCGCTTCCGCCATCGCCCGCCGCATCGCGGGCGAGGGCCGGGTCACCGTGTCCGAGCGCAAATCGATCGGGCGGGCGGGCTCAACCATCGGCATCGCTCCTCGGCGCAAACATGGCCGAAAGGCTAATCCTTCCGCCCTGGAAGAGACAGCGCTTCTCCCAGAGAGCGGGTTGCAATCAGCGGGCGCTCATGGTGTCATCCCCCATGGCGGTCTCACCGCGTGAGACAATGGTTCGGATCGGCAAGTCCTGCTGGCGCGGCATCATCTGCGCCAGTTTGCTTTTGATGGCGGCTTTGTTAGTCACCGCCGTCGCGATTGCCGCGACCAACACCAGTCCCGAGACGCGCTTTTTCCGGATCGGCACCGCCGCGACCGGAGGCAGCTTCTTTGAGATCGGCGGCGTCGTCGCCGGCGCAATTTCCGGACCGGCCGGCGGGCCCCCCTGCGGTCATGGCGGCACGTGTGGCGTTCCCGGGCTCGTCGCCGTGGCGCAGGCCACCCCCGGCTCGATCGAAAATTTGCGCATGATCAACAGCAGCCAAATCGAGTCGGGCTTCGCTCAGGCCGATTTGGCGGGCTGGGCCTATCACGGCAGCAAGATCTTCGCCGAAGCCGGGCCGCAGCGGCAGTTGCGGGCGATCGCCAGCCTGTTCCCCGAAGCCACCCACCTCGTCGTGCGCGCCGACAGCCCCATCAAGAAGATCGCCGATCTCAAGGGAAAGCGCGTCTCGCTCGGCGAATCCGGCTCCGGGACGGCCGCCGACGCCGCCGTTTTTCTCGCCACGGCCGGGTTCAAAGAAAAGGACATAACACGCAAATTCTTGCGCCCTGGCCCGGCGGCGGAGGAGTTGAAGAGCGGCGATATCGATGCGTTCTTTCTGGTGGGCGGCTCTCCGGTCCCGGCGATCCGTGATTTGGCGGCGACGATCCCGGTGCGGCTCCTATCGTTCGACGAGCCTCTGCTCGACCGCCTGAAAAAGGATTTTCCCTTCTACCACCGCGCTGTGATCACCGGCGGGACTTATCCCAGCGTCGACAGCGACACCGTCACGCTCGGCTTTTATGCGCTGTGGCTCGTCAATGCCGATACCGACTCCGATCTGGTTTATGCAATAACCCAGTCGCTGTGGAACCAGAGTACAAGACGCCTCCTCGATGCGCTCGATCCGATCGGCAAGAAAATCACCCTCGATCACGCCCTCGACGGCGTGTCGGTCCCCTTGCATGACGGCGCGGCGCGGTTCTATCAAGAGCACGGGCTGCCGGTCGGCGAGGCGCCGCAGGCCGCGGCCGACGGCCGC
>JBKOVT010000242.1:0-5890 GCA_046724035.1 Pseudomonadota bacterium | reverse complement strand
CGCCTTACAGCTGCTGATCGGGGAACTCGGTGCCCCTCGAAACCGGCATCGAGATCTCGTCATCGCTGCCGAAGAACAAATTATCGACGCCAACCTGACGTATTATGCCGAGCTCAAGTCGTTGCTGAAGCGACTGGCTGTGGAGAATGAGGTGCACAGAGCCATTCGCGCTGGTTTCGTCCGGCTCTGCGACCAGCAGATCGCACGACTCCGTGATTATATCGGTTACGCCGAATATTGATGACGCCAAAATATGCGCCGATGTGTCCCCGGTACCCTGGCCCGGCGCCCGGTCATGCAGGGGTTACTGCGGTCGCAAGAAAGGGTACGGCGAATCGAAGGCGATGCCGCGCCCCCGCAGTGTATCGAGGATGAACTGGTAAGCCGCGTGATCGGTGGCGAGCGTCTCCGGCGGCACCACGCCGGCGAACTGCATCTTGCCGGCGGCGACCCAGCGAGCGAAGGCGGCGCAGGTGAGAGCCGTGGTGCGCGCCATCGCGGACATGCCGTCACGGGCGCGCTCGACCATGGTGACGACGTCATCGTCGACTTGCACGCGGAACACCACCAGGTCGGCGCCCTCGCGGCACTTCTCGGTGAGCTCCTTGAGCAGCGTGCCATTGGCGATCAGCGGCTTCACCGCCGCCACGTGACCGGGCCAGCGCATGGTCTTCTCGGTCATGTTCCTTATGCGTGGCACGCCGACGGGCGGGTTCGCCTCGGATAGCAAGGTGCGCAGGCCGTCGGTGAAGAAGGCCTCGACGTCGCCTACCCGCGGGATGTTGATGATCTCCAGCCCCGACAGCGCCGGGACCTCGACGACCTTGCCGTCCCGGATAATGCGGGCTGGCCTCAGGTATTCGTCGAGCAGATCCTCGGGCGACCAGGTGATCACGTAGCCATAGGGCTTTTTCAGGTCAGCCGCGAAGCCGCCAACCTGGATGTTGATCTCATTGGGCTTGCGTGTCGTGAGTGCGCGGCCGGCGATGAGGTTAGACAGGCCCGGTGCGAGACCGCAATCCGGCACGACGGCCACGCCCGCCGCCTGCGCCGCCCCGTGCAGCTGCGTCGCGTCCTCGATGTAATACGACAGGTCCACGTAGTGGCGCTTGGCCTTCACCGCGGCTTGCGCCGCCGGGAAGCCGAGGCGCGCCGGCAGCGCGCCCACGACGACGTCGTACTCGTGCAAGGTGCCGACCAGCTCGAGCGGCCGCGACAGGTCGCGCTGCATGCTGTGGACACCGGGAAGGTTCACCGCCGCGACGTCGGCCACGGTGACGTCGTGATCGCCGGCGAGGTCGTTGGCGATGATGCGGCCTTGACGGCCGCCACCCAGGACAATGATGCGTGCCATGGGCCGCTCTAGTGGCATATCTTACGCCCGCCGTGCAAACCCGTCGGATTGGCACACTCGAACGTTCCGGTCGCCGCCTCGGCTGAAACAGCTTCGATGGCGCACGACACCGCCCAGAAGCGGCTTCTCATCGGCCGCTCCCTTTGAGCCGCACCACATCCCCTAGGGTCCGAAGTCCGAGACCGAGCACGCCGATGACCACTAACGCTCCGGCGGAGTCCTGTGAACCTACCGGAGCAATGCCACGCGAAACTCGACCGGAGCATCCCCGAGCATGACAAAGCCCCTTCTCGCCAAGGCGCTTGCTCCCGTTGGTTCACAGAACTCCGCCGGAGCAAGCGTCCAACCGTAGCTAGAGCGCCGTTAGTAGTTACTGGCAATGCGTAACGCGTAGCAGGATGGCCGTTTTGGAATGCTCACTATCGCACCCGGTTGCTCTCCGTTTTTGGATAGCTGACAGCGGCCTAACGCCCTCATCCCGTTTAGACCCGCAGGTTCACGCCACGGTTTTGAGCAGATCACGTGGTCGCACAGCGGCTCCCCCCCTTTACGGAATTGCCCAGTCGTTTTTCTGAACGGCTTAGCGCTGTATGATATCAGTCCCCGAAAGCTCAACGCGGGATCATACGATGAAGGACCAGCCGCACCCCAGCCGCAGCGGCCCGTACAGCGCTTATTACAATCGCCCGGCGGCGTTCGAGCCGAGCCCGCTCACCGAGGTCGGGCCGGGCACCGCCGGCGGCGAGTATCTGCGGCGCTACTGGCATCCGATCATGATCGAATCGGAGCTTGAGGACCTGCCGATCGCGTTGCGGCTGCTCGGCGAGGACCTTGTCATCTTTCGAGATCGCAGCGGCCAGATCGGCCTCCTCCACCGCGTCTGCGCCCATCGCGGCGCCTCGCTCGAATACGGCATCGTGCAAGAGCACGGCATCATGTGCTGCTATCACGGCTGGCATTTTGGCTGTGACGGAACGCTGATCGCCGCCGGCGCCGAGCCGACAGCCAATCTCGGCCGCTACAGCTTCTGCCAAGGCGCCTATCCCGTGCGCGTCTATCAGGGGATGATTTTCGCGTATATGGGACCTCCGGAGCAGGTGCCAGTCTTCCCCGAGCTCGACACGTTCACGCATCCGGCCGGCAACCGGCTGATCCCGATCAAGATGACTTTGCCGTGCAACTGGTTGCAGATCGTCGAGAATGCCTGCGATCCCATCCACAACGCCTATCTGCATGCGATTTCGAGCGGCGCCCAGTTCTCGCCGGCCTTCGCGGTGTTGCCGGCGCTCGATTTCGTCGAGACGCCGCTCGGCTTTTTGTCGATGGCCACGCGGCGCATCAACGACAACGTGTTCATTCGCGCCAGCGACATCATCGTGCCGAATATCGGGCAATTTGCGTCGGGCCAGAACCCCGGCGAGGAGGAATGCTTCAACATCACCTGCTCGCTGACCCGATGGGTGGTGCCGATCGATGAACACAGCTCGTATTACATCGGTTTTGTTCACAGCAACGCGAAGAGCAACCGGGTCGTTGACATTGACCCGTCGCTGTACGGGGTCGACCGAATGAACTTTATCGGCCAGACCGCCGACCGCCCTTATAAAGAGCGGCAACGCCAGCCCGGCGACTATGACGCGCTGGTCAGCCAGGGCGCGATTGCCAACCGCAAGAACGAACATCTCGCGACGACCGATCGCGGCGTTGTGATGTTTCGCCGCATGCTTGGCCGCGCCATCGAGGCTGTGAGGATCGGCGAAATCCCGGCGCTCCCGCGTCTCTACTCGGAGGGCGCGGTGCGCACCTACAATCACGAGCTGGTGTTCCGGCTACCTTCGCAATCGAATATCGGCGATCTCGCTAGCCTCGAACAGTTTGGTAGACGCGCGGCGCAGGTCGTGATCGATACCGAGACGCTGCCACCCATTGAGCGAGAGCGCGTCGCCGGCGATCGGATCCGTTATCTGCTGCAGGGCGAGCTGGTCAGCTGAGCAGCCCGACGATGCCTTATTTGTCGATCAATCCCGATGGGCTTCGCGCAAAGCTCGCGAGCGATATCGTCATCGCCGGCGGCTGGGGGTTTATTTCCGGGCTCGCCCCCATCGACCTGCGGGACGATCGCGTGCCGCTCCCCGAGGGTGTCGAGCGGCAGACCCGAAAGATCTTCGCCAATCTCGAAACGCTGCTCGGCGCTGCGGGGCTCGACAAGCGCAACGTGGTTTCGGTGCGGGTGTCGCTGGTCGAGTATTCCAGGCTCTACGAACGCATGAATGCGGCGTATGCCGGTTTTTTCCCCGCTGACCGGCTGCCGGCCCGCAGCTGCATCGGCACTGTCCACCTGACCCGCGGCGCACAGGTCGAGATGGATTTTGTGCTCTGCTTGTCGCCGCCCTAAAGCTGGAAAATGTTCGTGAGCCGAGCCGCCAAGCTCAGCTCACGCCTTGTCCAGCCAGAACGTGTCGAACCGGACCACGTCGTAGATCCCGAAATAGTCCTTCGGATTGTGGCCCTTCACGTATTTGTACCAGACATCGAGGATGTTTTCCCATGCGACCGGCACTAACGGAGGATCCTGCTCCATGATGTCCTCGGCTTGTCGAATCAGCGCCAGACGCTTGCCGGAATCGACTTCGACATCGATTTGATCCACCAACTTGTCAAATTCGGCGTTGTGCCAGAAGGAGTAGTTCTGCGGCCCATCGGTGCGGTACCACGCGTTGAAGTAATCGGACGGATCGAGCAACGTTGAGACGATGGCGCCGACCGCCAGATCGTAGTTGCCGGCCGCCGCGTCACCAAACCAAACCGATTCAACAACCGTCCGCAGGTCGGATTGAATACCCGCCTCTTTCAACATTGCCTGGATCGCCTGACCAAACAGCTTGTGATGGTTGAGGTCCCGCACCATGAAATCCAGCGGCCGCATGCTGCTCTGACCGGCGGCGGCCAATAGGGATTTAGCCTCCTTGATCGCGGCGCCCGAATCCTCATGATAGCCAACCCGCTTGACGAGTTGGTCCTTGGGCGTGGCAAATTCGGAAAACGGATAGAGGAATCCCCCCGTCATCAGTGGGGAGACATCCTTCACGACATCCACCAGGACCTGTTTTTCGAACAGCAGATGCATGGCGCGCCGGACGCGCGGATCGTCGAACGGCTTTCGTTTGGCATTCAGCCAGGTAGCGTGAATGACGCTCTGGTAAAATTTCGCCGTGGATAGGTCAGGAATTGCGGCCGCCTTGCGGGCGGTAACGGGATCGAGCGCGCGGGCGTAATCCACTCTGCCGGACAGGATCGCCGACCCAAGCTCCGGCGAAAATGGCAAGAGGTGGTAAACTTCGATGCCATCGAGGTACGGCAGGCCCTTGTTCCAATAGTTCGGGTTTTTCTCCATCACCCAAATTTCGTTCTCGACCCGGCGTTTCGTCTTAAACGGACCGGTCCCGGGGATGTTGAGGATCCTGCGTAGATCGTAATTATTCTCTTCCAGCGCCTTCTTGCTGAAGATCACGTTCCAGCCGCTGGCAAAGGCGGACATCATAAAATTGACGGACCGCGGCGCGCCCAGCTTGAATTCGATGGTGTACTTGTCGCGCGCGTTGATCTCGCTGACCGCCCTGAACAATGGAGTACGCGGGATGCTTACGCCCGACGGTGGTTTCACGATGCGGTCGAAGGTCGCTTTAACATCCGCCGATGTGAAATCCGTGCCGTCGTGAAACTGGACACCCTGTCGCAGGTGAAATGTGTAGGTCTTGCCGTCTTTTCCGATTTCCCAGCTATGCGCCAGATCGGGGACGATTGTCTTGCCGCTGTCGCGCGGGTCACGCCGGATCAAATTGTCGAACATGCACCCCTGAGTGCCGATGTTGCCGACAGTTCCCGATTGGTGCACGTCAAAATGCGGGGGGCGATTGAGGATGCCGTACCGCATCACTCCGCCCGATTTTGGATTTGGCTCCGGGGCGGCCATCTGAAATTTCGAGCCGTCGTATTCCATCGGAATATCGGCGGCGAGACCATAGCGCGGGGCCAAACCGTAAGCCCCCATCAACGCGGCTGCGCTGCCCCCACGAAGGATGTCGCGGCGAGACCAGCTGGTACGCGCGGGATGCCTCGTCATGATGCCGGTCTCCTCCCTGTGGATTTTTGCCGATGTGTTTTTCCCGAGCTTCGCCGGGTTCCCGAGATACTAGGCTATAGTCGTCCCGTTTGGCCCTCAGGGCAACCGCAATGGCGCACCGCGCTATCGGTGTCAGGCTGCCGCGAAGGGGGCACCATCAATTGGCGGCAAACCGTTGCGCTTCACCGCCAACATCAAACCGGAAGCCTTCGTAGCCCTTGACCGCGACATCATCGCATTTCTTCTTATAAGCGGTCACCCCGCCGACATACGGCATGAAGACACGAGGCTTCCCGGGGATATTGGCGCCGACATACCACGAGTTCGCTAAGGGATAGAGGGTACGGTCCGCGACCTCGTTATTGTGCTGCACCCAAGCAGCTTCGGCCTGTTCCTCTGCTTCGATGCGGCAG
>JBKOVT010000070.1:0-5897 GCA_046724035.1 Pseudomonadota bacterium | reverse complement strand
CTACGGGCTCGGCGTGGTTCAGGTCGGACGCGAGATGGCGGAGCCGCTGCGGCCGCTCTTCGAGAGCGCCGCGCCGGATAAGGCGGCGATCGCGCAGACCTACGCCCAGCTCGGGCTCGTCGCGACAGCCTCGCACGACTTGGCGGAAGCCAGAACGGCGCTCCGGGAACGCGAAGCCCGAATTGCGGTGCTGGAGCGAGACGGCGCCGCGGTACGCGACGCACTTGGCAAGGCCGAAGGCTGGGTGCGCGACCGCGAAGCGACGATCGACTTGCTGCGCGCCGACATACGCCGCTTGCAAGAGACGGCCGCAGCGGCGTCATTGCGCGAGGAGGAGCTGCAGCGCCTTCACGATCAACTCGTTGGAGCGCGCGAGGAGGAGCTGAAGCGCATTCACGATGAACTCGCTGGAGCGCGCGAGGAGGAGCTGGGGCGCATTCGCAGTCAACTCGCCGGATTGCGCGAGGCTGTGATGCAGTTCGAGAGAGAGGCCGAGCAGCGGAGCGCCGGGGACGCGGCCATGCGCCGCGAGATTGCCGTTGCGCTAGAGGCGGCTAGGCGTTCCTCGGAAGCGGCGGCCCAGAACGCTGCCAGGGAAGCGCAACAAAGCGCCGCTGCGCTGGAAAGTGTGGAGCGGAGAGCCAGCGAGGCCGAGCGCAAGGTGCCGGCCCTAAGCGGCGAGATAGAGGGGCTCAAGACCGAGCTGGCCGACTCCCGCCAGGTCGGGCGAGCGGCCCTTCACGCATTAGCAGTAAGCAATCGCGTCTACGCCTATCGAGAGCCGCGACTCGGCTGGCGGCAAACAATCCAGCGGCTGTTCGGCGCCATACGTGGGCAATGAGAGCCGAACTACCTCGCCGCTGTCCACTCATGAGCCTGAGTTTAGTCGAGTAGGACCGATGCCGCTGTTCCGTCGCGCCGACCGCCGCGAGCCTTCGGTCATCAGCCGCGCCGATCGCGCCCGCGAGGCAGGACAATGGGAAGCCGCCGCCGGCCTTTACCGCATCGCGCTCGACCGCAAGCCACGCAACCCGCCAATCTGGATACAATACGGCCACGCGCTAAAGGAAGCCGGCGATCGCGCCGCGGCCGAAGCTGCGTATCGCAATGCGATCGCCTATCAGCCGGACGGTCCCGAGGCGTATCTCCAACTCGGGCATGTGCTGAAGCTCGAGGGGAAAATTGCCGAAGCGCGTTTGGCGTATCAATGCGCTCTGGTGCTCGATACCTCGCTTGCCGATGCCGCGCGCGAGCTGAGCCGGTTGGAGCAGGATAATTCGGCGCCGAACCAAACCTCCGCCACGGCGGATTTGCGGATGCCCGGCTCGGGGTTCGCAGGGGCGACTGCCGCATCGGCAAACCCGGCAGTTCGGCGCAGCTTGAAGCGCGGCAAGGGCAGCTTAATCAGCCGCGCCGATCGGGCGCGCGAAGCGCTGCAATGGGACATCGCCGCCGACCTTTACCGTCGTTCGCTCGGCCGTAATCCCGACAATCCGCCGATCTGGGTGCAGTTCGGGCATGCGCTGAAGGAATCCGGCAATCCGACCGAAGCCGAGAGAGCCTATCGCGCCGCCATTGCACGGGATCCGACCGTCGCCGACTCGCATCTGCACCTCGGTCACGTATTAAAGCTCCAAGGCAAGCAAAAGGAGGCGGAGGCAGCTTATCTCCGCGCTTTCGCCCTCGATCCCGGATTGCCCGCGACCTGCGAGGGATTGCGTGACCTCGGATGGTCCGAAACCCGCGTCGGCGAATTGCGACGATTAGCGAGTCCGCCAGAGCCCGTCGACACCCAGCCCTCGGCGCAAACTAAAGGCTCTCTTGGCCCGCATGTGCCCAGCCAACAAATCGAGCTTCCCGATCTCTCCGGGCTTCGTGATCTGCAACCCCGCGGCCGGATCGCGGTCGTGCTTCACCTGTTTTATCCCGAGCTTTGGGACGAGATGCGGGACGCGATCGAGCATATATCGCCCCCCTTCGATCTGTTTGTCAGCTTGGTCAGGGGCGCGTCATCACAGATGCGGGAAACCGTCTTGAAGGCATTCCCGTATGCCCACGTGTTCGATTTTCAAGATCGCGGCCGGGATATTGGTACCTTCCTTGTCTTTTTGGAATCCGGCGTGCTCTTCCAATACGATCTCGTCTGTAAGCTTCACACAAAGCGAAGCCTGCACCGCGCGGATGGCGATGCGTGGCGCCGAACGTTGATCGCCGGGGTGCTGGGCAGTTCGGCGCTGGTCGATCGGATTGTTGCAGCGTTCGACGCCGATCCTGCACTCGGGATGGTCGTCGCAGAGGGGCAGATCTACAGCGGACCTGACCAATGGCGGTCAAACGAGGCGCGCCTTGCACAATTGCTGCCGCGGATCGGCATTTCACCCGAAGTCAAACACCGCCGCTTCCCCGGCGGCTCGATTTTTTGGATCAGACCGCTTCTGCTGCGAACCCTGGCTGAGCTCAAGCTCACCTTGTCCGATTTTGAACCGGAGCCCATGACGTTGGATGGCGGGCTTGGACACGCGGTGGAGCGCATGTTCGGACTAATCTGTGAGGATTCCGGAATGCGATTTGTGGAGCACACGCACCTCCCGGGGGAGTGCCGTCGCGATGAACCGATGATGATGGAGAGGGGTGTATCATAAAGGCGACAAACGGCAGCGACAGCGCGGGCTTGCTCGAGCGCGAGATTGCGGCGCTCGGCCAACGGCTCGCGGCCGTGCGGCAGCGCGAGCATGCCGCATCGCTGGAAACGGCAAAGTTCCACGCAGAAACGCAGCGCGCGCTCAAGGTGAGCGCCGCGCCCGCGACCCTCGAAGAACGAGTGCGCGCCAGCGGGTTGTTCGATCCCGAAGTGTATCTGGAGCTGCATGCCGACATCCCGCGCGGACCGGCAGAGGCGTGGCAGCATTTCCTGCGGCATGGGCTTGAGGAGCGGCGCGCCTTTACCAACCCGCTCATCGTGGCGCGCCTGTTGGCGCAGATGGATGGCGCAATACAGGCCGAGCGGCACTGCCTGACGCGACTCGCCGAAGCCGCCACGGCGGATGGAGATCTGGCCGAGCGCGCCGCGCCGCTGCGCCGTCGTGGCGTCAAAATCGGCGTCTTTTGCAGTTCGCTCGGTAATTTCTTTATGCGCGAGATCGCCGATCTTTTGGCCTGGGGACTCCAGGCCGAGGGCATCGACGCGGCGCAGCGCGATGAGCAAGCCAGCCGCGACGAGCCCTTCGATCTGCGGATCTTCGTCGCGCCGCACGAATTCTTCTGGCTGGGCGAGGGCAAACACTGGACAGAGATTGCCGCCGCTCCGGGGTCGGTTCTCTACAATGTCGAGCAGCCGCAGACGCAATGGTTCTGCCGCGCCTTCCCGCTTTTGCTCGAAGCGCCGCTCGTGCTCGACATCAACCTGCAGAGCGCGATGATGCTGCGCCGCGCCGGCTGCAATGTCGTGCATTTCATGCCGGGCCACCTGCCGACCGTGCGCTATGCGCAGCCGCGCTTGGACATATCGGATATTCCGCTGGCGAAGGGCTACGCCTTCGCACGACACCCTTATGACTGGCAGGCCCGCAACCGGCTCGACGAGCGGCCGATTGATATCCTGTTCATCGGCACGCGGGCGCCGCGGCGCGATAAGGCGCTTCTGCGTCTGCAGGAGCTGACGGATCGTTATCGCTTTGTATGCGTGTACCGTTCCTCCTCAGAGCCGATCACCGAACAGAGCATCGCCGCGGCCGAGCAGAGCTGGGCACTGGCGCAGCGGGCAAAGATCGTGCTGAACCTCCACCGCGACTGGATCGGCTATTTCGAATGGCCGCGCATTGTGATGCACGGCTTTTGGCAAGGCGCCTGCGTCGTGTCCGATCCCGGCCTATCGAGCCCAGTCTTCGAGTCGGGCATCCATTATCTGGAAGAGAATCTAAGGCATATCGGCGAGCTGATGCGCTGGCTGCTCGAGACGGAGGAGGGGCGGGGCAGGCTCGACCGGACTCGCATCGCGGCATACGAGCGCGCACGTTCGGTAGGCTCGATGCATGTCGCTCTCGCGCCGGTGCTCGATGCCTTCGCCGCAGCATTGGGAATCTAGGGGCATGCGGCCGATGCGGCTCTACGACCTGTCGGCCCTCGGCGCGGTCGTTTACGACAGCCAAAACGATGGTATGGCGGCGGAGGTCGCTGTGATCGTGCCCTTGTACAATTACGTTGCCACCGTTCTCGACACCCTCGAATCACTCGTTCGGCAGGACCTTCCAGAATTTTCGGTTTTCGTTGTCGATGACGCGTCGACCGATCATGGCGGCGAGCAGGTGATAGACTTTCTCGAACAGCACCGCGCACGGTTCGCCACCGCGCGCGTCCTGCGTCATCACCGCAACCAAGGCCTCTCGATGGCGCGCAATTCCGGCATCGCCTGGAGCAGCGAGCCCTATCTTTTCATGCTCGATGCGGACAACCGCCTGCGCCCCCCGGCACTGTCGCGGTTGTTGGAGGCGCTGCAATGCTCCGGGGCAGCTTTTGCGTATTCGCAGCTTTGCTGGTTTGGCGAGGAGGACGGGATCGGCATCGCCGATGTGTGGGAACCCGAACGGCTCGCAATCAACAATTACATCGATGCGATGGCGCTGATCCGGCGCGATGCATTGCTCTCGGTTGGCGGCTACGCCGTCCTCGCGGACGACCACGGCCTCGAGGATTACGATCTGTGGTGCCGCTTTGCCGAATTGGGGCTGGACGGAGTATTCGTCCCGGAGCTGATCTGCGAGTACCGGGTACACGCCGCCTCGATGGTCAGGACTCGCAGCATACCCAACATTCTCGCGCTGAACGCCGAATTGGCGCTGCGCCACCCCTCGATCTTTTACCCGCGGGGCGACCAAAGCGCGGAAGCACGCCGAGCCGCAGAGGGCGCGGGTAGCGCCGGGCAGCCGGGGTAGGGGCGATGAGCACACCGCTGCGAGCCTTCGACATCGGCCGGTTGAGCCGCGTCGTCTACGAAAGCAGGCAGGAAGGCGCGGCCGAGATCGTCGTCGTTGTGCCGCTCTATAATTATGCCCATACGATCACCGAGGCGCTCGCCTCGATCGTGAACCAGGACTTTCAACCGCTGTCAGTGATAGTCGTCGACGATTGTTCACGCGATGACGGCGCCCAGACCGCGGCCGCCTTACTCGAACAGCACAGGATGAGGTTCAGCGAGGCGCGTGTCATCCGCCACGACCGCAATCAGGGCCCGTCGATGGCGCGTAATTCCGGGATCGCCTGGAGCCGTGAGCCCTACCTTTTCATGCTCGACGCCGACAACCGCCTCAGGCCACCCGCCCTGTCGCGACTTGTGGAGGCGTTGCAGGCCTCTAACGCCGCTTTCGCCTATTCGCAACTGCGTTTCTTCGGCGAGGAGGACGGCATCGGTATCGCCGATATCTGGCAACCGGCCCAGTTGGCGCTTGGCAATTACATCGATGCGATGGCGCTGATCCGCCGCGAGCGGCTGCTCGAAATCGGCGGCTATGCGGTGCTGGCGGAGGATGTCAGCTGGGAGGATTACGACCTCTGGTGTCGCTTTGCTGAACTCGGTTACGAGGGCGTTTTTGTGCCGGAGCTCTTGTGCGAATACCGCGTCCACGACAACTCGCGCAACCGCACCGTCCCTCCCCACTACCAGGCCATGATGGCGGAAATGGCGCTCCGCCATCCGCGCCTGTTCAAGTTGCGTGACCGAGCGGCTGATAATTGAGCTCGCGAGCGATGGGAAGGCGAGGACCAGCCGACGCCCTGGGGATGTGCTGCGATGATGATTTTGTTTGACTGTTGAAGCAGCATTCGCGTCCGATGATTTGGTCGGCTGCGCGCTCGCGCGGCCAACCGGGTTTGGCGCACGAAAGGCGGGGCGGTTGAGAGCG
>JBKOVT010000114.1:0-20291 GCA_046724035.1 Pseudomonadota bacterium | reverse complement strand
TCGCCGGAACGCGCCTCCGATGAATATCTCGCTGCTCCTGGCCGCCAACAGCATCGCCTTTGGCGGGCTGTTGTTCCTGTTGTCGGCCGGGTTCGCGCTGATCTTCGGACTGATGCGGATCCCGAACCTGACGCACGGCTCCCTCTTTATGCTCGGCGCGTATTTCGGTGTGTCGCTGATCGCGCTCGGCCTGAGCTTCTGGCCGGCCGCGATCCTCGCGGCATTCGGCGTGGCGGTGTTCGGCGGGTTGGTCGAACGCCTATTGCTGCGCCGCCTGCCCGGCAACGAGTTGGCGCAGGTGCTCGTCACGCTTGGCCTCTCCTTTATGATCGCCGATGCCTGCCTCATGTGGTGGGGCGGCGACCCGATCTCGATCGAGACGCCAAGGGCGTTGCGCGGCGCCACCTTTATCGCGGGCCTTGGCTTTCCGACCTACCGCATCGCGGTGATCGTCGTTGCGGTCGCTTTTGCGGCAGCGCTGTGGGGATTGCTCGACCGCACTCGGTTGGGCGCGATGATCCGCGCCGGCGTCGACGATCCGGAGATGGCGCGCGTCGTCGGCATCCGCGTGTCGCGGCTGTTCACGATCGTCTTCTGTCTCGGCGCCGGGCTTGCCGGCTTTGCCGGCGTCATCGGTGGCCCGATCCTGTCGGTCTATCCCGGCCTCGACCAGGACATGCTGCCCTTGGCGCTGGTCGTCGTGATCCTTGGCGGTTCGGGCAGTCTGATCGGCTCGTTTCTTGGCAGCTTTGTCGTCGGTTTTCTCTACAATTTCGGCCAGGCGATGCTGCCCGAGCTCGCCTATGTCGTGCTGTTCCTGCCGATGCTGGTCGTGCTGGTATTGCGACCGCAGGGTCTATTTGGCCGGGCCGCCCCATGAAGCGCCTCGCCCTCGCCGCCGGGCTCATCCTCCTCGCGACGGTGCCGCTCTGGATCGGCAACAGCTATTACACAAATATCGCCGCGCAAATCCTGCTCTACGCGGTCTTTGCGCTCGGCCTCAACGTGCTGGTCGGCTATGCCGGGCTCGTCTCTCTCGGCCATGCCGGGCTGTTCGGCATCGCCGCCTATGCCGGCGCTCTCTTTATCAATGCGGGGGCGGGGCACCTGCTCGCGATCCTCGGCGCACTCGGGGTGACGCTGGTGGCCTCGGCGGCTTTCGCGGTATTGGCGCTGCGCGGCACCGGCCTCGGCTTTGTAATGATCACGGTCGCCTTGGGCCAGATCGTCTGGGGTGTCGCATATCGCTGGATCAGCATCACCAATGGCGACAATGGCGTCTCGGTCGCGACCCGGCCGGCACCGTTCGGCTTGTCGCTCGCGACAGCGCCCGGCTTTTACTGGGCGACGCTGCTCGTCTTTCTCGTGACCTTGGGTGCGATCGCCGTCTTTGCCGCGTCGCCCTTCGGCGTCAGCCTGCGCGGCACCCGGGATCAGCCGCGCCGCATGAACGCGCTCGGCTACAATGTCTGGCTGATCCGGTTTCTGGCGTTTCTGTTCTCCGGCTTGTGGAGCGGCGTCGCCGGCATGGTCTTCCTCTACTACAACCAGTTCGTCAGCCCGCAAGTCGTCGCCCTCACCTCATCGGCCGAAGTATTGCTGATGGTGATCTCCGGCGGAACCGGCACCTTGCTCGGCCCGATCGCCGGCGCGGCGCTGGTCGTGATTATGAAGAATGTCGCCAGCGCCTATATCGAGCGGTGGAATTTCGTGCTCGGCGCGATTTTTGTCGCGATCGTCATTTTTATGCCGGAAGGGCTGGTGCCCGGCTCGGTGCGGTTCTGGCGATGGGCGAGCGCGAAGCTTAGGCCGGGCCCGTCTCGCCCCGCTCCGGTCATTGCGCCGGCGCCGCAGCCAAAGAAACGCGCATGACCGCGCTCGAAGTCCAGGGGCTCGACAAATCCTTTGGTGGTTTGCGCGTGACCTCGAACGTCGATCTCGCGGTCGAGCCCGGCGAGCGGCGGCTGATCATCGGCCCGAACGGCGCCGGCAAGACAACCCTCTTCAACCTGATCACCGGCGAGCTGCGGCCCGACCGCGGCACGGTGCGCCTGTTCGAGCGCGACATAACCCGCGTTCCATCCCGCCGCCGCGCCCATCTCGGCATCGCCCGCACCTATCAGATCATCACGCTCTTTCCAGGCGAGACCCTGTTGCGCAACGTCGTGCTGTCATTGCTGGGCCTGTCGCGGATGCGCTGGAACCCGGTAGGCCGGCTGGAGCGTCAGACGGCTCTGATCGAGCATGCCCATGCCGCGCTGGCGCGGGTCGGCCTCGAGCATCTCGCCGGCCGACCGCTCGCCCAGACCGCTTATGGCGAGCGGCGGCGCGTCGAAATCGCGATGGCGCTGGCGCAGGAGCCGAAAGTGTTGCTGCTCGACGAGCCCTTCGCCGGCCTGTCGATCGATGAGCGGCGCGACGTCCGGGAATTGCTCGCCGCGATCCCGCGCGAGGTGACGATCGTTATGATCGAGCACGACATGGACGTAGCACTCGATTTCGCCGAGCGCATTACGGTGCTGCATTTCGGCGAGGTTGTCATCGAGGGCACCCGCGCCGAGGTCGTCGCGCATCCGCGCACCAGGGAGATCTACCTTGGCGAGTGACGCGCTGCTGCTCGCGGATATCGACGCCTATTACGCTGACAGCCATGTCTTGCATCAGGTGTCGTTCCGCTGCGGCGAGGGGCGGCTATTGGGTCTGCTCGGCCGCAACGGGGCCGGCAAGACGACCAGCATGAATGTCGTGACGGGCGTGCTGCCGCCGCGCCGCGGCCGCGTAGAGATCTACGGCGCGCCCGTCGCCGGCCGCTCGCCGGAGGCGATCGCGGCGCAGGGGGTCGCACTCGTGCCGCAGGGCCGCCGCATCTTCCGGAGCCTGACCGTGCGCGAGAACCTCGCTGTCGCGGCGCGAAAGCCCCGCGGCGGTCTGCCCTTGCTGTGGACGCTCGATACGGTGTTCGCCGGGTTCCCGCGCCTCCAGGAACGCCGCGACCAGTATGCCGGCACCTTGTCGGGCGGCGAGCAGCAGATGCTGGCGATCGGCCGCGCTCTGATGGCGAACCCGCGCATCTTGTTGATGGACGAGCCTTCCGAGGGGCTTGCACCGCAGATTGTCGCCGAGGTCATGGCAACAATCCGTCGCCTCAAGGAGCAGGGGTTGTCGATTGTGCTGGTGGAGCAGAACGCAAAGCTCGTCTTCGATGTCGCGGACGACATCGTGATCCTCAACAGCGGGCATGTCGTGATCGATGCTCCGACGGCCGAATTGAAGGCCGCCAACATCGACCTGCATCAACATCTCGGGATTTATTAGCCGAAGTCAGGACTCAGTGGCCGACGGCGCCGGGGCGCGGCTTTGGCACGAGGAGCAGGCCGAGGATCGCGACGAGGAGGGCGATGCCGAGGATGAAGAAGCAATCGGAATACGCCATCGTGAAAGCGTCGATCCGCACCTGATTGGCGAGCTGGGCGATCGCCTGCATACGCGCCTCGCCGCTGCCCGGCGCCTTTGCCGCGATGATGTGGCTGTACTCTTGGATTGCCTGCGCCGTGCGCGGGCTGTTCTGGGTCAGCCGCTCCGCGATGACCGAGAAGTGGAAATGCTCGCGCACGGTCAGGTAGGTCGCCAGCATCGCGATCCCGACCGAACCGCCGAGGTTGCGCATGATGTTGAAGATTGCCGAGCCCTGCGCCTGATCGCGGTCGGGCAAGGAACCGGCCGAGAGTCCGGATAGCGGCACCATGATAAAAGGCTGGCCGACCGCGCGCACGAGCTGCGACCAGCGCAATTCCTCAATGCCCCATTCATGCGTCAGGTGCGAGTTCATAAAGCAGCTGGCCGCGAACAGGACCAGCCCGAATGCCACCATCAGCCGCGGATCGACCCGCCGCATGACCGCCGGGATGATCGGGAAGATGAAGAGCTGCGGCAGTCCGAGCCACATGATGACTTCGCCGATCTGCAACGCGTCGTAACCGCGGATCTGCGCGAGATAGACCGGTAGCAGATAGACCGTCCCATAGAGCGTCAGCCCCAACACAAAGCCCATCGCCGAGGCGCTGGCGAAGGCGGGCTGGATCAACAGCCGCAGATTGATGAACGGCTCCTTGTGCCGCAGCTCGAAGAACAGAAACGCCGGGATAAAAATCGCCGCCGCGATCGACAATTCGACGATCATCGGGTCTCCGAACCAATCCTTGCGCTGGCCCTCCTCGAGCACGGTGATCAGCGATCCGAGGCCGATCGCCATCGCGACGATGCCCGGCCAATCGCCGCGGGCGAGCCGCTCGAGGTGCATCGGCCCGCGGCGCAGCCCGTACCAGATCATCCACATCATCAACAGGCCGGGGAACAGGTTGATGTAGAAAATCCAATGCCAGGACAAAGTGTCGGTCAGCCAGCCGCCGACCGTCGGGCCGATCGCCGGCGCGAAGGTCGCCGTGACGCCGAACAGCGCCAGCCCGATCGGCTGCTTCGAGGGCGGCAGGCAGCGCAGCACGATCGTCAACGCCAGCGGGATAAAGACGCCGCCGGTGAAGCCCTGGCCGGCGCGGCAGATGACCATCATCGCGAGGCTGTCCGACATCCCGCACAGCATCGAGAAGACGAGAAACAGCGCGCAATTGGCGATCAGATAGCGCTTTGTCGAGAAGATGTCGGCGAGCCAGGCCGATAAGGGGATTGTGACGATCTCGGCGACGAGATAACCGGTCGAAATCCAGGTGCCTTCGTCGAGCGAGGCCGCGATGCCGCCCTGGATGTCCTTCAGCGCGGCATTGGTGATCTGGATATCGAGCACCGCCATGAAGGCGCCGAGGATCGCGCCGAAAATCGCGATCCAATCGCGCCCGCTTGGCTGGTTTTCCGCGCGCGCTCCGGAATTCATCGCGAACCCGGCGGCACCAATGTTTCGGCGCCCTCCGGCGGCTTTGTGCGGGTGTCGACCGTCGCTGTCACCGAGAGCCCGGGGCGCAGCTGTGCCAGCACCGGATCATTGCCGGTGAACAGGATCTTGACCGGCACGCGCTGCACGATCTTCGTGAAATTGCCGGTGGCGTTCTCCGGCGGCAACAGCGCGAACTGCGCGCCGCTGCCTGGCGAGAGGCTGTCGACCACGCCCTTCAGATGCACGCCCCGGAAGGTGTCGATCGTGATGTCGGCGCTCTCGCCGCGGAACATGCGGCGGATCTGCGTCTCCTTGAAATTGGCGACGACGTAAATACCGTTGCGCATCGGGACGATCGTCATCAGCTGCGTGCCCGGCTGGACGTATTGCCCGACCCGCGCCGAGCGGTCGCCGACCGCGCCATCGATCGGCGAGGTAATCGCCGTGTAGCCCAGATTGAGTTTGGCTTGATCGAGCGCGGCGCGATTGTGCTGCAATGTCGCCTCAGCGACGCCGCGCTGAGTTTTGAGCACGGCGATCTGCTTTGTCGCCTGATCGAGCGTCGCCTGGTTGTGCTGCAGCGCCGCCTGTTTCTGGCGCAGATCGGCAGCGGCCTGTTCCGCCCGCTGCACGGTGCCGGTGCCGCTCCGCGCGAGCGCCTGGTAGCGCGCGTATTCCTGCTGGGAGAAGGTCAGATTGGCCTGCGCCGAGGCGATATCGGCGCGCGCCTGATCGAGGACGGCTTCCTGTGCCGTGATCTGAGCATCGATGTTGCGGATATTGGCTTCCGCCGAGGCGACATCAGCCTCGGCTTGTTTCATCGCTGCCTGATAATCGCGAGCGTCGATGCGCAAGAGCAGCTGGCCGGCCTTGACCACCTGGTTATCGGTGACAAGAAGCTCGCTGATATAGCCGGCGACCTTTGGCGAGATGATCGTGTTGTCCGCCTGGGTGTAGGCGTCGTCGGTCGATTCGAGCCAGCGCAGCTCGGCGAACCAGTACCAGGCGAAACAGATGGCCGCGATCAGCAGGAGAGCGCCGCCGATTGCCGCCACGATCAGCCGCCGGCGCCGCCGCCCCTCCCGCGCCTCGGGGTCATCCTCCGGCTCGCGCTGCATCTCCGGAGGTGCTTCGGCCTGCTCGGCGTCGCGCGGTTTCTCCCGGGACGGCGCAACCCGCCAAGCCTCCGGGCGCGGCCGCTCGGGCCGCGCGGCCGGCGGCGGCTCGTTCTCGTACAGCCATGTCGGATCGGGCGGCTCGCTCTCGGGCGTCGTCCGGATCGGCGTCGTCCGGATCGGCGGATCTCGCCGGCGGCCGCCAACATCGTCGGGCACTTATGCCGCTCGCTGTTGGTGGGTCGTTCCTTGATTGGGAACGGCGGCGGCGGAGGAAAGGTGCCCGCGTCGTTACCCCGCAGGCCCGCTGACCCCGGCCTCGGCAAAGCTCGCCATGCCGGCATGACAAGCGGCGGCCCCCTTCAGGATGCCGAGCGCCAAGGTCGCACCCGAGGCTTCGCCGAGCCGCATGCCGAGATCGAGCAGAGGCGGCTTGCCGAGCCTGTCGAGCAATCGCCGATGCCCGGGCTCGGCAGAGACGTGGCCGGCCACGCAATGATCGAGGGCGCGCGGATCGGCGGCGTACAATACAGCCGCGGCGGCCCCGGCGCAGAACCCGTCAAGCACGACCGGCACGCGGCCCATGCGCGCCGCCAGGATTGCGCCCGTCATCGCGGCGAACTCGAGCCCGCCGAGGCGGCGCAGCATATCGAACGGGTCGCCGGCCTCGGGCTGGTGCCGCGCCACCGCGGCGGCGACGACCTCCCGCTTTTTTTTGAGCGCGGCGCCGACGATGCCGGTTCCGGGGCCGGTCCATCCCGCCGCATCGCCGCCGAACAGCGCCAGGCACAAGGCCGCCGCGATCGTCGTGTTGGCGATCCCCATCTCGCCGACTGCCAGCGCATCGATGCCGGGCTCGACCGCCATCATGCCGTAGGCGATCGCGCGGGCGCATTCCTCCTCGCTCATCGCCGGTCCGTCGACGATGTCGCCGGTCGGCGTGTCGAGGTTCATCTCGTAGACGCGGAGATCGGCGTCGATCGTTTTGCACAGCTGGTTTACCGCAGCGCCGCCGGCGATGAAATTCTGCACCATCTGGGCTGTGACCGCGGCCGGATAGGCGGAAACGCCGCGCGCCGCGACACCGTGATTGGCGGCGAAGACGATGGTGCGCGGGTGATCGAGCGTCGGCGGATGGCGGCCCTGCCAGACCGCGAGCCAGGCGGCCAATTCCTCGAGGCGGCCGAGCGCGCCGGCCGGTTTTGTCAGCTGCTTCTCGCGTAGCGCCGCCGCGGCGCCGGCGTCGAGATCGGGTCCCGGCAGATGGCCCATCAGCGCGCGGATCTCGTCCAAGCTCGCAACCGGTTCAGGCATTCATGCCTCCCCGCATATGGCGCATGCCTCTCACCCCGGCCCTCTCCCCGCTCGCGGGGAGAGGGAGCGCTCACCGTCGGCCGTGCCAATGCAACCCTCGCCCCGCTTGTGGGGAGAGGGTGCCCGAGGGCGATAGCCCAAGGGCGGGTGAGGGGGAACTCGCAACGGCTATCTGTATCAGTAAAAGCGGCTATGGTCGCGGCATGGATGCGCGGCGCGGGCTGTTCGACGAGTTTGCTATCGCGATGGCGGTGCTGACGCGCTTGCCGGTCGGCGTTGCGGGGCAGGACGAGCCCGGTGCAATTGCCGCTTCCGGCTGGGCCTTTCCGCTGGTCGGCGCCGGGATCGGCGGTGTTGTCGCGGTGGCGTTTTTTGTGGTCGAGGCGCTCGGCTGTGGCAGCGCTGTCGCGGCGCTGCTTGCGGTGCTTGCCGGCATCGCGCTGACCGGCGCGTTCCATGAAGACGGGCTGGCCGACACCGCCGACGGTTTTGGCGGGGGCCGCGACCGCGCGACAAAACTCGCGATCATGCGCGACAGCCGGCACGGCAGCTTTGGCATCCTGGCGCTGGTGTTCAGCGTTGGTTTGCGCGTCGCGGCGCTCGCGACGATGGGCGACCCGATCCATGCCGGCCTCGCCTTGCTTGCGGCGCATGCGGCCTCGCGCGGTGCCTTGCCGACGATGATGCACCTGCTTGCGCCCGCGCGGAGCGATGGGCTCGGCTTTACGGCCGGCCGGCCGAACCGCGCCGTGGCGCTGATCGCGGCTCTCATCGGCATTGCGATTGCGCTGGCGGTTTTGGGACCGGTGAGGGGAGCCGTCACGCTGCTGCTCGCCGCCGGCGGGATCGGACTGATGGCGGTGCTTGCGCGCCGCCAGATCGGCGGCTACACCGGCGATGTTCTCGGGGGTTTCCAGCAGATCGGGGAGATTGTCATGCTGCTCGTCGCGGCGGCGAAATGAGTCGGACCTCGCGCGACAGCGGCCAGGGCAAGGTATCCCCGTTCGGCGCCGGTGCGGTCGGCGCCGGTGCGACCGAGGCGACCGCGACGGCGACCCGCTTCTGGTGGGTGCGGCATGCGCCGGTCGCGCATGAGGGGCGCATCTACGGCCAGAAGGATATGCCGTGCGACTGCACCGATACGGCGGTGTTCACGGGGCTGGCACGCCAATTGCCGCGCGATGCGGTTTGGGTCACGAGCGATCTGCGCCGGACGCATGAGACGGCGCGGGCGATCGTGCGGGCCGGATTGCCCGGCCCCGACCCGATCCCCGGTCCCGACGTTG
This sequence comes from Pseudomonadota bacterium, assembly GCA_046724035.1. Taxonomy (GTDB): domain Bacteria; phylum Pseudomonadota; class Alphaproteobacteria; order ATCC43930; family CGMCC-115725; genus DATARH01. The sequence goes on along the minus strand of JBKOVT010000114.1, from coordinate 11,688 downwards.
AGGCGGTCCCTGATCTCGCCGAGCAGAGCTTTGGCGAATGGCAGGGCCTCACCTACGAAGAATTACGCCAGTCGCGCGGCGGAGCGTTTCACCGCTTCTGGCATGCCCCCGCGCATGAGCGCGCGCCGGGCGGCGAGAGCTTTGTCGACATGATGCAGCGGGTCGCGCGCGCGATTCATCGGGTGCTCGATGCCCATCGCGGGCGCGACATCATTGCCGTCGCTCATGGCGGCACGATCCGCTCGGCGCTTGGCCTCGCGCTCGACCTCGAACCGGAAGCCTGCCTCGCCTTTACGATGGAAAACTGCTCGATCACCCGCATCGACCATATCGACGGGCCCGGCATGGGGCATGGCTGGCGCGTCGTCACCGTGAACCGCCCGCCCCGCTGATTGGGCGTGCTGGGGATCGAGGCACCCTGGCAGTAGACCGGCGGGCGTGCTAGCGTCGCCAAGCGACGCGACAGGGAAGTCCGGTGGAATACCGGCGCTGCCCCCGCAACTGTAAGCGGCGAGCCCGCGGCCATTGCCACTGGTCCTTTCGGAAGGGGCCGGGAAGGCGCCGCCGGCGACGACCCCGAGCCAGGAGACCTCCGCGCCGCCCCTCTTCGGAGGGAGATTGGGACATTCCTCGGGGTGGAGGAGGAGCCTTTGTCAGCCGCGAAGGCCGGCAGCGCCGGCTTACTCATGCAACCGCTTCCGGCCGTGACGCTGGTCTTGGGCGGTGCGCGCTCGGGCAAAAGCCGCTATGCCGAGGGCCTGATCGAGGCCGCCGCGATGCATGGCACCTATTGCGCGACCGCCGAGCCGGGGGATGCGGAGATGGCGGCGCGCATTGCCGCGCATCGCGCGAGACGGCATCAGATCGCGGGCGGCGATTTCTGGCATACCGTCGAGGCGCCGCTCGATTTGCCGGCGACGATCGCACGAGAAAGTACCGGCGACAGGCCGCTGCTGATCGATTGCCTCACACTGTGGCTCTCCAACCTGCTGCTCGCAGACGGATGCGTCGAGACGGCGACCGGGTCGCTGTACGCGGCATTACGCGAGGCCGCTGGGCCGGTCGTGCTGGTCGCCAATGAGGTCGGGCTCGGCCTCGTCCCGGAGACGGCGCTCGGCCGCCGCTTTCGCGATGCGGCGGGACGGCTCAACCAGGAGGTCGCCGCGCTTGCCGATCGCGTCGTGTTTGTCGCGGCCGGCCTGCCGCTGGTGCTGAAGGAGCCACGCTAACTATGCAGCGCATCCCCGCGACGATCGTCACCGGCTTTCTCGGCGCCGGCAAAACCAGCCTCGTGCGCCATCTGCTCGCGACCGCCGCGGGGCATCGGCTCGCGATCATCGTCAACGAGTTCGGCGAACTCGGCATCGACCGCGAGCTGCTGCTCGGCTGCGGCGATACGGCCTGCGGCGAGGACGACATCCTCGAACTCGCAAATGGCTGCCTGTGCTGCACCGTCGCCGACGATTTTTTGCCGACCCTCTCGCGCCTGATCGACCGCGCCGAACCGCCCGACCATATCGTCATCGAGACCTCGGGCCTCGCCTTGCCGAAGCCGCTGGTGCAGGCGTTTGCCTGGCCGGAGATCCGCACACGCACGACGGTCGATGGCGTCGTCACGGTCATCGACGCCGCGGCAGCGGCCGAGGGCCGCTTTGCGAGCGATCCCGACGCGGTGGCGCGTCAGCGCGCCGCCGATCCGGCGATAGAGCACGACAATCCGCTCGAGGAGGTCTTTACCGATCAATTGGCCTGCGCCGATCTCGTGATCCTGAACAAGAGCGATCTCGTCGCGCCGGAACGGCTCGCAGCATTGCGGCGGGACATCGAGGCGCGGCTGCGGGCCGGGGTGAAGCTGATCGCGGCCGAGCAGGGCAGGGTGGCCGCGCCGGTCGCGCTCGGGCTCGCCGCGGCGGCCGAGAACGATCTCGCTGCGCGGCCGTCATTGCACGAGATCGAGGGCGAGCACGATCACGACGATTTCGAAAGCTTCGTCGTCGATCGCGGACCGATCACCGACCTCGCCGCTTTCCGTGTCCGGCTCGCCACGGTGATACGCGAGCACGACGTGTTGCGCGTCAAAGGCTTTGTCGATGTGCCCGGCCGGGATCGCAGGCAGGTCGTGCAGGCGGTCGGCGACCGGGTGCAGCAGCATTTCGACCGGCCGTGGCTGCCGGGCGAAGCGCGGACGACGCGCCTCGTCGTGATCGGCAAAAAAGGCCTCGACCGCGGCGGCATAGCCGCGGGACTGGGCGGCGCGTCCGCGGCGTTGGACGGCTGAATGCATCTGCTCGCCACCGAACCGGGGATCATCGCCGACGGATCGGCCGCGGTCGATCTCGGGCAGACGCCGGGCGATATTGTCGTGCTGGCGAGCGCCGACACCGAAATCGCGCTGCTCGCCGCGGCGCAGGCGCGCCGGCGCAAGGCCGATCCGGCGGCGCCGACCCTGCGGCTCGCGCCGGTCATGCGGCTCGGCCATAACCTTTCGGTCGATCTTTATGTGGACACTGTCGTGCGGGCACGGCTGGTCGTCGCCCGGCTGCTCGGCGGCAGCGCCTATTGGCCCTATGGCGTAGAGCGCCTCGTCGAGACCTGCCGCGCGGGCGGCATCCCGCTCGCGCTGCTGCCGGGCGACGACAAGCCCGATCCCGAGTTGGCGCGGCTCTCGACCGTGCCGCACGAGACGTGCCAGCGCTTGTGGCGCTATCTCGCCGAGGGCGGCCCAGGCAACGCCGACAGTTTCCTGCGCTTCGCTGCGAACCTGGCGGGTGGTGAAGCTGAATGGGCGGAGCCGGCGCCCTTGTTGCGGGCGGGGCTCTATTGGCCGGGCCAGGCGTTACCGAGCCTGGACGAGATCCGGCGCGAATGGCAAGGCAGTGGCGGCGTTGTGCCGATCGTCTTTTATCGCGCGCTTGTGCAATCCGGGAACACCGCGCCGGTCGATGCGCTGGTACAGGCGCTCGCGTCGCGGCGGCTGCGGCCGCTGCCGATCTTTGTGCAGAGCCTGAAAGACGCAGAGGCAGCGACGCTCATCACCGATCTTTTCGCCGCGCATCCGCCCGCGGTGATCCTGAACGCGACCGGGTTTTCGGTCGCGGCATCCGGCGGCGAGGACCCGCTGCGCGCCGATTGCCCGGTGTTGCAGGTCGTGTTCTCGGGCGGCGACGAAGAGGCATGGTGCGCCGGCACGCGCGGGCTCGCGCCGCGCGATCTCGCGATGAATGTCGCGCTGCCCGAGATCGATGGCCGCGTCTTATCGCGCGCCGTGTCATTCAAAGAGGCACTGGGCCGAGACGCCGAAAGCGAGGCGGATCTCGTCGGCTATCGCCCCGTTGTGGACCGGATCGCGTTTGTCGCCGATCTCGCGCGCAACTGGACGCGGTTGCGCGAAAAGTCCGCCGCCGAGCGTCGTATCGCGATCGTCCTGGCCAACTACCCGAACCGCGACGGCCGCATCGGCAATGGCGTTGGCCTCGACACGCCGCAATCCGTGGTCACCCTGCTGCACGCTCTGCGCGAGGCCGGGTATCGCGTCGGCGATATCCCGGAGGATGGAACCGCGCTGATGCGGCGCTTGCTTTCTGGACCGACCAATGCCCGCCCGCAGGCGCCCTACGATGAAAGCCTGCCGTTCAACGAATACGCGGCGTTTTTCGCGACGCTGCCGCAGACTGTGCAGCAGCGCGTATCGGCGCAATGGGGCTCGGCGGAGCGCGACCCGTTCTTCCATCCGAGCCGGCTGACCTGCGGCGATTTCGCAATCCCGGGCTTTCGCACCGGTAATATCGCGGTGCTCGTGCAGCCGGCGCGCGGCTACAATCTCGATCCGAAGGCCACCTATCACGACCCGGCATTGGCGCCGCCGCATTCTTATCTCGCCGCGTATGCGTGGCTCGCCGACAGCTTCCGTGCCGACGCGGTCATCGATCTCGGCAAGCACGGCACGTTGGAATGGCTGCCCGGCAAGGCGCTCGCGCTGTCGGCTGAATGTTTCCCCGAAGCGGTGCTCGGGCCCGTGCCGCATCTCTATCCGTTCATCGTCAACGATCCCGGTGAGGGAACGCAGGCGAAGCGGCGGGCGCAGGCTGTCATTATCGATCATCTGACTCCGCCTCTGACGCGCGCTGGCAGCTATGGCGCGGCGGCGGAATTGGAGCGGCTGATCGACGAATATTACGACGCGCTGCGCGGCGATCCGCGGCGGGTCGCGCCGCTCGCCGCCGAGATCCTGGAGCGCGCCCGCGCCGGCGGGATCGATCGCGATTGCGGCATCGCCGCCGGCGAAGACCAGGTCGAAGCGCTGAAGAAGCTCGACGGTTTTCTATGCGAACTGAAGGATCTGCAGATCCGCGACGGGCTGCATGTGTTTGGCGAGAGCCCGACAAGCGAGCGGCTCGATGAATTGCTGCTTGCGATCGCGCGGGCGCGGCGAGGCAGTGCGCCAGAGGACGAGTCGCTGATCCGCGCGCTCGCCGCTGATCTCGGCCTCGCCGACCCGCTCGCCCTCGACCCCGCCGACCCCTGGACGGGCCCGAAACCCGGCGTGCTCCGAGAGCCCCCACCCCAACCCTCCCCCGCTGGCGGGGGAGGGAGTCGGGGATTCGGCGCTTCAGAAAACCCTCCCCCGCGAGCGGGGGAGGGAAGTGCGCGCCAGCGCGCTGGTGGGGGCTGGCGCACGGTAGGCGATACGATCGAGCGTCTCGAAGGACTCGCGTTGCAGCTCGTCTCCGGCGTCGCAACGCCGGAGCCGGAGTGGTCTGAAACGAGCCCGGTGCTGGACTGGATCGAGCGGGTGTTCCGGCCGGCGGTGGCGGCCTGCGGCGCGGCGGAAATCGCCAGCATTCTCGCCGGGCTTGACGGCCGGTTTGTCATGCCCGGACCGAGCGGCGCGCCCAGCCGCGGCCGGCCCGACGTATTGCCGACCGGCCGCAATTTCTACTCCGTCGATACGCGGGCCGTACCGACCGCGGCCGCTTGGCAACTCGGTTGGCATTCCGCGTCATTGCTTGTCGAGCGCTACGCCCAGGAGCATGGCTCCCATCCGAAGCGCCTCGCGCTCTCGGCCTGGGGCACGTCGAACATGCGCACCGGCGGCGACGACATCGCGCAGGCGTTGGCATTGCTCGGGGTGCGGCCGGTGTGGGAAACTGCCAGCGGGCGCGTCACCGGCTTCGAGATCCTGCCGGCCTCGGTGCTCGACCGGCCGCGCGTCGATGTCACGCTGCGCATTTCCGGTTTTTTCCGCGACGCATTTCCTGGATTGATCGACCTGTTCGACAGCGCCGTGCGGGCGGTCGCCGCGCTGGACGAGCCGGCGGAGGTGAATCCGCTCGCTGCCTCCGTTACCGCCGAGCGGCAAGCGCTCGAGGCAAAGGGCGTCATGCCCGACGAAGCGTCGCGTCGGGCCGGGTATCGCATCTTCGGGTCGAAGCCCGGCGCTTACGGCGCTGGCCTGCAAACGCTGTTCGACGAGCGCATCTGGCAGGACGATTCCGAGCTCGCCGACGCCTATCTCGGCTGGGGGCAATGGGCTTACGCGGCGGGCGGCGAGGGGCAACCCGAGCGCCAGCTGCTGGAAACCCGCCTCACGGCGACCCAAGCTGTATTGCACAACCAAGACAATCGCGAGCACGATCTCCTCGACAGCGATGATTACTACCAGTTCGAAGGTGGGCTCGCGCTCGCCGTGCGGCATCTGTCGGGGCGCATGCCGGCCGTTTACCACAACGACCATTCGCAGCCCGACCGGCCGCGCATCCGCACCTTGCGCGAGGAGATCGGGCGCATCGTGCGCGGCCGCGCAGCCAACCCGCGCTGGATCGCCGGAATCATGCGGCACGGCTACAAGGGGGCCGCCGAGATCGCCGCGACAGTCGATTACCTCTTCGCCTTCGCCGCGACCGCGCGCGCTGTCGACCATGCGCATTTCGATGCGCTCTATGAGGCCTATCTCGGCGACAATGCGGTGCGCGATTTCATGCTGGCGCACAATCCGGACGCGCTTATCGAAACCAGGCGCCGGTTTCGCGAAGCAATCGAGCGCGGTCTGTGGCAGCCGCGCCGCAACAGCATCCGCGAAGCATTGCTCGGCGGAGACGGCAGATGAGCGATCCGCAGCTCGACGATGATGAGATCAACCGGATCCATCGCGAAAAGATGCAGCGCCGCCAGGCAGCACGGAAGAAGGTGCTCGCGACAAAGACCGAGGAGCGCGGTCTCCTCATCGTTCATACCGGCGCGGGCAAGGGGAAATCGACCGCCGCGTTCGGGATGGTATTGCGCTGTCTCGGTCACGGCATGCGCGTTGGCATCGTGCAATTCGTCAAGGGCGCCTGGGGAACCGGCGAGCGCGATGTGCTGGCGCGCTTTCCCGATCTCGTGACCTGCCGCGCGATGGGCGAGGGCTTCACCTGGGACACGCAAGACCGCGCCCGCGATATCGCGGCGGCTCGCGCTGCTTGGGACATGGCGAAGGCGATGATCGCCGACCCGTCTTATCGGATGGTGCTGCTGGACGAGCTCAACATCGTGCTGCGCTACGGCTATTTGCCGCTGGATGATGTCATGGCGGTGCTTACGGCGAAGCCGCGCGATCTGCATGTCGTCGTCACGGGCCGGAACGCGCCGGCCGAACTGGTCGAGGCGGCCGATCTCGTCACTGAGATGAGTTTGGTCAAGCATCCGTTCCGCGCCGGGGTGAAGGCGCAGCCCGGGATCGAGTTTTGATGACGCGCGCGTTGATGCTGCAGGGGACCGGCTCGGATGTCGGGAAATCGCTGCTCGTCGCGGGGCTCGCGCGTGCCTTCACGCGGCGCGGCTTGAAGGTACGCCCGTTCAAGCCGCAGAACATGTCGAACAACGCCGCCGTCACCGTCGAGGGCGGCGAGATCGGCCGGGCGCAGGCTTTGCAGGCACGCGCCTGCGGTGTGCCGCCGACGATCGAGATGAACCCGGTGCTTCTTAAACCGCAATCCGATGGCGCGGCGCAGCTGATCGTCGGCGGGCGGGTGCACTCTGCGCCGTCGGCACGCGATTATCGCGCGATGGCGCCCTCGCTCTTGCCGCAGGTGCTCGCGGCGTTTCACCGTCTCGCGGCTTCATGCGATCTCGTTCTGGTCGAAGGCGCGGGCAGCCCGGCCGAGATCAACCTGCGCGCCGGCGACATCGCCAATATGGGGTTTGCCGAAGCCGCCGACGTGCCGGTGGCGTTGATCGGCGATATCGAGCGGGGCGGGGTCATCGCACAGCTCGTCGGCACCCACGCGCTGCTGCCGCAGGGCGAACGGGAGCGATTGGTCGGCTATGTCGTCAATAAATTCCGCGGCGATCCCCGCTTGTTCGACGGCGGGATCGCGGCGATCGGTGAGCGCACCGGCCTCGGCTGTTTCGGGGTCGTGCCGTATTTCCCGGACGCCTCACTCCTCCCGGCGGAAGATTCGATGGCTCTCGCCGCTCACCCCAACCCTCTCCCCACAAGCGGGGAGAGGGAGTCCGACGTGCAGCGGAGGGCGGGTGACGGGCATCGTGTGAAGATCGCGGTGCCGGTGTTGCCGCGCATCGCCAATTTCGACGATCTCGATCCGTTGCGCGCCGAGCCGGCGGTCGAACTGGTGCTCGTGCGGCCGGGCCAGCCTTTGCCGCGCGACGCGGCCCTCGTAATCCTCGCCGGGTCGAAAGCGACTCTCGCGGATCTGGCGTTTCTGCGCGAGCAGGGCTGGGACATCGACCTGCTGGCGCATCACCGACAGGGCGGGCACATCCTCGGTCTCTGCGGCGGCTATCAGATGCTGGGCTGCCAGATTGCCGATCCGGAGGGCCGCGAAGGCCTGCCCGGCGAAACACGTGGGCTCGGGCTGCTCGACGTCGAGACCGTGCTCGGCGGCGACAAAAGGCTCGCGCAAGTGGAGGGCCGCGCGCTCATGACTGGCATGCCGGTACGGGGCTACGAAATGCATCTCGGCGTGACGACGGGACGAGGCCTCAAGCGCCCGATGCTCGAATTGAATGGGCATCCGGATGGCGCCGTCGATGCCGACGGGCGCGTCATGGGCGGCTATCTGCACGGGCTGTTCGCGAGCGATGCGTTCCGCCGCGCCTTTCTCGCACGGCTCGGTGCGACTGCCGACACGATCGAGTACGAGCCGAGGATCGAAAATGTGCTCGACCGGCTCGCCAATCATCTCGAGCGGCATCTCGATGTCGCGGCGTTGCTTGCGGCGGCGCGGCCGCCGCGTCTCACGCAGGCCGCGTGATATGCATCGCGAGCCATGCGCTCAGGATGACGCCCGCCAGCAGCAGGCAGGCCACCGCGTACAGCCGCAACGCGCGCGCGATGTCGGCGGGCCGCGCCATTGGCGTGCCGCCGCCGATCCACGCATCCTCGACCCGTTCTTCCGCGTAATCGCGCGGCCCGGCGAGCGCGAGCCCGAGCGCGCCGGCCATCGCCGCTTCGGGCCAGCCGGCATTCGGCGAATGATGTTTCTTCGCATCGCGCAGCATCGTCGCGAAGGCGCGGCCCGCATTTCCGTCGCCGACAAATATCGCCGCGATCGCCAGCAGTGTTCCGCTGAGCCGCGCCGGCAAAAAATTCAGCAGATCGTCGAAGCGCGCCGATGCAAAGCCGAAGGCGCGGTAGCGCAAGGTCCGGTGGCCGATCATGCTGTCGAGCGTATTCGCCATCTTGTAGGCGAGGAGGCCCGGCAATCCGAACAACAGATACCAGAACACCGGCGCAACGACGCCGTCGCTGAAATTCTCCGCGAGGCTCTCGATCGCAGCACGCGCGACGCCATGGTCGTCGAGGCGCAGCGGGTCGCGCCCAACGATATGCCGCACTGCCTCGCGGCCGGCCGTCAGTCCACCGTGTTCGAGCGCGAGGGCGACAACCGCGACATGTTCATACAGCCCGCGCTGCGCCAGCAGGATCCCGATGACGAGCGCCTCGACGATCGCGCCGAGCACAGTGCCGCGGCACAGCCACTCGATGCCGACGCCGATCGCCGCCGCCGTGCCGACCAGCGCGATGACTGTGACGATGCCACGCTCGCGCCGGCTCCGGTCGCTGCGGCTGGCGCGGTTCAGCTTGCGGTCAAAAAAGCCGATCGCGTGGCCGGCCAGCACGACCGGGTGCGGCACATAGGCGAATACCGCCGGCAGATCGCCGAACAGCGCGTCGATTGCCAGACCGAAAAGCAGCAGAAGCAGCAGATCGTGGTCGCCCAGCGATATGATTGGCAGCGATATCATCGCCCCGGCAATCTGGGTTATGCCGCCGGCGCGAGCAACCGCCGAAGGGGAGGGGCATGAACGATACCGCGGTCTTATTATGCGGCCACGGCAGCCGCGACCCCGACGCGATCGGCGAGTTCGAGATCGCCGCCGCCGCATTGCGCCGGCGTCTCGCATTGCCGGATTTTGCGACGGGCTATCTCGAATTCGCGCGTCCGACGATCCAGGAGGGGCTGGGCGATCTGGCGGCGCGCGGCGCGAGCCGGATCCTCGCTGTCCCGGGGATGCTGTTCGCGGCGAGCCATGTCAAGAACGACCTCCCCTGGGAGATGAACAGCTTTATGGCGGAGAATTCCCGGATCGAGGTCAAGCTCGGCCGCGATCTCGCGATCGACTCGAAACTGCTCGCCGCCGCCGCCGACCGCATCGCCGCCGTCGTGCCGGAGGGGCGCGAGGACAGCGTGCTTGTCGTCGTGGGCCGTGGCACCAACGATCCCGATGCCAATTCCAACATCAGCAAGATCACCCGCATTTTGTGGGAAGGCATGGGCTTCGGCTGGGGCGAGACGGCATATAGCGGCGTCGCGCATCCGCGCGTCGACGCGGCGCTCGACTGCGCCGCCCGGCTCGGCTTCCGCCGGATCGTCGTGTTTCCGTATTTTCTGTTCACCGGCATGTTGGTGAAGCGCATTTATGCGCAGACCGAGGAGGCGGCGGCCCGCTTTCCGGCCATCGAGTTCATCAAGGCGCCGTATTTGCGCGATCACCCCAAGGTCATCGATGCCTTTGTCGAGCGCGTCGCCGAAATCGAGGGCGGCGATCCCAACATGAACTGCCAGCTCTGCAAGTACCGCACGCAGATCGTCGGCTACGAGGACGAGGTCGGCACGGCGCAGCAGGCGCATCATCACCATGTGCGCGGCGGCGATCACGCGCACGATCATCACCATCACCACGATGATCACGATCACGTTCATCCGCATCCGCACGAGCATCGTTGAAACGGCATGTTCGACAGTTTCGTCATTGTCGATTGGAGCGCGGCGAGCGAGCCGAAGGTGGGGCGCGACAGCATCTGGATCTGCGCCGTCGATCGGGACGGAGCAGAACGGCTGGTCGAAAACCCGCGAACACGGCACAGCGCGAAAAATTTGCTGGGCGAATTGCTGTCGGACGCAATGGCGCGCGGCGAACGCGTGCTGCTCGGCTTCGATTTTCCGTTCGGCTATCCCGCCGGCTTCGCGCAGCGGCTGGGGCTCAATGGCGCGCCGCCCTGGCGCGCCGTCTGGGACGAGATTGCCGCGCGCCTCAAGGATGCCGAGAACAACAACAACGACCGCTTCACGGTGGCGGCCGAGTTCAATCGCCGCGTGTCGAACGGCGCCTTTCCGTTCTGGGGTTGCCCGGTGCGGTTCACCCACGATTTTCTTGGTCCGAAGCACCATAACGGTCATGCCGCCGATGGGCTTGCCGAGAAGCGGCTGATCGATCGCTGGATGGTCGGAGCGCAGCCCTGCTGGAAGCTCGCCTATACCGGCTCGGTCGGCAGCCAATCGCTGACTGGCATCCCGGTCGTGCGCGCGCTGCGCGACGACCCGGGCTGGGCCGAAGGGGCGCGCGTATGGCCTTTCGAGACGGGCCTCGAGGTGCCCGATGCGGCACAGATCGTCTTTGCCGAGGTCTGGCCGTCCTGGTGGCGCCGCGATATCCGCGGCGACTACGGTCCGCCAAACGACAAAGCGCAGGTGCGCACTGTCGCCGGCATCTTCGCGGCGGCGGACCGCACGGGTGCCTTGCCGATATGGTTCGCTGGCGACCCAACCCTATCGCACGAACAGCGCCGAATCGTCGAAACCGAAGAGGCCTGGACATTGGGTGTCATGGCACCGCGGCGGCGCCGGAGCGTGACTGCCCCTCACCCGCCCTCGGCTTCGCCTCGGGCAATCTCGTCCCGCAAGCGGGGCGGGGGGTTAAAGGCCGCGGCGTTGCTGAGCTCTCCCTCTCGCCGCGTGCGGGGTGAGGGACAAAATTCGCCGAAATATAATTATCTGCGCGATCCCGACGCGATTTACCGGGCCTCATTTGCGGCGATCCGCGGCGAGGCGGATGTCGGGCGCTTTCCGGTGGCGCTGCGAGCGCTCGCGCTGCGGCTGGCGCATGCCGCGGGCGACGTCGCGATCCTCCAGGATCTCGTCTGGTCGCGCGGCTCGATGCAGGCCGGAATGCGCGCGCTCGCCGCCGGCATGCCGATCCTTGTCGATGCCGAGATGGTCGCGGCCGGCATCACCCGCGACCGGCTATCGGCGCGAAACCGCGTTATCTGCACCTTGCGCGAGCCCGATGTCGCGAAGCTCGCGGCGGCGCAGCGCACGACGCGCTCCGCCGCCGCCGTCGAGCTATGGCGTCCGCATCTGAAGGGCGCAATCGTCGCGATCGGCAACGCGCCGACCGCGCTGTTCC
>JBKOVT010000037.1:0-5506 GCA_046724035.1 Pseudomonadota bacterium | reverse complement strand
GCGCTCGATGCGCTCCGAACCGGGTAGGACCGAAACCAGCTGCGGAAAGCATCTCAGCCCGGTCAGCCCGAGCGCGGCGAGGCGGCGATAGAGGCTCATGTCCGCGACCCCCTTTGGCGCCATGCCGCCGCCGATGATGCCAGGCATGTCGACCTTTGCCTTCAACGCCGGTTCCAGCGGCAGATTGACCCAGAACGGCATGTCGATCGCGTTGACGACGATGCCGATCCGTCCGCCCGGCCGGGTTACCCGCACGATTTCCGACAGCATCAGCTCGGCATCGCCCTCCTCGAACACGGTCGATGACAAGGCGACATCGACCGCGCCGTCCGGCAGCGGCAATGCCTCGGCGCGGCCCTCGCCGAAATCAATATGGTCGAGCAGACCGGCGCGCCGCGCCAATGCGTGTGCCTCGCGCAGCAGATAGGGGCTCATGTCGCGGCCGATCAGCCGATTGGCGCCACGGGTCCGCGCCAGCTCGCGCATGATGACGCCCGAGCCGCAGCCGACTTCGAGCACGCTCTCGCCCGGCAGGATCGTCAGCGCATCGAGCAGCGCGCGCACAACCGCCATATAGCCGGAGCGGCCGCGCTCCTCCAGACTGGCGACGCTGCCGAACAGCGCGCCGCCGAGGGTGATCGTGCAATAGCGTGCCGACAATGCCGGGATCAGCGGCTCCCATTGCCCCGGTGACAGATCGAGCGGCAGCAGCACCAGCGGCGGTCCGGCGCCGCGCACGCGATAGGAAATGCCGGCGATCTCGCCCTCCTGACCCGCGGCGGTGGCCGGCCGCACCGGCGGCAGGCCGGGGCGCGCGAGAAACGCCTGCATCGCGGTCCCGATGCTGTCGCCGCGCTCGGCGGCGATGTCGGCCCAGGTGTGCCCGACGTAATCCTCGAGGACGGCCACCGCGGCTTCCGGCAGTTCGGAGAGGCCCGCCCGCACCCGGTCGGAGCCCGGGCCGCGGTCACCGGTCACGACCAGAAGCCGCTCGGCGAGTGCTGCTAGGCTCCGCGGGTCCAGCACTACCGGGCACAGCAGCGTCAACGACGCGATGCGCTCCGGATAACGGGACATAAAGCGCCGCAGATCCGCCGAACCCCGGCCGGCAAAATGCGCGCTCGGTATTCGGAGATGGTCCAGCAATGCGGCGAGGCCGGTCTCGACCGGCGGGTCATCCGCCGGCTTTGTATCGCGCGCGATGGACTTTTCCCTCGTTTTGACGACTCGGTCCGTACCGTGATCTGCGTCAGTAATAGGCGGCGCCGCCATTAACGTGGATCGTCTGCCCGGTGATGAACCCGCCGTCTTCGCTGACGAGGAACAGGCAGGTCGCGGCGATCTCGTCCACATGCCCCTGCCGCCCGAGCGGAATCCCGGCGGCGTTCGGCACATGACCGCCATACCATTCGGGGTTGTCGCGCCTGGTGTCGATGCTGCCAGGCGAGACGACATTGACCCGGATGTTGTGCGGCGCGAATTCGGTGGCGAGCCCGCGCGCCATGCCGATCAACCCCATCTTCGCCGCCGAGAGATGGGCGCGGCCGGTGCCGCGAGCGGAAATCGAGCCGTCGCCGCAGAAGAACAGGACGCGTCCGTATTTGTTCTGCACCATCTCGCCGATCAGCGCCCGGGTCAGGTAAAATGCTCCGTCGAGCACGACATTGCGGACCCGCTCCCAATCCTCATCGCTGACCTCGAGAAACGGCTTGTGCGGCCGGATCGCGGCATTGTTGATCAGGATGTCGACGCGCCCGAATTCGCCGAGCGCCTTCGCCGCCATCGCCTCGACTTCGTTCTTCTTGCCGACATCGGCGATGATCGGGAAGGCCTTGACGCCGAGATCCTGCGCCTCGCGCGCCACCGCTTGGGCTTCCTGCTCGTTCGAGCGCGCGTTGATGACGACATTGGCGCCCTCGCCGGCGAGCTTCAATACCGTCGCGCGGCCGATATTGCGCCCCGAGCCGGTAACCAGCGCGACCTTCCCCTCGAGCCTGCCCATGACCCCTCTCCCTTGCCGATCAGCAGGGGCAGAGCGTATCCGCATGCGGCAGTGACGGCAAACCCGTGTCCCGCCCCGGAGAGCCGGCGCGGCTTGACAATCAATGGGCGCAGGCCGCGCTATGTTCGCTGACGGCCCGCGCTCGGCGCGGGCAAGGGAGGGGAGCCCTAGATGCCGGATGATCTGCAATCGGCGCCGCTTGGCCGCCGCGATGTCCTGAAGACCGGTCTTGCCGCCGGTGCCGCCGCGCTCCTGCCCTGGCAAACGGCGCGCGCCGACCTGCCGCCCGTTCCGCGTGATCGCACGATGATCCTCGTCTGGGGCGGCCGTGAGGGGCGCTGGGTCGATTGGGATTTGTGGAACCCGTACTCGATCGGCTCCAACCACCAGAACGGCCCGAACCTGATCTACGAGCCGCTCGCCTATTACAGCGCCTTTGCCGACAAGACGCAGATGTGGCTGGCGGAGAGGTACGAGTTCTCCCCCGACTTCAAGCGCCTGACGATCAAGACCCGCTCCGGCATCCGCTGGAGCGACGGCGTGCCGTTCAGCGCCGAAGATGTCGCCTACACGCTGAACAGCCTGCGCGACCTCGGCGCCAAGGTACGCTGGGGCATCGATGTGCAGCAGGCGGTCGACAAGGCGATCGCGACCGACGCCAACATCGTCGTCATCGATTTCAAGATCCCGTCGCCGCGCTTCTTCTTTTTCATGACGTACAAATACGACATCGGTGTCTACATCGTGCCAAAGCACGTTTTCGACGGCCAGGACTGGACAAATTTCAAGAATTTCGACACCGCGAGGAAATGGCCACTGACGACCGGACCGTGGCAGGTCGCCGATACCTCGCCGCAGCAGAAGGTATTCGACCGCCGCGGCTTCTGGTGGGCGGCCGATATCAAATTGGCGCCATTGCCGGCGGTCGAGCGCAATATCTGGCTGCCGAGCGCCGGCGAGCAGCAGAACGCGCAGGCGATCATCACGAACCAGATCGACGCCGGCACAGCCATGCAGCCCGCCACCTTCCCGACCGTGTTTCGCGGGAACGGCAAGGTGACGACACATACCGGCCAAAAGCCGCCTTACGGCTACATGGATTGGTGGCCGATCTCGCTTTACGTCAACAACGAGCGCCCGCCCTTCAACGACCGCGATGTGCGCTGGGCCTTGAGCTACTACATCGACCGCCAACAATTGATCGAGGTCGGCTATCTCGGCGCCTCAAGCGCGTCGAAATTGCCGCTGCCGCCTTATCCGCCGCTCGCGCCCTATTTCGACGCGGTAAAGAATCTCCTCGCAAAATACGACACCAACGAATTCGCGCCGAAAAAGGCGGACGCGCTCCTCCAGGGCAAGGGCTTCAAAAAGGACGGCGAAGGCTTCTGGGCCGATGCCCAGGGCAAGCGCTTAAAGCTCGACATCATCGGATTTGGCGCGTCGGGGCCAGCGATCGGGCCGGTTATCGTCGAGATGCTGAAGCGGCGCGGTGTCGAGGCCGGCATGGCATTGCCGCCCGATTTCGATGACCGCTTTCAAAAGGGGCAGTTCGACGGCGCGATCTACGGCCATGGCGGCTCGATCAACGAGCCCTATGCGACATTGCGCCTCTACCAGGGCGCCTCGATCGCGGTGCCCGGCGCGCATCAGGCCAATTTTGCGCGCTGGAAGAACGCAGCCTACGACAAGCTCGTCGACGAAGCCTATGCCGTCGCGCCGGACGACACGAAAAGGCTCGCTGATGTCTGGCACCGCGCGATGGCGATCTGGCTGCCCGAATTGCCGGACATCCAGCTCGTGCAGAACTACCACCGCATCCCATGGAACACCGCGTATTGGAAGAACTGGCCGACCGAGCAGAATGCTTACGTCAACGGCGCCCACTGGCACCTGACCTTCGCGATGGTGCTGTGGAACCTGCAGCGCACCTCATCGACATAGGTCTGAAACCGGTCTACCGAAGCATCGTGTGTAATGTCCTCGACCCCATAGACCCCGTGCCCGGCCTTGTGCCGGGCACCCACGTCTTCAGTGTTTGTACGGTCGGGGTTTTTAGACGTGATGGCTGGAACAAATCCCGCCATGGCGATCTTAGGGCGGAGTGATGCAGGCCGCCTATGTCGCGCGCCGCTTCGGCGTCTTTCTATTGATCGTCTGGCTCGCCGCCTCGCTCAACTTCTTTCTGCCGCGCCTTTCCGGACAAGACCCGGTGCGCACGAAATTGCTGCAGCAGGCCGCGCTCGGCGGTTATGTGCAGGGCGGCATCGACGAGATGACGCGCGAATACGAGCGCCAGTTCGGTCTCGACAAGCCGTTGTGGCGGCAATACCTGACCTATCTCGACGGCGTCGCGCATCTCGATTTCAACTATTCGATTGCCAATTACCCGCGCCGGGTCAGCGAGCTGATCGCCGACGCGCTGCCCTGGACCTTGGGCCTGCTCGGCACGACGACGCTGCTCTCTTTCGCGATCGGCTCGTTTCTCGGCGCTCTCCTCGCCTGGCCCGGCGCGCCGCGCTGGATGCGCTGGCTGATGCCGCCGCTCTGGGCGTTGCACGCGATCCCTTTCTTTCTGCTCGGCCTGATCCTGACGTATCTGCTCGCCTTCCAGATCCCGCTCTTGCCGATCTTCGGCGGCTATTCCGCCGGCGCGGTCCCAACCTTCAGCTGGCGTTTTATAACCGACGTCTTGCAGCACGCGCTGTTGCCCGCGCTATCGATCATCCTTGTCGCAACCGGCGGATGGGCGCTCGGCATGCGCGGCATGATGGTGACGACAATGGGCGAGGATTACGTCACCTTCGCCGAGGCGAAAGGGCTGAAGGCGCCGACCGTCTTTCTGCGTTACTGTCTGCGCAATGCGATCCTGCCACAGGTGACCGCGCTCGCCCTCGCGCTTGGGCAAATCCTGTCGGGCGCGGTGTTGGTCGAAGTCATCTTCGGCTATCCCGGCATCGGCACCTTGCTGTTTCAGGCGATCCGCGAAAACGATCATTTCGTGATTCAGGGCGTCGTGTTCACGGTCATCGTCGCGCTTGGCTTTACGACCTTTGTGCTCGACGTGATCTATCCCTGGCTCGACCCCCGCATCTCCTATCGCCGGACGTGATGCGCGGCATATTTCGCTATTTCCGGCGCAATCCGTCCTTGTCCCTGGGGATTGCCTTGCTGGCCGCGCTCGCGCTCTTTGTCGTGATCGGCGGCATGCTGGTGGATATCGAGGAGGCGCGGCCCCTGTCCGCGCCGACGCTGCGTGCGCCCTCCTGGGATTACCCGTTCGGCACCGATCGCCAGGGCCGCGACCTTCTCGCGGTCATGATCGCCGGGACGCCGTTGACGCTGCGGATCGGCTTTATCGCCGGCTTTCTCGGCGTCGGCATCGGCACGGTCCTCGCCTTCATCGCCGCCTATTACCGCGGCGTGCTCGACACCGTGATCCGCGGCGTTGCCGATATCGGCCTGACCGTGCCCGGTCTCCTCGTGCTGATCATCATCGCCGTGTCG
>JBKOVT010000141.1:0-32283 GCA_046724035.1 Pseudomonadota bacterium | reverse complement strand
CTATCGCGGCGTCGGGCGGCCGGGCGCCTGCTTTGCAATCGAGAGGACGATCGACGAGGTGGCGCGTGCGGTCGGCCGCGACCCGGCCGAAGTGCGCATCGAGAACATGATTCGCTCGGAGCAGATGCCGTTCGCCTCGGTTGCCGGCATGCGCTACGACACTGGCGAGTACCCGGCCAGCGTGCGGCTCTGCGCCGAGCTTCTGGATATGCCGGCGATCCGCGCGCGGCAGAAGCAGGGCGAACCCGACGGAAGGTTGATCGGCATCGGGTTTGCCTCCTTTACCGAGCAGACCGCACACGGCGCCGCCGAATTCGCCTCGCGGGGCGCCTCGATCATCCCGGGGTTCGAGAGCTGCACGTCGCGCATCCTGCCGGATGGCAGTCTCGTGCTGCATGTCGGGATCCAGTCGCACGGCCAGGGCCTCGAGACGACCTTGTCGCAGATCGCGTGCCACGAGCTCGGCATCGACCCGTCGCATATCTCGGTGCGGCACGGCGATACCGAGAGCACCGCCTTCGGTTTCGGCACGTTTGCCTCGCGCAGCATGGTCATGTCGGGCGGCGCGGTGGCGCGCGCCAGCCGGATGTTGCGCGAGAAGCTCTGTCGCATCGGCGCGCATCTCCTGCAATGCGATCCGGCCGAGACGCGCTGCGAAGGCGGCGCGGTGCATGGGCCGCAGGGGTCGGTGACGATCGGCGAGATCGCCAAGGTGGCGCATCTGCGCATGGACGGATTGCCGCCCGGCGTCGATCCCTTGCTCGATATGACCGCGACTTACGAGCCCCAGATCAGCACCGGCGTGTTCTCCTATGCGACGCATGGCGCGGTCGTCGCGGTCGATCCGGAGACCGGCTTTATCGAGCTTCTCGATTTCGCGGTCGCCGAGGATTGCGGCACGATGGTCAACCCGATGATCGTCGAGGGCCAGATCCGCGGCGGCGTCGCACAGGGCATCGGCACGGCGCTCTACGAGGAGATCCCGTACGATGCGCAGGGTCAGCCGCTCGCGATCACCTTCGCCGATTACCTGATGCCGGGCGCCGCGGAATTGCCGGCGATCAAGATCGGCCACATGCACACCCCGGCCTCGGCGACCGAATACGGCATGAAGGGGATGGGCGAGGGCGGCGCCGTCGCGCCGCCGGCGGCCATCGCCAATGCGGTGCGCGACGCGCTCGCGTCGATCGGCGGCGAGGTGAACGAGACGCCGCTGACCCCCGCCCGCGTTCTCGCCGCGATTCACAAGGCGAAGGAAGCCGCGAAGGCTTAGTTCGGCGCAGCGGTTTCGTTTCTGCTCGCCTTCCGAAACTGCCGGTGTGCGACGATGCGCGTCTTACGCGAGTGAGAATTCATGCCTAAATTGGACACGCAAGCCTGTCTTCATGCAGGGGAGATAGTCATGCGAGCTCTACGAACTGCAATCCTTGCCGGCGCCGCGGCAGCCGTTTTCGGCTTTTCGGGCATGGCACTGGCGCAAAACTCCAACATGCACACGATGACGGTACGGCTGCCGGGTGGCGGCATGGCCGAGATCCGCTATATCGGCGATGTCGCGCCGAAGGTGACGGTCAGCGCGAGCCCCGCCGCGACCGGCGATACCTTGCCGGTCGCGTCGATGTTCGGCGCCAATTCGCCCTTCGGGATGCTTGACCGCATCTCAGCCGAGGTGGACCGAGAAGCGGCGGCGCTGTTCCGCTACGCCGATGCGATGATGGCCCGGCGCTGGTCCGGTGCGAGCGGCCTGACGTTGACGAACGTGCAGAACCTGCCGCCGGGGACGCGCGGCTTCTCCTATGTCTCGACAATGTCGGGCAATGGGGTCTGCACCCGCAGCACCGAAATCACCGCGACGGGCAACGGGCCGCCGCGGGTCGTGACGCATAGCTCCGGCAATTGCGGGCCGGAACCGAGGCTGCCGGGGAATGCCGGCTGGGGCGCGCCGGGCATCGTCCACACACCGGCGACACCGGCGCCCAGCAAGCGCCCCGATCTGCTATGGACGAAGAACGAGACTGCGCCGCAGCCCTATGTGACGATGGTCCGCGACGCGGCCGCGCGTTGAGATAAGCCCCGTGGCCGGGTTCATCCCGGCCGTCCAGGTCTTTCACCCCGAGACGCCGTTAAGCCGTGGGTGCCCGGCAAAACCAATCAAGGGCCTGCGCCGGGCACGGGGGCGTCTGAGACGGTGCTAACCCGATCGTAACCATCGCCGGGCAGCGTCGCGGCGATGAAATTCACCTCTGCCTTGGCGCTGTCACCGGGCGGGTCCTCGGGGCGGAGCCGCATCTCGCCAGTTGGGATTGTCGGCTTGTCTGCCCTGCTCATGGGCGGAATTTTGTATCTCTACATGTGCGTGACGTTTGCGCTGCATCAGCGCGAGTACCAGTACACGCTGGGCGGCACGCGCTCGACTCCCGAAGCTGCCGCGGCGGCGGGCTTTAACGAGGTGAAGATCGCGACCGAAGACGGGGAGCGGCTCGACGGCTGGTGGCGCTCGCCGCCGCAAGGATATGGCGTCGTCCTGTTCCTGCACGGCACGCCGGGCACGGTGCCCGACCAGGTCTGGCGGCTCGACCAATTAAAGCAAAGCGGGCTCGGCATCCTGGCAATCGATTGGCGCGGCTATGGCGGCTCGACCGGACAGCCGACCGAGCTGGGATTGCGCGCCGATGCGCGCGCCGGTTTCGATTTCATCCGTGCCGCCGCACCGCACTCCCGGATCGCCGTGTTTGGCGAGAGCCTCGGCACCGGCCCCGCCGTCGCCTTGGCGCGCGACCGGCCGGTTGCGGGCGTCTTGCTCAACGCGCCCTACGCGTCGGTGCGGCGGCTCTTCGAACTGCGCGGTCCGCCGATTCCGTATCGCTGGCTGATGCGCGACCCGTTCGATTCCGAGGCGCTGATCGGCGGCGTTACGGCGCCCATCCTGATGCTGCATGGCACCGCAGATCCTGCGATCCCGGTCGAGGAAGCGCGCCGCCTTTACGTCGCCGCGCGCGAGCCGAAGGCGATCTTTATCGCCGATGGCGTCGGGCATCTCGATGCCTGGGAAGCGGGCGGCGGGAAGCTCGCGCTCGAAGCGCTCGCGCGCTGGACCGCGCCTGCCGACCTTACTCGGTAGCTACCGGCGCGGTTCCGTCGCCGGCTCAGGAGCCGAGTAGCATTGCGGCGCCGAGGATATGCCCATCGCCGGCCTGCACGAGAACCGCGATGCCCTCGCCGGGAGCGGGCGGATCGAGCGGGAATGTCGCCTCGCTGCCGCGCCACTCGCCGAGCGGAGCCGCGCTTTCGACGCCGTTTGTGTCATCGAGCGTGCGGCGCGCATTCTCGCCGGCGCCGATTTGCGTCCGGCGCTTCTGCGCAAAGCGGACGAGCAACACCTGGCCGCCGCCGTCACTGGCGGCGGCCGCAGCGGCGCCGATCGTCACCGCATGGCGGTCGGCGGCGAAGGCGACCGGCGCGACCGCCGCAGGCATCGTCTCGCGCAATGCCGCGAGCACCGTCTCGCGCTGCGAGCCGACCATCTCGCGCGCGCCGTCGACGACAAGCTGCGGCGTGTAAATCGGGGTGCCGAAGAGGCGTGCATAGCGGCGCTGGCGCTCGGTCGATTGCGGTGTCGAGAGCGGGTCTTTCCAGCCAAGCTTGTCCCAGTAATCGATGTGGAAGCCGAGCGCGATGACATCGCCGCGCCGCGCCAGCTCGCCGAGCAGAGCATCGGCCGGCGGGCAGGAGGAGCAGCCCTGGGAGGTGAACAGCTCGACGACGGGTAAGCGGGTTTCCGCGGCGGCCCGCGCCGCAATGACCAGCGACCCGAGCCATAACAGCGCGATGATCTGCGCGGTGCGATGCAGTGACACGATCCCCTCCCGGTGCCGACGATCCCGAAGATGGGAGGGCAACACAGAATTGTCGGATCACATCTGCGTGCGGCGGCGAGCTGGGTTGTCGGCTACGACCCGATAAAGCGGGCGAGGAGGCGGTTGACCTCGCCGGCTTTTTCCATCTGCGGCAGATGGCCGGCCTCGTCGAGGACGTGCACTGGAAGGCGGCCGGCGAGCGCCTCGGCATGGGCGAGCGGGATGATGCGGTCGTCGCGGCCCCAGATGATCTGGACCGGCATCCTTAGATGAGTGGCCACGTCGGCAAGGCCCTCGCGCTGGATGCCGTTGGGAAACCATTCCCGCGCGAGCGTTTCGAGCGCGGCCTGCACCCCGTCGAGCCGCTTGTAGCGCAAGACGTCCTCGACCATGGCGCGGCTGACGAGCGATGGGTCATGCACGAGAAGGCTCAGCACCTCCTGCATCTCGCGCCGCCGCTGCGCCCGCACGAACCCATCGATGAACTCCGCGTTGATCTCGCTGCCGAAGCCGGCCGGCGCGATCAGCGTCAGGCTCGCCACCCGCTCCGGTTGCCAATGCGCGAAATACACAGCGATGGCGCCGCCCATCGAATGGCCGACGAGATGCACCTTGTCGATGGCGAGCGCCGCAAGCGCGCGGTCCAGATCGGCCGCAAAGCTCGCACCGTCAACCGCCGGGTCGAGCGTCTTTGTCGAGCCCCCGTGGCCGGGAAGATCGAGCGCGATCGTGCGGCGGGTCTCCGCGAGGGCCGGCTGGTTGAACATCCAGGCATTGAGATCGGCGCCAAAGCCGTGCACGAACAGAATCGGAGTCGCGTCGCCGGTGCCGAGATCGAGGACGCGGAGGCGCTTGCCCCCGGCCTCGATATCGCGGGGCGCAGGGCCGGCGTCCTCGGGGCCCGTGTCGGCCGCCGGCTCAGGTTCGACAAAGCCGGCGACAAAGGCGTCGACCTCCGCATCGGGTACTTCTGCGGGAGCGGCGACCGCGAGCAGCGCGCCGATCGGCAATGTCGCGCCGGCTTGCGCGACGATGCGGCGCAATGTGCCGCCTTCCGAGGCCTCGAAGACATTCGTGATCTTGGTCGTCTCGATTTCGAGGAGCTCTTCGCCGGGCGTGAACTTGTCACCCTCGTGCTTCAGCCAGCCGAGGACTTTCCCCTCGGTCATCGTCAGGCCCCATTTCGGCATCGTGATCGGGGTGATCTCAGCCATGCCGGTTTCCTTGCAGATAGCGCTAATCAGCCCGCCATAATCCGGCGTCCCGGCTTTCGCCGGGGCGCGATACTAATTGGTGTAGGCGTGGACGTCGCGGATCGCGGCGGCGATTTTGTCAGGGCTCGGGATGTAGAGCTTTTCGAGGTTGGGCGCGAAGGGCACCGGCGTGTGCGGCGCGGTCACGCGGCGGATCGGCGCCTTTAAAGCATCGAACGCCTTGTCGGCGACGAGCGCCGCGACATCGGTCGCAAAGCTGCAGCGCGGCGTCGCTTCGTCGACGATGACGAGCCGTCCGGTGCGCTCGACGCTTTCGAGGATCGTATCCTCGTCCAAGGGCGAGGTTGTGCGCGGGTCGATCAATTCGCACTCGATGCCTTCTTCGGCCGCGAGCTTCTCGATCGCCTCGTTGGCGTAATGCACCATGCGGGCCAGCGCGACGACCGTCACATCGTCACCGTCGCGCACGATATTGGCTTCACCGAACGGGATCGTATAGGGCTCGTCCGGCACTTCGGCGCGCAGATCGTACATGAGCTTGTGTTCGCAGAAGATGACGGGGTCGTCGTCGCGGATCGCCTGGATCAGGAGGCCTTTCGCGTCATAGGCGTTCGACGGCACGACCACCTTGAGCCCCGGCACCGAGGTGAAGATGTGGTAGGGACTCTGCGAATGCTGCGCGGCGGCGCTGCGGCCGGCGCCCACCATCGTGCGGATCACCATGGGCGTCTTCGCCTTGCCGCCGAACATGTAGCGGAACTTGGCGGCCTGATTGAAAATCTGGTCGAAGCAGACGCCGAGAAAATCGCTGAACATCAATTCGGCGACCGGCCTGAGGCCGGTCACCGCCGCGCCGGCGGCGGCCCCCATGATCGCCGACTCGGTGATCGGGGTGTCTATGACGCGCGCCGCGCCGAATTCGCCGATGAGGCCTTTGGTGACGCCGAGGACGCCACCATAGGCGTCCCGCTGGCCCTCGGTCGCGGCGCCGCCCGCGACATCCTCGCCGATGATTATGATGCGCGGATCGCGGCGCATCTCCTGGCGCAGCGCCTCGTTGAGCGCCTGGCGGATCGATTTCTGCGGCATCGGAGCCTCCCCAAAAACGATGCCTCACCGCGGGCGAGCGCGGTGAGGCGTCTTTATTTATGTGCTTACCACCACCAATACGGACGCCAGGGCCGCCAAAACGGCCATGGGCGCCAGAAGGGCCACGGACGCCAGAACAAGGGCCGCGGCGGCGGCGGATACCAAACCGCCGGCGGGGGCGGGTAATAGGCCGCCGGGATCACGGGACGCGGATACGCGCCCGGTCCATAACCCGCCGCCACAGCCGGACGAACCGGCGCGCCGGTGAGCTCCTGGGCATTCAGCTGGTTGGCGACGCTTTCCGAAACGACACGCGTACGGACGCGCCGCCTGCGGACGGTCGTCCTCTTTACCGTGCGTGTCGTCGTTTGCGCGACATAGGGCGTCGGCGGCGGCGCGGCCTGTGTCTGGGCCGGGGCGCCGGGCTGAACCGGGGGCGGCGACTGCGCCTCAGACCTCACAGGGAAAGCGAGGGCCAGCGTCATGGCGACCGCTGTGCCGTACACTAGTTTCTTCATTCCTACCCTCCCAATTTAGAACCGTAACGCTCGTTATAGGCACCCAACCTCGCTGTTATCGCCCTCCTCAGTACGACACATAAACGTCGGTCAGCAGCGCGCTGTCGGGCGGCGGCGCCGCGGCGCGCGCGGTCTCTACGGCGCGGTCGATCAGCGCCGCGACCTCGCTCTCGACCCGGTCGAGTTCGCTCCCGTCAAGCAACGCTGCTTCGGTGACGCGGGCGCGGAACAGCTTGAGGCAATCGCGCTCGTCGCGCAGGCGCCGGACCTCGTCCTTGCCGCGATAGAGCTGCGCGTCCCCCGAATGATGGCCAAAGAAGCGGCAGGTATCGACCTCGATCGCGCTGGGGCCGCCACCCGCGCGGGCGCGCTCGACCGCTTCCCGCGCCGCCTCGTGCACCGCGAAGAAATCGTCGCCCGAGACCTTGACCGAGGGCAGCCCAAACCCGGCCGCGCGGCCGGCGATGTCGTGGCTGCCGACCGCGTAGCCGACGCCGGTACCCTCGCCATACTGGTTGTTCTCGAACACGAACACGGCCGGAAGCTTCAGCACCACGGCCATGTTCATCGCCTCGAAGGTGGTGCCCTGGTTGGATGCGCCATCCCCCGAAAAGCATACGGCGACCGTGCCGGTCCCGAGCGTTTTCGCGGTCAACGCCGCGCCCACAACCAAGGGCGGGCCACCGCCGACGATGCCGTTGGCACCGAGCATCCCCTGATCGAGATCGGCGATATGCATCGAGCCGCCCTTGCCGCCGCAGAGGCCGCCCTGCCGCGCGAAGAGCTCGCACATCATGCCGACGACATCGCAGCCCTTGGCGATCGAATGGCCGTGCCCGCGATGCGTCGAGGCGATGTAGTCCTTGGGGCCGAGATGCATGCACATGCCGACCGCCGAGGCTTCCTCGCCGGCATAGAGGTGCACAAAGCCGGGGATGCCGCCCTTCGAGAACTCCTCCTGCACGCGCTCCTCGAAGCGGCGGATCGTCATCATGTCGCGCCAGGCGCGGATCAATTCCTCGCGGTTCAATTGCATGGCTGGCCTCTCTTGCGCACCGGCGGGCTCTGCCCGATCTGAGGCCCGAGGTTACAGGAGCGGGTGGCGGGGTCGCCAGCAATTCGCAGCCGAGCGGCGCCGGCGGGCGTTTGCCGGATTACATTCGGCGCCGGGGAAACCCAGATAAGGAGCCAGCCGGCGCGCCACACACCAGGAGCACGAGATGGATGCGGCCGTTCACATCGTCTGTCCGCATTGCGACACGATCAACCGGGTCCCGCGCGAGCGGCTCGCCAATCATGACGCTGCGAGCGGGCGATGCGGGAGCTGCCATGAAGCCTTGTTCGACCGGCACCCGGTGGTGCTCGATACGGCGCGCTTCGAGCGCCATCTCGAAAAAAGCGATGTGCCGCTGCTGATCGATTTTTGGGCGGAATGGTGTGGCCCTTGCCGCATCATGGCGCCGGAATTCGAGCGCGCGGCCGCGGCGATCGAGCCGAGAGCGCGGCTCGTCAAGGTCAATGTCGACGCGGAGCCGGCATTGGCGCAGCGCTTCCAGGTGCGCAGCATCCCGACACTCGTGCTGGCATTGCATGGACGCGAGGTGGCGCGCACCGCCGGGGCACGCTCGGCGGCGCAGCTCGTCCAATGGGTCGAGGCCGAACTCAGCGGGGCAAGCGCCGCGCCGGGCTGACCAACCGCAGTCGCGCCATGCCATATCAGCTCTATTACTGGCCGGGCATTCAGGGGCGCGGTGAATTCGTGCGTCTCGCCCTGGAGGAGGCCGGCGCTGAATACCTCGATGTCGCGCGCGGCCGCGGCGGCGTCGCGGCGATGCAGCGGCTGATGGACGGAGCCGGTGCGGCGCATCCGCCTTTTGCGCCGCCGTTCCTGAGGGATGGCGAGGTGCTGATCGGGCAGACCGCGAACATCCTCCTTTATCTCGGGCGGCGTCACGGACTCGCGCCGCGCGACGAGGTGGGACGGCTGTGGGCGCATCAGCTGCAGCTGACGATCGCCGATATCGTCGATGAAGCGCACGATACGCATCACCCCATCGCCTCGGCCCTCTATTACGAGGACCAGCGGGAGGAAGCGCGCCGCCGCGCCGCCAATTTTATCGCCAACCGCATCCCGAAATATCTCGGCTATTTCGAGGGGATGCTCGAGCGCAACCCGCAGGGCGAGGGCCATCTGATCGGGCGGCGGGTCAGTTATTGCGACCTATCGCTGTTTCAGCTCGTTGCCGGGCTGCGCTATGCGTTCCCGCGCGCGATGGCGCGGCTCGAAGGAGGCTTTCCACGGATTGCCGCACTGCACAACCAAATCGCCGCCCGGACGAACATAAATGCCTATCTAAAGTCAAAGCGGCGGATCCCGTTCAATGAGCACGGCGTCTTCCGCCATTATCCGGAACTCGATGCGGCGCGCTGACGCTTTCGAGCGGGGGGCGCGACACGCGTCGTGCTGCAACCTCTTCCCGCAAATCGATGGCGGCGGCACGGGAGAGGGAGCAAAATGGCGGCGAACAAATCCGCGCGTCTCAAGCCGCGCAGCCCCGAGGGAGGAACAGGATGGCCCAATACCGCCTCATCTCCGCCGATTCGCATGTCAGCGAGCCGCCCGATCTATGGGCGACCCGGTGCGAGCAGAAATACCGTGAGCGTGCGCCGCATCTGGTGGTCGATCCGCCCGGGAAGCAGGGGGCGTATTTCTATTACGAAGGCCACGCGCTGCATCCCATCGGCATCGGGCTCGGCGCCGGCAAGAGCCCGGAGGAGCTGAAGGAGTTCCTGACCAAGGCGACCTATGCCGATGCCCGCCCCGGCGGCTGGGACCCGGCCGAGCGGGTCAAGGACAACGCCCTCGACGGCGTCGAGGCCGACGTCCTGTACACGACCTTGGGCTTTCGCATCTTCTGGCTCAAGGATGCCGGGCTGCAGGCCGATTGCTTCCGCGTCTACAACGACTGGCTCGCCGAGTATGTCGGCTATGCGCCCGACAAGATGGCGGGGCTGGCGCTGATTTCGCTCTATGACCCGAAAGCAAGCGCGCGCGAACTCGAACGCTGCGCCAAGATGGGATTGAAGGGCGCGATGATCTGGTGCTCGCCGCCGCAGGAGCAGCCCTACAGCTCCGATGTGTACGACCCGTTCTGGGCGGCGGCACAGGAAATGAAGATGCCGATCAGCCTGCACGCGATCACCGGCATGGGGGTCGAGAGCCAGTGGAACTGGGGCGAGCGCTACATGCGCACGACCGTGCTCGGCTACGAGGTCGAGAAATCTTTCAGCGTCTTGATCTTCTCGGGGGTGCTCGACCGCTTCCCGAATTTGCAGATCGTCTCGGCCGAAAACAATATCGGCTGGATCCCCTATTACCTGCAGCGCATGGACCGGGTTGCCGAGCGCTCGCGCGCCGCGGCCGGGTTTACGCAGCAGCTGAAACCCAGCGAATATTTCCAGCGGCAGATGTGGGCGACTTATATCGACGATTATGTCGGCGTCGCGAACCGGCACTTTGCGGGGGTGGACCGCATCATGTGGTCGTCGGATTACCCGCACCAAGCCTCGTCCTGGCCGCATTCGCAGGAGGTCGTCGCGCGCGACTTCAAGAATGCGAGCGAGGAGGACATCTTCAAGATCACGCGCGGCAATGTCGCCCGGCTCTACGGCTTCGCGGTCTGAGAGAACTTGTCATTCCGGGGCGGCCCGTCAGGGCCGAACCCGGAATCCATATTCCAGAGGCCTGTGTTCATGGATTCCGGGCTCGCCGCTTGGCGGCGCCCCGGAATGACCCACTAGGACTATGGCCTTTATGATCAGCGGCAATGAAAGCGCCGGCGCAGATACGCAAGACGAGGTTATCGCGTTTCTGCGCCGGCCGGAGTCGTACGGCTTGGACGAGAGCGCTGCGGTCGAAACGGCCGAGACGCATATCTCGATCGTGTTTCTCGCGGGCGACTTTGCCTACAAGCTGAAGCGCGCGGTCAAATTTCCCTATCTCGATTTCTCGACTCCGGGATTGCGGCATGCGGCCTGCGAAGCCGAAGTGACACTCAACCGTCGGACCGCGCCGCAATTGTATCTGGAAGTGCGGGCGATCTCGCGCCGGCCCGACGGCAGCATCGGCTGGGGCCGAGAAGGCACGCCGCTCGATTGGGTCGTCGTCATGCGGCGCTTCGATCAGGCGAAATTGTTCGACCGTCTCGCGCATGCCGGCGGGCTCACGCCGCCATTGATGCTCGATCTTGCCGCCCACATCGCCGAATTTCACTGCGCTGCCGAGCCGCGCGCGGATGACGGCGGCGCCGCGGTCATGCGCGAGATCACAGCGACCAATCTGCGCATCCTGTGCGATCGCCATCCCGCCGGATTCGATGACGGACAGATCGCTGCGTTGGAGGCGCGCATCGGCGAGCAGCTGGCGCGCCTCGGCCCATTGCTCGATGCGCGGCGTGCCAAGGGGAAAGTGCGGCGGTGTCACGGCGATCTGCATCTGCGCAACATCTGCCTCTATGATGGGAAGCCGCTGATCTTCGATTGCATCGAGTTTTCCGAGCCGATCGCCAGCATCGATATGCTGTATGACCTTGCCTTTCTGCTGATGGATCTCCTGCATTGCGGCGAGGCGCGCTGCGCCCATCTCGTGATGAACCGCTATCTCGATTTGACCGGCGAGGATGACGGGCTCGCGGCAATGCCGGTGTTTATGGCATTGCGCGCCGTCATTCGTGCGCATGTGACGGCGAGCGCCGCCGAGCACGCGCAGAGCGGCGAGCAAAACGCGCAATTCGCCGAAGCCCGGCGTTATGTCGAACTGGCCACCGCGACGCTGCGCTCGTCGCCGGCGCGGCTTGTCGCGATCGGCGGATTGAGCGGCAGCGGCAAATCGAGCCTCGCCGCGCGGCTCGCGCCCGAGCTCGGCATCGTGCCGGGCGCGCGCGTGCTGCGCAGCGATGTGCTGCGCAAGCGGCGTTTTGGGCTGATGCCTGAGGAGAGATTGCCGCCCGACGCGTATCGGCCCGAAGTGACGGCAGAGGTATATCGCGGATTGGGTGAGCGCGCGGCGGCGGTGCTGAAGGCCGGTTATGCCGCGGTCATCGATGCGGTGACATTGCGCGCAGAGGAGCGCCGCGCTTTCGCGGAGGTCGCCGCGAAAGCCGGGGTGCAGTTCACCGGGCTGTGGCTCGACGCGCCGGCCGCGACCATGCGAGAGCGTGTCGGCGCGCGACGCGCTGATGCGTCCGACGCGACGCCCGCCGTTCTCGATCGCCAGCTAGAGGCTGATCCCGGCATGCTCGACTGGCGCCGCATCGATGCGAGCGGCGACCCCGACGCTACACTTCAACGTGCACGGCGCGCGCTCGGCTTGGACTGAAATATAGATCCCGGCGAAGGCCGGGATCCATTTATCGGTGGCCGGCGACATCGGAAGAATGGGTCCCGGCCTTCGCCGAGACCTAATTTGGGCCAATCTCAGGCGGCATCGAGCTTGAAATACTGGACGGCGTTGTCGGCCCAGATCTTGCGCTTCTCGTCTTCCGGCACATCGGCGTAGATCTCGTCGATGATCGGCCGCGAATTCGGCCATTCGTTCTCGATATGCGGGAAATCGGTCGCGAACATGATGTGGTCGACCCCGACATGGTGCCGTTCCTCGACCGCGACGCGCTCGTACTGCACGGTGAAATAGACGTTCTCGCGAACATATTCGCTGGGCAGCCGCTTCAGCGGCTTAAAGCCGAGCTGCTCCTCGGCCCAGCCGACATGCCGCTTGTACCAAAGGTCCATGTGCTCCAGCCAGAACGGGACCCAGCCCAGCCGCGTCTCCGCGAAGAAGATCTTGAGTTTCGGATAGCGCTCGAACACGCCGCCCAGCACGAGCTGCGCGATGCTGACCGAGGGCGGCAGGCCGAAATTGCACAGCCATTCGAGAAAAGGCCGGCGCAGCCGCTGCATGATGACCGGGTCTTCCTTCGGGTATTTCATGGTCGGCTGGTTGGCGCGCGGCCCGGTGCGGTTGAATAGCACATGCACCGTCACCGGCATGTCGAGATCGATCGCGGCGGCCCAGAAGCGGTCGTCCTCTGGGGTTAGGTAGCCGTGGCCGTTTGGCAAGGCGCCGAGCTGGATGCCTTTGAGGCCCAGCTTTTTGCAATGCTCCATCTCCGCAACCGCGTCCTTGGCGTTGCTGATCGGCATGACGCCGAGGCCGATCAGCCGGTCGGGCGCGACGGCGCAATATTCCTCGGCGAGCCAGTCGTTATAGGCGCGGATGATCGCCTTGTAGGGATCGTCATGCGCGATGTTGCGCCAGAACACGGGGCCCGCGACCATCGCCGGAAACAACACCTCGGCGTCGAGCCCGTCCTCGTCCTGCTCCTTGACGCGCTGCTCGGCGGATCCGGTGCCGGCGGCGTCGGCGACCTTGAGGCCAAAGGGCTGCCAGGTGCCCTCGGCGCGGCCGGCGCGCAGATCGAGGAAATTGGCCTCGAGGAGCGGCTGGCCCTCGATCATCTGCGCATCGCCGCCATCCGGCAGGTGCACGGTACGCGGCGCGCGGTCGCGGAATCTCTCCGGGACGCGGTGCGACCAGCGCTCGGGCGGCACTTCGAGATGCCCGTCCGCCGACATCAGCCTGTATTGCCTGGGCATGCCATCCTCCCGATCCGCGTTCGAGAGCCGATGTTATCGCAATTGACCACGCCACTAAACCGTCATCCCGGCGAAAGCCGGGGTCCATTTGTCAGAGGGAAGAGCGGCTGAGGGGTGAGTCCCGGCTGTCGCCGGGACGACGGTGTTGTTAAGTCTGCGGTCAGGCCGCGAGCTGCACGAGCGCGTCGGGGGCTGGGCAGTAATCGAGGCATTCGCCGCAGCCGGTGCATTTCTCCGGGATGACCTCATAGAGGTGCCGCGGTTCCAACAGTTTCGGACGGATCGCCGATTCCGGACAGACCTCGCGGCACAGGCCGCAGGAATTGCAGAAGGCGTAGTCGATCGAGACTTTCATGGGGCGGCCGCGGGTTGGGGCGAGCGGCCGAAGCCGCCGATCTGGTGCAGGAGATAGCCGAGCGCGTCCTCGACATGGCGCTGTGATTCCGGTGTCGTGCAGTAGAAATCGAGCTGGAACTTGCCTTCCATAAAATGCATCAGCTCTTCGTCGCGCTGCGACAAATGCTCATGCACGACGAGCGGATCGTCGACCATCTTGATGTAGGCCATGATACCGAGACAGGCATTGGCCTCGGTGTAGTAATTCTGCGCCGCGCGGGCCAGCGGGTGGATGTGCGGGAACATCATCGACAGACCGAAATAAGCGGGCAATGGCTGTACATTGGCCTGCGCGATCGACATCAATTCGCGCTCGTTCGCAACCCAGCCTTTGCCGAGCAACACGTCGGCATGCAGTTTCGAATGCTTGCACTCGTCCCAGATCTGGCGGGCGCGCATGCGCTGCAGATCGATCAAGCTTTCCTGATCGCCGATATCGACCGATAGCAATTGCGCCGACATCTGCTTGATCGACATGTGGACGCCCTCGGCGGCATAGCCGCGCAGCGCATGCTGGCGCTTCCACTCCTCGTCGTTGCTCGTCAGCTCCTCCTCGATGTCATGCAGCGTGCGTTCGAGGATTGCTGCCCAGGCGGGCAGGCATTTCTCGCGCGTCAATTTGAGGCGGAACTCGGCGCCAGGCGCGCCGGGCATCGTCGGCCACACCCATTTGTCGCAGAATTCTTCGAGGATCGGATGCATCGGTCTCCTCCTCTTCAGCTCTGCCACGCCTCGGGGGGCGGCGGCACCATCGAGCGGCCGGTCGCGGCCTCGACGATCGAGCCGGCCGCCGGGCAATACATCAGACAGGCGGTGCAGCCCGGGTAGGTGCAGGCGTCGAGATCGATCTCGATGCGGTGAAGCGGTTCGAGCGCGACATAAACCGCGTTGATGTCGAGCTCGCGGCACACGATGTAGCACATGCGGCATTCGGTGCAGCGGTCGTGATCGACCCGGAGCGACATCTCTGCCTCCCTAATCCGTGACCCGCACTCGCGCGACCGGCGGGAGCGGCGTCTCTCGCCGCAGGACGAAATCGCCGATCTCGTGCAGAAAGCGCCGATAATCCTGACGCGCGACGGCGCAGGCCCACCGGGCCATTTCCTGGTCGACTGGCCGTTCGACAAACTCCTCGACGATGCGGCGACCCATCGCGATGTGGCTGCGGTTTTCGACCGCCTGGCTCGCGAAAACCTGCTTCAATGCCGGATCGGCGATCGCCTCGCCCAGCGCCTCCATCCAGGCGAGTTCGACGATCTTGGGTCCAAGGTTGAGCGCGGCGATGCGGATCGGGTGTGGGTAGGTCGCGAGATTGCGCAACGAGAAGACGTAATAGGCGACCGCCGAGTCGACCGAGAAGCCGCCATAGGGATGCTGAAACGCCTCTTTCTGCGTCTCGACGCAGCCCCGGCGCAACAGCGTGTCGAGATACAGCATCTCATGCGTCGACTCGTCGACGATCTGTTTCGAGAACAGGTATTTGATCGACGCCGGGAAGTCGTTGATCTCCAGCCCCTGTCCCCAGCCGCCGTAGACGTAATAGAACATCCGCTCGAGGACCCAGAGGCGGCTGACGAGGCGGTGGACCGCGTCGTCGTCGAGCCCGGGCGAGCGCGCCGCCGCGATGACGTCCTCGATTGGCGTCGTGCGGCTCTCGTCGCGGCTCGCCGCCGCCAGTTCCTCCGCGAGCGCCTTTCCCGGCAGCTCGGCCATGCCGGCTCCTCCCTCTCGCCGCGCGACCTGACGAAGCATGATCCCGCCCGGGGCTTGCGAACAAGCCGAATTTGCGGATTGCCTTCGGAGGGGGTTTTGTGGCCCGATCCGGCCAATTGAGATTAGATACGCCGAACAGAGGAGCGCCCTCGCATGGATCTCCGTTTCAGCGCCGAAGAGCTGGCCTTTCGCGAGGAGGTGCGCGGCTTTATTCGCGACAACCTGCCGGACGACATTCGCGAGAAACTGCAGCTCGGGCATAAGACCGATAAGTCCGACATCGTCCGCTGGCAGCGCATCCTGAACAAGAAAGGCTGGGCCGCCTATAGCTGGCCCAAGCAATGGGGCGGGCCGGGCTGGACGCCGATCCAGCGCATGATGTTTTTGGAAGAAATCCAGACCTTCCCGGCGCCCGAGGTCAATCCGTTCAACGTCACGATGCTCGGACCGGTCTTGATTCAGTTCGGCAGCGACGAGCAGAAGAATCGTTTTTTGCCGCGCGCCGCCAATCTCGACGATTGGTGGTGCCAGGGCTTCTCCGAGCCCGGCGCCGGTTCCGACCTTGCGGCTTTGAAGACCGCGGCGCGGCGCGAGGGCGACCATTACATCGTCAACGGCCAGAAGATCTGGACCTCGACGGCGCATATGGCCGATTGGTGCTTCTGCCTCGTGCGCACAAACCCGCAAGCACCGAAAAAGCAGGAGGGGATCTCCTTCCTCCTGATCGACATGAAGACGCCCGGCATCACGGTGCGGCCGATCATCTCGATCGACGGCGAGCATCACCTGAACGAAGTCTTCTTCGACGACGTCAAGGTGCCGATCGAGATGCGCATCTATGAAGAGAACAAGGGCTGGGACGTCGCCAAGTTCCTTCTTGGCAACGAGCGCACCGGCATCGCGCGGATCGGGAAATCGAAGGAGCGCATCAACTTCTCGAAGCAGAAGGCGAAGGAGATGCGGGCGCATGGCAGGCCGCTGATCGACGACCCGGAATTCCGCCGGCGCATCGCCGTCCTCGAAACCGAGCTGAAATCGCTTGAGATCACGCAATTGCGCGTGCTGTCGGCGCAAAAGGCGAATGAGCGGCGGCAGGATCCGCTGACCGCGGTGTTGAAGCTGAAGGGCACCGAGCTCCTGCAGGCGACGACCGAGCTGGCGATGGACGTCGCTGGGCCACTCGCCATGCCCGATTGGGCGGACGAGCTCGATGCGCTCAGCAACGAGCCGGAACTGGGCCCGGTCTGGGCGACCGAAGCGACCCGCAGCTATCTGTTCCTGCGCGCCGCCTCGATCTATGGCGGCACCAACGAGATCATGAAGAACATCGTTTCGAAGGGCGTGCTGGGGCTGTAATGGACTTTGATCTGACCGAAGAGCAGCGGCTGCTGCGCGACAGCGTCGACCGGCTGCTTGCCGACACCTACACCTTCGAGAAGCGCAAGGGATATTCGGCCGAGCCGGAGGGTTGGGGCCGGGCCTTGTGGTCGCGCTATGCCGAGCTCGGCATCCTCGGCCTGCCTTTCGCCGAGGAACATGGCGGGTTCGGCGGCGGCGGCATTGAGACGATGCTGGTCATGGAGGCGTTCGGCCGGGTGCTCGCGCTGGAGCCGTATCTAACATCGGTTGTGCTGTCCGGCACGGCGTTGCGGCTCGCCGGCAACAAGGCATTGCAATCCGAGCTGCTGCCGCAGATCGCCCAGGGCAAGCTCACCATCGCCTTCGCGCATGGCGAGCGGCAGGCGCGCTACGATCTCTCGGATGTGCTGACGACGGCGAAGCGGAAGGGCGGCGGTTGGGTGATCGACGGCGCAAAGAGCGTCGTGACGCATGGCGACAGCGCCGACAAGCTGCTCGTCAGCGCGCGCACCGGCGGTGAGCGTGGCGATCCCGCTGGAATCGCGCTGCTTCTCGTCGATGCCAAGGCGAATGGCGTCGCGCGCCGTGCCTACCGACTGCGTGACGGCATGGGCGCGGCGGAGATCACGCTCGCCGGTGTCGAAGTCGGCCGCGACGCGCTGCTCTGCGAGGCGGGCGCTGCATTCCCGGTCATCGAACGGGTCGCCGAGGCCGGCATCGCTGCGACGGCCGCCGAGGCGGTCGGCGCGATGGAAACGATGCAGAAGATGACGCTCGAATATCTGAAGACGCGCCAGCAATTCGGCCGGCCCATCGGCGAAAACCAGGCATTGCAGCACCGCGCGACCGAGATGTTTGTCGCGCTCGAACAAGGGCGCAGCCTGGCGATGCTGGCGGCGATGATGGTCGACGAGCCGGACGCCGCCGAGCGCCAGCGCAATATCGCGATGGTCAAGGTCGGGATCGGCCAGGCGGCACGCTTTGTGTCGCAGAACGCCGTTCAATTGCATGGCGGCATCGGCATGACCGAGGAATATGCGGTCGGCCATTATTTCCGCCGCTGCATGGTCATCGAGCACAGCTTTGGCGATACGGGGTATCACCTGTCACGGCTCGCCGAACAGGTTGCGTAAAACTCTGTGAAAGGAGACCGACGATGAGCGTCGAACTCAATCACACCATCATTCCCGCGCGCGATAAATGGGCGTCGGCCAAGTTTCTCGCCGACATCCTGAACTTGGAGGCGGGCCCTGAATGGGGCCATTTCGCGCCGATCCACACCGCGAACGGCGTCACGCTCGATTTCGCCGATCGCGAGGATTTCCGGCCGCAGCATTACGCCTTCCTCGTCAGCGAGGCGGAGTTCGACGCGGCGCTCGCGCGGATCCGCGCTGGTGGTGTCCGGCACTACGCCACCCCCCGCCGCGAGCGGCCCGGCGAGATCAACCAGCGTTACGGCGGTCGCGGGGTCTATTTCGATGACCCGAACGGGCATCTGATGGAGCTGATCACGCAGCCTTACGGCGCCAAGCCCGAGCAGGGGTAGGCGGCCTCACCACCGTCCGCGCCGCTCACGTTTCCGGCAGCGTAAAGACGGCGCACGGCGCCGCAATCCCGCGCAGCGTGTGTTCGCCGAGCGGCACCAGCGGCGCTGCGGTCTCGGCGGCAACGGCGCCCGAGATCAGCACAGATCGGCCGAGCGGCCGGCACAGCCCCTCCAGGCGGCTGACTAGGTTGACCGCGGGGCCGATCGCCGTGAAATCCAGGCGGTCGGCGGCACCGATATTGCCCCACAGTATTTCGCCCAGATGCAATGCCGCGCCAAACGGCAGCGGCGGCAGCCCCTGCGCTTGCCGCACCGTATCGAGATGCGCCATCCCCGCGCGGACGGCGACGAGCGCGCGCAATGCCGCCTCGCAGGCATCGCCCGGCGCGGCGGTGACCGGGAAGATCGCCAAGACGCCGTCGCCGATGAATTTCAACACCTCGCCGCCAAAGGCGTGCACTGCCCCGGCGATGCGGTCGAACCAGGCGTCGAGGGCGGCAATGACCGCCGCGGGTTCGGTGGCCTCGGACATCGCGGTGAAGTCGCGCAGATCAGCACAGAGGAGCGCGGCGCGGATGGTCTCTCCGGCGCCGCGGCGCAGCGCGCCCGCCTGTACCCGGGCGGCGCTGCGCCGTCCGAGATAGGCTTCGAGCAGCGCTGCGAGCGCAGCCCGCGCGGTCAGCGCGGCCAAGGGCGCCGCCGCAAAGCGCGCGGCTTCGCGCAGCCGACCGACCTCGGGGGGGCCGAATGTGCGGGTCCCCGCCCAGCCCAGCACCGGACTATTTGGGGGCGGGCCAGCCTTGTCCTCCTGCACCGGGCCAAGCCCGGCAAGCCATTCACGCCCGGCATGCTCGCGTCCAGCTGGGCTCAGCGGACCGCCGGCAAAGCCCAATGCCTCGATGACCGCGCCGGTCGCAGCCCGCCATAGCCAGGTGCGGCGCGCGATGATCGGATGCGGCGCCGCGAGGGTCAGCGCGCCGCCGGCCAGCGGCAGCCCGTCCGCAAGGAGACGCGCGCCGAGCGCGGCCAAGAATTGGTCAGGTCCGGGTGAGGCGGCGGCCTCGTCCACCAGCCATGCGATAGGCGCGGGCAGATCCATGCTGCGATGATGCCGTGACGGCCGCCGGCCTGTCATCTGCGCCGCGGCAATGGCGAAGACGGATCCGCCGAACTATTTACCCGAGAACGCCCTGGGCCCTGCGCCAGTCCATCTTCCGCCGCAAGTGGAGCAGGCGTCACAACCGTGAGGAAGACCGTGCAAGAGTCCCTCGTCGTCCGCCGCGAAACGCATATCCCGGCACCGCCCGCCGCGGTCTTCGCGCTTCTGACCGATCCGGAGAAGATCCTGCGCTGGATGGGGACCGAGGCGCAGGTGGAGCCGCAGCCCGGCGGGCTCTATCTCGTCAATGTCACGGGCGCCCGCTTCGCTCGCGGCTCTTTCCGCGAGGTCGTGCCGGTGCACCGTCTATCCTACAGCTTCGGCTGGGATGGCAGCGAGGCGGTGCCCCCGGGATCGAGCCTGGTCGAGATCGATCTGATCGAGCAGCCGAACGGCACGCTCCTGCGCCTGACCCACACCGGCCTGCCTAATGCCGAGCAATGCGCCGGGCACGCGGAGGGCTGGGCGCATTATTTCGGCCGGCTGGCCGAGGTTGCGGGCGGGCATGACCCCGGCCCGGACCCCTGGCATGGCCGCACTGGCAACGAGTGACCCGGCGGGTCAGGTCGCGAGGCGCTTGCCCCAGCGGTGACGGAAGTCCCATGCGGGGTCTTGCTGCGCCAGCTCGCGGAGAGCGCGGGCCGTCACAATCGCGAACAGGCCGACGGTCGCGGTCGCGGCCACCGGCAGATGCCAGCTCTCGCCGAGATGGCGGACATCGAGCAGCAACACGGTGATCGCGGCGAAAAAGGTCTTCTCGGCCGGCGATAGCGGCTGAGCCTTGTCGCGCATGACCCAGCACACCGCGATCGTGCCAAGCATCAAATCGTAAAAGATTACGACTGGCGCCGCGACGAGGCTCGCCGCGGCGAGCACCGCGGCGCGAAGCGGCAGGCTCAGGCGATAGCGCCAGACGACGAGCACGAGCGCGGCGGCGGCGAGGCTCGCCAGCCCTTGCACCGCATAGGCGAGCGCAACCGGGCCGCCCAGAAGACGCACCGCGCCAAACGGATTGGCGAAGCCGGCGAACAGGATGCGGCCGCTTTCATAGACGGCATGAGCGGCGCCGGCCGTCACGAAGAAAGCCTGCCAAGTCTCCCAGCCGAACAGCGCGAGCGAGGCAAGCGCTAGCGCTCCGGCGCTGCATCCGGCGGCAAGAAAGCTGCGCCAATACCCACCGGCGGCGAGCGCGATCGGCACGAGCACGCCGAAATGCGGCTTGTAGCAGAGAAGGCCAAACAGAAGGCCGGCGGCGATCGGCCGGCTGTCGATCAGCACGGTCGCGAGGCCGAACAGCGCGGCAGTCAGGAAGGCGTTCTGGCCGAGGCCCATCGTCCAAAACACCATTGGGAACGCTAGCAGCATGATGGCAGCGGCGAGGCTGTGGTCGCCGAGAATGCGGCGCGCGACCGCGAGATAAAAGACGAGGGTCGCGGTGATGAAGAGCACGAAAGCGATGAGATAGGGCAATTGCGCGAGCGCCGCGCAGAGGAGGAGATAGACCGGTGGGTAGTTGAAGAACTGGTATTCGACGCCCGGCGCGGTGACCGCTTGCTCCGTCGCGTGATGCGCCGGCTGGTCGTAGGCGAGTGCCGGGGTCCCGCCGGCGGCCAGCTTGCCGGCGGCATAGAAGCTCGCGAAATCCGTCGTCGTCGCGCGGTCGAGCGGGACGATCCAGCCATGCGTGCCGGCGATCAGGAATAGAAAGACGGCGATCTCGAGCGCCAACAGCACGGCGCAACCGCGCGCGAGGCGCGGCCGCGTCAGCAGAGCGCCCATTGCGCCAAACGGCGTTTCCGATGGTCTGCGAGGGTCGGGCATCACGGCGCCCGAAGACTAAAGGGGGCGCGGTTAGAGCAAGGTTAAGGAGCGGTTTGCGCGTACTTAGCGCCGGGGCTGTTCGCGCAGGCTTGCCGGCGATGCCTCAAAGCGTTCCGGTGGCGGCCGCAGCGGGAGGACACCCTGCGGGAAGGGCATCGGCGGCATCGGCTGCGCGCTGCAGCTGCCGGGCCGCCGGGCGACGCAGGTTTTGCCAAAGCAGGCGAGCGGCGCAAAGCCGAGCTCCGGCGGCGGCGCGGCGGTGTAGAGCAGCGTGTCGAAAGCCGGTGCTGTCGTGGCGAGGTCAGCGGCGTCCTTTGGCGAATAGATCGGTACCGGGCGATGCAGATAGGTGTAGCCGCCATATACCGTCCAGTCGAAGCCCGGCGTGCTGCCGTAGAGGCCGAGCCCGCAGACCGCCGGCAGGCGCGCAGCGAAAGTTTCCGCGACGAGATTGTCATGCCCGCGATTGCGCAGCCCCGCGAAGGCATCGCTCGTCCACACCTGAAGCGCGGTCAATCCCCAATAGGCCAAGACGGCGGCGGCGGAGGCCGTGACTGCGATACCGGCGCGGACGCCGCGGCCGGTGAATGCCCGGGTTCCCCACTCCACCAGCTGCGCGGCGCCGGTCCCGGCAAGGACCATCAGCAGCACAGTCGCGGGATAGATAAAGCGATATTCCTTGTGCGGGATTGCGGAATGGATCGCGACGATCACGGCGGCGGCGATAAACAGTGCCGGTAATCGGCGCGCGCCGAACACCGCGACCAGCGCCAGGACGATGGCCGGCGGCCAGATAATCGTTTCCGCGAGGAGGTAATAATCCCACGGCCAGGTGCCGAACTCGCTGCCGACCCCGTAGACGAGGTTGTAGAGCAGGCTGCGCCCGAGCGAGGCGAGCGGATAGCCGAGCGTCGCCCAATCGAGGACGGCACCGAGCGCGATCGCCGCGAGCACGCCGCCCAGCAACGCCGGCAACCGGTTCCGCCATTCGCGCGAGAGCGGCCACAAGATGATGATCGCGACGGCCGGCGCGACCTGAATGCGCAGCAGGCAGACGAGCCCGAACAACAGGCCGGACGCAAACAGCCGCCGCCGCGAGGTGACCGGATAACCCGGATCGAGCAGCCAGCAACCGATGATGAGGATATGCGCCGCGACGACCTCTGTCAGCGCCCGGCCGCCGAAATAGATGAGCTCCGGCGCGACCGCGACCACTGATGCGCCGGCGAGCGCGGCGACCGGTCGATACCAGCGGCGCGCCCACAGGAAGCAGCACATAACCGGCGCGGTGGCGAGAAGCGCGAAGGCAGCGGCAATCAGCGGCAGATAATAAGCCGGTCCGTCGCCGATCAGGCGCGACAACTGCATCAGCCCGGCGATCGTCCCGGGCAAGATCCAGGAGCGCGTGCCGAGCTGAAATTCCCAGGGCACGATGCCGTAGCCGAAGACGAGCCGGTGGGCCGGCTCGGTCGCCTGAAAGATCTCGTCGTCCCAATTGAGGCTCGGCACGAATAGGACCGGCACGAGCCGCAGCCCGATCGAGAGCAGCACGATCCCGAGCAGCGCGGCGAGGACCCAATGCCGCTCTTTTGTCAAAGGCACGAGGTTGCTGTCCGCGGCCGGCGGCGTTTTTGGGATCCGGGACGGCCGAGACTTTGCGGCGATGATCAAGCGGGTCTAGTGCGCAGTGTTCTGAATGAGGCCCGCCGGCAGGTGTCCAGCCGCGCGGAGCGCGACTCTAGACTGCGGCTCGCTTCGGGGAAAGGCGTCGACGGCATCGGCTGCGCGGTGCAGCCAGCGGCTGCACGACGCAGGTCTTGCCAAAGCAGCGGTATTCCGGAACCGTTGCGGCGGGGCCGCGCGCCGCGGGGCGGGCCAGGGATAATGAGGAATGCCTGACTCTTCTGTGACGACGGCCCGCTCGCTCGCCGATATAGAGCAGGCGATCAAGGCGGCCGTCTACACGCCCATCGCGGAATTGCGCGCCACCGCCTGGGTGACGCCGGAGCCGGTGCCATTCGCGGAGCGGCGGCAGGGGCGCAAGCTCGTGCTGCGCCCGGGCCAGCATTGGAGCAAGGCGGCGTTCGACTGCGCCTGGTTCCATTTCACCGGCACGGTGCCTGCGGCCGCTGCCGGCACGAACATCGTGCTGCTGATCGATCTGAGCGGCGAGGGATGCGTTGCCGACGAGGGCGGCCGGCCGGTGCTGGGGCTGACCAGCATCAGCTCCGGCTTCTCGCGTGAGCTCGGCGAGCCGGGAAAGCGGGTGGTGCCGTTCCGCGGCAATGCGGCGGGGGGTGAGGCGGTCGATCTCTGGGTCGAGGCCGGCGCCAACGATCTCTTCGGTGTCCGGCGCAATAACGGCGTATTGCAGGAAGCGGCGATCGCGATCCGCAACCCCGATCTGCACGCGCTGCAGTACGATTTTGAGATGCTGCACGCTCTGCTGCGGCAATTGCCCGAAGACAGCGGCCGGGCGGTCCAGCTGCGCCGCACCTTGGACCGCGCCGGCGCGCTGCTGCACGATTTCACCAAAGAGGAAGCCGCCGCGGCGCGCGCGGTATTGCGCCCGGAACTCGCCCGCCGCAACAAAGCCGCGCCGCTGACGGTCTGGGCGGTCGGGCACGCGCATATGGATCTCGCCTGGCTTTGGCCGATCCGCGAGACCATTCGCAAATCCGGCCGCACCTTCGCGACCGCGCTTACCATGCTGGAGCGTTATCCCGATTACATTTTTGGCGCCAGTCAGCCGCAGCAATATGCGTGGGTGAGGGAGCACTACCCGTCGGTCTATCAGGGCATCAAACAGCGCGTCGCTGAAGGGCGCTGGGAGGTGCAGGGGGCGATGTGGGTCGAATCCGATATCAACGTCCCGAGCGGCGAGTCGCTGATCCGGCAGATCCTCTACGGCAAGCGCTTCTTCCGCGAGGAATTCGGCAAGGACCCGGTGTGCCTGTGGCAGCCGGATGTGTTCGGCTACAGCGGGTCCTTGCCGCAGCTGCTGGCGAAATCGGGCGTGCGCCATTTCATGACGCAGAAGCTGTCGTGGAATTGGGTGACGCGGCACCCGCATCATACGTTTTGGTGGGAGGGCATCGACGGATCGGCGGTGCTGGCGCACATGCCGCCCGAAGACACCTACAACAGCTCCGGCTCACCCGCCGCGCTGGCGAAAGCCGCCGAGCGCTTTATCGACAAGGACGTGTCGGACAGCTGCCTGATGCTGTTCGGCATCGGTGATGGCGGCGGCGGCCCCGGCGAAGAACATCTCGAACGCCTGGCGCGCGAAAAAGACCTCGACGGGCTGCCGCCGGTCGTGCAGCGCCCCGCGGAGGAATTCTTCCGGCATATCGAGAGGGGCAGCGAGCGCTACGCGACCTGGGCCGGCGAACTCTACCTGGAACGTCACCAGGGGACGTATACGACGCAGGGCCGATCGAAGCGCTACAACCGCAAGCTGGAATTGGCGTTGCGCGAGCTGGAGTTCGCCGCGGCAATGGCGGCCGAGTTCGCCGGTGCATTTTACCCGCATACGGCGTTGGAGCGCATCTGGAAGGAAGTATTGCTCTATCAGTTTCACGACATCCTGCCGGGCTCCTCGATCACCCGCGTCTATGACGAGGCGCTGGCGCGCTACGGTGTCTTGACGCGCGAGGTCGAGGAACTGACCGCCGTGACGGATGCAGCCTTGTGCCGGCAGATCGCGCGGCCGCGGTTTGAGGAGGCGGTCGTCGTCCTCAACAGCCTGTCCTGGGATCGCGAGGAATGGCTGAAACGCGACGAGCGCTGGATCAAGGCGAAGGTGCCGTCGCTCGGCTATGGGGTCGTCGATGCCGCGGCCGAGTCACCTTTCGAGGCGCCGATCGTTTCCGGGTCGCTGCTGGAAAACGACAAATTGCGGATCGCCTTCGACAAGAGCGGCGCGATCGTCTCGTGCTTCGACAAAGAGGCGGCCCGCGAAGCGCTCGCGCCCGGCATGCTCGGGAATCTGCTCGCCGTTTACCAGGACGACGGCGACGCCTGGGATATCCCGATGAATTACCGCGAGCGCGCGCCCAAGCGGCCGCGGCTGCACGCGACCGAGATCGTGCGAGATGGGCCGCGCGCCGCGCTCTGCCATACCTATCGCATCGGCAATTC
This sequence comes from Pseudomonadota bacterium, assembly GCA_046724035.1. Taxonomy (GTDB): domain Bacteria; phylum Pseudomonadota; class Alphaproteobacteria; order ATCC43930; family CGMCC-115725; genus DATARH01. The sequence goes on along the minus strand of JBKOVT010000141.1, from coordinate 6,817 downwards.
GACGCTGCGGCAGGAAGTCGTTCTGTTGGCCGGCAGCCGGCGGGTCGATTTCGTGACCACCGTCGATTGGCGCGAGTCGGGCAAGATGCTGCGCACGAGCTTTGTTCCGGCGGTCAGCGCAAACGAAGCGACTTGCGACATCCAGTTTGGCTCGATCCACCGCCCGACGCATACGAACACGCCGGCCGATTGGGCGAAGTTCGAGATCTGCGCTCATAAATGGATCGACATTTCCGATCGCGGCTATGGTGTCGCGCTATTGAACGACTGCAAATACGGGCATCGCGTGCAGGGGAATGTGCTCGACCTCAATCTGTTGCGCAGCCCGGGCCATCCCGATCCGGTAGCCGACCGCACCGAGCATCGTTTCACCTATTCGCTCTACCCGCATCAGGGTGACCATGTTGCGGGCGGCGTCATGCGCGCCGGGTACGAGCTGAACGTTCCGCTGCGGGTGCTCTCCGAAAGGCCGGGCGGCGAGAAGCTCGCGTCATCGGTCGCGTGGTTTCGGATCGACGCGCCCGAAATCGTCATCGAAACCGTCAAGCAGGCCGAGGATGGGCAAGGGCTCGTCGTGCGGCTTTATGAAGCGGTGGGCGCCTCGACCCGCGCCGAACTCGCCTGCGGCTTTGCGCTCGCCGAAGCGGCGGAAACCAATCTGATCGAGGAGGAGCCGAAGCCGCTGGATGTTTCCGGCGGCGCGCTGCGTCTCGATTTCCGGCCGTTCGAGATCCGCACATTACGCCTGAAACCGCGGCGCTGAGGCGCGGCTTCAGCATCGTTAATTTTGCGGAAACGCCTCTGTGCTTCTCTGAGAAGCAATGAGCGCGGCGATCGATCTAGCCCGACGTGTGTTTGCCCGCGGCGCTGCCGGGATCGGGCATGACGCGCCGAGCATCGGCCCGGCACAGCTCGCCGCATGGCTGACCGAGGGCCGGGCGGTCCAGCGATCCGTGATGTGGTCTGCGGCCCTGGCGGTCGGGATCATCCCGTTCGCCGCGTATGCCACGCTCATCCTCTATCATTTCTACGTCAAAGGCGGCTTCCTCTGGGACTCCGGTCTTTTGGCGTTCCTCGTCGGCGCAAGCGATCCGCGGCTGCCGGTGCCGCCGATTATGAGCGACGACAGCTTTTTCGCGATCCATGTCACGCCGATATTTGTCGCGCTGTCGCCGATCCGGCGCCTTCTGGCGCTGACTGGGCCGCAATTTTTCGCGCTGTTCAGCGGCCTCTGCCACGCGCTGCCCGGGCTGGCGGTGTTCTGGGCGCTCTATTCGGGATACCGGCTGCGCACGCCGATCGGGGTCACGATCGCCGCTGTGCTGGCGCTCGCCTTTTCGTTCAATGGGCTGGCTCTGGCGATCGCGCGCTATCCGCATTTCGAGCTGCTGATCGTCAGCATGGCGCTGCTGTTCTTTGTCGCCTTGTCGCAAGCCCGCCTGGCCGTGGCCGCGATCTGTTTCGCGATCTGTCTCGCGACGCGCGAGGATGCGGGGTTTCACCTGTTCGCGATCCTGTTTCTGCTGATCGGGTTGAACCGGTGGCGCGGCATCGGCTGGCATGAGCAGCGGCATGAGATCGCTTTTGCGCTGCTCGCACTCGGCTACAGCATCGGCGCGCTGGCGCTGCAGCACGCGATATTCGAGCACCAATCCTCCTTCGCGCGGATCTATCTCGGCGAGCCGGCTTTCGGGAAGATCTCGCTTCCTGTTCTCCGCGAGCGCCTGCTCGGCTATCTGCAATTCCGGACCTATATCGTGCTGCCGGCGTTGATCGCGCTGTTCTGGGCAGTGCGGACCGGCGATCCTTATCTCGTGCTCAGCTATGCCGCGTTTTCGCCCTGGGCCGCGCTGCATCTCATGGCCGAGAGCGATATCGCTGGCACCTTGTCCGGCTACTACGCATACCCTTTTCTGATCGCGAGCTTCTGGCCGCTGCTCGCCGTGCTTGCCGAGCGGCGGCAGCGGGCCGTGCCAAGCGCCGCGGTTCCAACGGTGCTCGGTTTTGCCGCGATGATCGGGGCGTCATTCACCGCGCTCGGGTACCAGGCCAATCCCGGTCATATGGCATTGCCGGCTGGGTTTTGGTCGCCTCCTTCTTTGGCGCGCCAGGCAGCCACAGACAACGCGTTGGGGCAGATCGTGCGTGCCAAGGCAGTGCTCGGCGCGGTCATGGTCGATGGCAGCGTGCTCGGGCTCGTGCCGGATGGGTTTGCGAAGAGCGAGACCGTCTGGGAGAGCGGCGACCGCGTGCCCGATGCGGTCGTCTATTTTGCGGGCGCCTATGAATCCGAGGCGGCGCAGCGGCTCGCCGAAAAGGCCGGTCTCGATCACCGTTACGAGGCACCGGGGACAGCGATCCGGCTCCGGAGCCGCCGCGCGGTCGACCCCGCCTCGCCGCTCGGCTCCATACTCGCGCCGGCACCGGCAAGCGAATAAACTGCGTCCCGGAACGCGGGGCCCTGCTGCGGCGCTTGAGAGCGCCGCCGTAACACCCCATCCTTAGACCTGTATGTGACAGCCGCGGCCCGAGGAAGCCGCGCGGCCGGGAGTGTTTTCGCCAATGCCAGAATTGCAGCCGGCGCGCGGCACGCAGGACCTGCTGCCCGAGACGATGCGCCGTCATCGCCGGGTCAGCGACACGGCGCGCGACCAGGCGCGGCTCTACGGCTTTGCCGAGATCGCGACGCCGGTCTTCGAATTCACCGAGGTCTTCGCACGGCCGATCGGCGAGCACACCGATATCGTCGCGAAGGAGATGTATACCTTCACCGATCGCGGCGGCGAAGAGATCACATTGCGGCCGGAGAACACCGCCGGCGTCGTCCGCGCGGTCTTGTCGAACGGGCTGACACAATCGACGCCGCTCAAATTCTTCTATAGCGGCCCGATGTTTCGCTATGAGCGGCCGCAAAAGGGGCGCTTTCGCCAGTTTCATCAGATCGGCGTCGAGCTGTTGGGAGTCGCGCAGCCGCAGGCCGATATCGAGGTCATCGCGCTCGGGCACCGCATTCTTCAGGCGCTCGGCATCGGTGACCGGGTGACACTCGAAATCAACACGCTTGGCGATCCCGAGAGCCGGGCGCGCTACCGCGGCGCGCTGGTCGATTATTACACGCAGCGTCGCGCCGAATTGTCGGAAGACAGCCAGCGCCGCCTCGACAGCAACCCGCTGCGCATCCTCGATTCGAAGGATTCCGGTGACATCCGGATCAACAGCGGGGCGCCCGCCTTCGGGCTCTATTTGAACGAGCCCTCGCGCGAGTTCTTTGCGCGGGTGAAGGACGGGCTCGGATCGCTCCGCATCGACTGCCGTGAAAATCCCCGGGTGGTGCGCGGCCTTGACTATTACACGCACACCGTCTTCGAGTTCGTCACGACCGATCTCGGCGCGCAGGGAACCGTGCTGGCGGGCGGGCGCTATGACGGACTCGTGGAGGTGATGGGCGGGCCGGCGATGCCCGGGGTCGGCTGGGCGGCCGGTATCGAACGGCTGGCGATGTTGATCGACGAGCCGCCGCCGCCGGCGCGGCCGATCGCGCTGGTGCCGCTCGGCGAAGCCGCCGAGCGCGCCGCGCTGACGCTCGGCGAGGCATTGCGCAACGCCGGTCTTGCCGTCGAGCTGACCTATAGCGGCAATTTGCAGCGTCGCATGCGGCGGGCCGACCGGATTGGTGCCCACGCCGCGGTGCTGATCGGCGACAATGAGCTGGCGCAGAACGCGGCGACGTTACGCGACCTCGACAGCGGCGCGCAGGAGCTTGTGCCCCTTGGCGAATTGCCGGCGCGCCTCAAGGCGCTCGCGGGCTGAAGGACATCGGCATGGAACCCGCGCTCGAAGCGCGTCTCGACGAACTGGTGCGCCGCCGCGACGAACTAAGTCATTCGCTCTCCGGCGGCGCGCTGAGCGGTGGCGATTTCGTCAAATTTTCGAAGGAATACAGTGAGTTGTCGCCGATCGTCGAAGGTATCGAGGCGTTGCGGCGCGCGCAGGGCGAATTGGCTGCCGCCGAAGAGATGGCCAAAGCGGATGCCGATCCTGAGTTGAAGGCGCTAGCCGAAGAGGAGATGCGCAGCATCAAGCAGCGCCTCCCCGAGCTGGAGGCGCAGGTCAGGACGGCGCTGTTGCCGCGCGACGAGGATGACGAGCGCAATGCGATCCTCGAAGTGCGTGCGGGCACCGGCGGTGAAGAGGCGGCGTTGTTTGCCGCCGAATTGTTCCGCATGTACCAGCGCTATGCCGCGCTGAAAGGCTGGCGCTTCGAGCTTTTGGACCTGTCGGAGACCGGGCTCGGCGGCTTTAAGGAAGCGGCCGCCTCGATCACCGGGCGCAATGTCTTTGCCCGCCTCAAATTCGAATCGGGGGTGCACCGCGTCCAGCGCGTGCCGGAAACCGAGGCCTCGGGCCGCGTCCATACGTCGGCCGCGACGGTCGCGGTCCTGCCCGAGGCCGAGGAGGTGGACATCCAGATCGACGACAAGGATCTGCGCATCGACGTCTTCCGCTCCTCGGGGCCGGGCGGCCAGTCGGTCAACACGACCGACAGCGCGGTCCGCATCACGCATCTGCCGACCGGGCTCGTCGTCATCCAGCAGGACGAAAAATCGCAGCACAAGAACAAGGCGCGCGCGCTCAAGGTGTTGCGCGCCCGGCTCTACGAGGCGGAGCGGCAGGCGCGCGATGCGGCGCGGGCCGCCGACCGCAAGAGCCAGGTCGGCTCGGGGGACCGCTCCGAGCGCATCCGCACCTATAATTTCCCGCAGGGGCGGGTCACCGATCACCGCATCAACCTGACGCTCTACAAGATCGACAAGATCCTCTCGGGCGAGGCGCTTGATGAGATCGTCGATGCGCTCTCGGCCGCCGACCGCGCCCAGAAGCTCTCGATGGCCGCCGCGTGACGGGTAACGGCGACCCTCACCCTCTCGTCGCTTCGCGCCGGGCCCCTCCCTCTCCCGCGGTGCGGGAGAGGGGCTTAACCCGCAATGCGGGAGAGGGGCTTGGCACTGCGGGGGCGACGGTCGGGGAGGTGCTGGATCAATGCGCCGCCGGGCTGATGGCGGCGGGGGTGGACGAGCCGCGGCGCCAGGCGCGGCGGATTTTTGTCGCGGCCTTGGGATTATCGCCGGCCGAGGTATTCGCGCACCCGCAGCGCATGCTGGATGCCGAGGAACACGCCCGGATCGCCGCGATGGCCGAGCGCGTCGCGGCGCGCGAGCCGTTGAGCCGCATTATCGGCCGGCGCGAATTCCGGGGCCTCGAATTTGTGTTGTCGCCGGAGACGCTCGACCCGCGTCCGGAAACCGAGACGGTTGTCGAGGCGGTGTTGGCGCGGCTCGGCGACCGCGACAAGCCGTACCGCTTTCTCGATCTCGGCACCGGCAGCGGCTGCCTGCTGCTGGCGCTGCTGTCGGAATACAGGAAGGCGAGCGGGATCGGCGTCGATCTCGCGCCCGGCGCGGCGATGGCGGCGCGGCACAACGCGGCGCGGCTCGGCCTCGGCGAGCGAGCGTTTTTTGTCGCCGGGGATTGGGCCGCGGGTTTGGCCGGCGAGTTCGACGCCATTGTCGCCAACCCGCCCTATATCGCGACGGGCGAGCTCGCCGCGCTGATGCCGGAGGTGCGCGACCACGATCCGCGCCGCGCCCTCGATGGCGGCGCCGACGGGCTCGAGGCGTATCGCGCGATCGCGCGGGATGTGCCCCGGCTCCTCGTGCCGGGCGGGCTCCTGGCGACGGAGATCGGGGCGGGCCAAGCCGATTCGGTCGTCGAAATCATTCGGGCGGGGGGCCTTGCGGTCGAGCGGGTCGCTCCCGATCTTGCGGGGATAGCGCGGGTCGTCCTCGCATGCCGCCTGGGCTCAGATCGAGCCCGCCATTAGGACCCGGCGCCGCAACGGGATCGGCGATAACCAAGAAAAAGGGTTGGAATAGCCCGCCGTCCCGACTAGGCTGCCCCTCGCTGGGGAGCTTCGCGACGCACGCGCTTTGCAGACGCAACATCGGCCGCCGATAGGCTAAGCCGCAGCGCTCCCACTGGACCTAGAGTCCCGGTGTTTAATCGCGATTAGACAGGTGTCATGAGGCCAGGACAAAAGAACCGATCACGCGGCCGCAACGGCGGCGGCATGCCGCATCATAACCGTGGCGGCGGAGGCGGAGGACCACGCCCGCCGCATCGCTCCCAGAGCTTTGAGAGCAACGGCCCGAGCGTCAAGATACGCGGCAACGCGTATCAGGTGTTCGAGCGCTATATCGCGATGGCGCGGGAGGCGCAGACGAGCGGCGACCGGGTCGCGGCAGAAAACCTCTACCAGCACGCCGAGCATTATTTCCGCATCATGAATGCGCAAGGCGAGGGCCAACAGCACGGCCAGCCGCGCCCGACAACCCCGGCCGATCTCGACATGAATGCCGGCGATGGCCAGGGGGATGGCCAAGGAGATGGACGGCAGCGCGACGGCGACGAGGGGCGGGTGCCGCCGGTGCAGGTCCAGGTGCACACGCCGCAGCCGCCGCCCAGCGACGAGCAGCCGCCCTATCGCGACGAGCAGCGCTCTTACCGCGACCGCGACGAGCAGCCGCCCTACAATCCGCCGCCTTACGAGCCGCCCCGCTCGTACTAGAGCGATAGCGGCTCAGGTCGTCACCGCTACAGGTCTATCGGCAAACCGCGCTCGATAAACGCTCGCAGGCCGGCGAGGGCCGTTTTGCGCCAACCCGGCGCGGCGGCCTCAAATTGGCCTAGAAGAAGCAGAAGATTCTCGCGATCGAGAATGCCCTCCGCGATCAGCAGTTCCACGATCAGCGCGACCCCA